>CAIYHO010000140.1 GCA_903925955.1 uncultured Chloroflexota bacterium
CCGCGCGCCTCGTACGCCCGGTCCGCGCTCAGCAACCTTGGCGGCGCGTTCCTGTTTGACACGATGGACGAGGCCGTCGCCTTTGCCGGCGACTACGCGCCCGAGCACATGCAGATCGCCACGGCCGATCCCGAGGCAACCTTTGCGAAGCTCACCTATGCGGGCGAGGTGCTGCTGGGCCAGCACTCCCCGGTGAGCGCGGCCAACTTCACCATCGGCGTCCCGGCCACGCTGCCCACAGGCGCCTTTGCGCGGATCAACGGCGGCGTGACGTCGCGGACGTTCATGACCACCGCGTCCATCGGGGAGCTCACCGAGGACGGTCTTCGCTCGCTGGCCCCGGCCACGCTTGCGCTGGCGGACCACGAGGGCTTCCCGGCCCACGCCAACGCGCTGCGCATCCGGGGCATGGGCTGACCAATGCCTGACCCCGCCCCGGAGGATCATCCGGACCGCCCGGCCCGCAGCGCGTCTGACCCGGTCAGCCTGGCGGACTTTGAGGCGCTGGCCGCCGCGTCGCTGCGCCCGGAGATCCTGGGCTACTACAGCGGCGCTGCCACCGACGAGCGCACGCTCGCCGACAACCTCGCCGCGTTTGCGCGCTGGCGGTTTGTGCCGCGGTTGGGTGTGGAGATTGAAGGCCGGGACACGAGTGTCGAGGTGCTTGGCCGGCGCTGGCCCACGCCGTTTGGCGTGGCGCCGATGGCGCTGATGAAGATGGCCAACCCTGCGGGCGATGTCGCCGTTGCCCGCGCCTGCGCCGCGCGTGGGCTGGTGATGACGCTGTCCACCGTGGGCACGGCCACCATTGAGGAGGTTGGCGCGGCTGGTGCCCCGTCCTGGTTCCAGCTCTACTTGCTTGAAGACCTTGGGCGAAGCCGCGAGCTGCTGGCGCGCTCCGAGGCCGCAGGCTATGAGGCCATCGTGATGACGATGGACGCGCCCATCCTCGGCCGCCGCGAGCGCGACGTCCGCCTGGGCTTCCAGCTGCCGGACGGGGTGTCGTATGCCAACGTGCGGCGCAGCGCCCACAGGCGCGGCGACACGTACGGCGATGACGGGTTCAAGCAGTCCAATACCTGGGCGGACCTTGAATGGGTGGTTGGGAACACCCGGCTGCCGGTGATCGCCAAGGGCATCCTCCATCCCGATGACGCTCTTCGGGCGATCCAGGCCGGCGCCGCGGGGATCCAGGTCTCCAACCACGGCGGACGCCAGCTGGACGGGACCATTGCCGCGCTTGACGCGCTGCCGGCCGTTGCTGACGCCGTTGCCGGGCGTGTGCCGGTGCTGTTTGACAGCGGCATCCGCCGGGGCTCCGATGTGTTGGCGGCGCTGGCCCTCGGCGCCACGGCCGTGTTTCTGGGCAGGCCCGTCCTGTGGTCGCTGGCATGGGCCGGGGAGCGCGGCGTGGGCATGGCGCTGGACATGCTGGCAGCTGAGTTTCGCCTGTCGTTGGGGCTGGCCGGCCAGTTGCGCGCCGATGCCGTGCCCCGTGACCTGGTGGTGCGCGTGTGAGCGGGTCCGCCCCGCCCGCCACGCCTCTCAGCCCGAACCCCGAACCCTGAATCCTGAAGCCGAAACCCTGTCAGCCCGAGGAGACCCCGATGCCCATCCTGGCCGACTATCCGCGCGAGAACCTCCGCTTTGGCGCGTCGCCCATCCAGCGTCTGGACCGCCTCACCAAGCACCTTGGCGGCGCCACGGTCTGGGCCAAGCGTGAGGACGTCAACTCCGGCCTCGCCTTTGGCGGCAACAAGGTTCGCAAGCTTGAGTACCTCCTGGCCGACGCGCTTGCCCAGGGCTGCGACACGCTGGTGAGCATCGGCGGCGTCCAGTCCAACCACACCCGCCAGGTCGCAGCCGTTGCTGCGCACGCGGGCCTTGGGTGTGTCCTGGTCCAGGAGCACTGGGTGGAGTGGCCCGACGTCACCTACGACCGCGTGGGCAACATCCTGATGAGCAGGCTCATGGGCGCCGACGTGCGGCTGAGCCCAGCGGGGTTCTCCATCGGCATCCGCGACAGCTGGAAGGAAGCGCTGGCGTCCGTTGAGGCTGCCGGCGGCAAGCCCTATCCCATCCCGGCCGGCGCCTCGGACCACCCGCTCGGCGGCCACGGCTTTGCGGGTTGGGCGTTTGAGCTTGCAGAGCAGGAGCGCGATCTTGGCGTCTTCTTTGACACGATCATCGTCTGCTCGGTCACCGGTTCCACCCAGGCCGGGATGATCGCCGGGTTCGCCGTGCTGGAGGATGCGGGCGGCCGCAAGCGCCGCGTCATCGGCATCGACGCGTCGGCCACCGTCCCCGAGACCCGCGCCCAGATTGCCCGCATTGCGCGTCGCACCGCCACGGCCATTGGGCTCCAGCGCGACCTCCGCGAGCACGAGATCATCCTTGACGAGCGCTACCACGGCGGCGTCTACGGCCTGCCGGACGAGGCCACGATGGACGCGATGCGCCTCGTCGCCCGCCTCGAGGGCATGATCACGGACCCGGTGTACGAGGGGAAGTCCATGGCTGGGCTCATCGACCTCGTCGCCCGTCAGGAGATCCCGGCCAGCTCCAACGTGCTGTATGCGCACCTGGGCGGGCAGCCCGCCATCAACGCGTACGCCTCCCTGTTTGTCTAGCGGGCGCGTGCCACGGGGGCGCGGGGCCGCCGTGCGGCGCTCAGCCTGTGGGCGCGGCGCTCAACCTGGGGCCCCGGCGCTCAACCTGGGGCCCCGGCGCTCAACCTGGGGCCCTGGCGCTCAACCTGGGGCCCCGGCGCTCAACCTGTGGGCCCCGCCCTGGGCGCCCTGGCCCCGCCGGCCACCCGCGGCTCACCCCGTGGGTCATCCAGCGCACGGGCTCACCGGGTGAGCCACTTGCGTCTCGGCGCGGGCCCAGAAGGGCACCTCCTGCACTGTCTGACCCACCAGGTGGACCCAAACGTGCTGGCGTGCGCGCGATGACCCACGGGGTGAGCGATGGCCCCCGCGCCCGCCAGCCCCGCGCCAGGGGCCCGCGCCAGCCGGCCGTGGACAGCCCGTCCGCGGGGTGAGCCATGGCCCCGCGCCCGCCGGCCGTGGAGAGCCCGTCGGCGGGGTGAGCCATGGAGCCCGCGCCCGCCGGCCTGGCCCGGCTCCAGGAGCCCCTCCTTGGCGTGTGCCCTAGAGGAAGACGATCGCGTTGCCGCGCGGCTGCCGCCCGGCACGCAGATCTGCCAGCACATCCCGCCCGCTCATCGGGAAACGGGCCAGCAACTCGGGCTCGTTTGCGCGCAGGAATTGGCGGTTGGCCTCGGTCCTCGCGAGCAGCAGGATCACCGACTGCACACCGCCATCCCGCTGCTTGAGGGCGATCTTCCGCTCGAGCGCCTGACGGTCGTTGGGGTGCATCTCGGCCTCCACGCCCACGCGCCAGCCGGGACCGCTGATCAGCGCGTCCCACGCCCGCCGATCCCCGCTGATAGGCAGCGGCACCTCGAGTGCCCATCCCAACGTTACGTGCAGGAGCCGGGCCAGCCTCGCGAGGAGCGATGTATGTCGCGTGTCACGCACGGGCTCGCCCGCCGGCACTGTCTTGAGGAACAGGTCGAGTCCGACAGACGCCAGCAACAGGATGGCGTCCGCCACGGTGAGCTTGGGCGCCTGGCCGCGCTCAATCCGCCCAACCTTTGAGCCTGAAAACCCGATGGGGCGCCCGAGCGCGTCCTGGCTCAGACCGTGGCGGGTTCGGCCAAGCTTGATCTCGCGACCGATCATGCTGTTCGCATCCCGGGTCCGTTGTTGGGCGTTCTGTTTGATTGATGTTCGTGCAGTCATGGGCGGAGCATGACGAGGGCGACTTATCGGCCACTTATCGGACACTTATCTGGTACTTCGCGCCATCGCGCCTCGCCGCCCGCGCCTCGCCGCCCGCGCCTCGCCGCCCGCGCCTCGCCCCGGCCGGCCCTCTGGCCCCGCCGCCCACCCGCGGCTCACCCCGTGGGTCATCCAGCGCACGGGCTCACCGGGTGAACCAACTGCGTCTCGGCATGGGCCCCGAAGGGCACCTCCTGCACCGTCTGACCCACCCGGTGGACCCAAACGTGCTGGCGTGCGCGCGATGACTCACCCGGTGAGCCATGGCCCCCGCGCCGGTCGGCTGTGTGGCCCCGCGCCGC
>CAIYHO010000141.1 GCA_903925955.1 uncultured Chloroflexota bacterium
GGTCGCCGCGCCCTTGACCCAGCCCTGGGTCAGCGCGAGGGTCCGCGTGCAGCGTTCCAACGCCGAAACACGACTCTGCGGTGCGGATCACGCTCGCGGTGCGGTCTGCTGACCCTGGGCTGGCTCAGCGGCGTGGTCAGCGGCGCGCTCAGCGGCTGCGTGAAGCGGCCGGGTGAAGCGGCTGGGTCAGGCCGGGGCCAAGAGCGATGGCAGCACGGACCCGGGCGCGAAGTGCGCATCGAGCCCCGTGCGGCGCAGCACGTCGCGCAGGTCGTCCACGGTGGCCGCGTCCGGCCCAACGCCTGGCGCCCGCACCGTGGCGTTGGCAATGGCCCCGCGCCACTGGTAAACCGTCTTGCGGATTGGCAGGTTGATCAGCGCCTGGTTCTCAAACCGGATCAGCGTGGCGAAGCGGTCAAAGACAGCCGCGGCGCCATCGCGGTCGCCCGCGTTCCAGCGCCGCACCACAGCCACCAGCACCTCGGGGAAGCCAAACCCCGTCATCGTCCCGTGCGAGCCGCGACGCAGTTCCTCCAGCAGCATCTCGCCGCCAAGACCGCCCAGTACGATGACGTCCGGCGACCCTGCGACAAGCCTGCCGGCCTTCGGCGGGGTGGGCTCCTCCTCAAGCTTGATGACACGGCACGATGGCGCCTCGGCGGCAAGCGCAAGCAGAAAGTCCACCGACATCGGGACGCCGGAGCTGGCGGGATGGTCCTGCACCACCACCGGGATCGTGATGGCCTCGGCCACCGCGAGGTAGTGGCGGCGGAGCGCAGCATCGGTAGGCCGGGCCAGCGGCGGTGGGGCCAGCATCACGGAGTGGGCGCCAGCGGCTTGAGCCTCGCGGGCAAAGGCGATCGCCCGGTCGGTTGACGCATGCGACACGCCAACGCAGACGGGGATGGAACTGCCGGCCTCGGCGAGCACCAGCTCCTGGACACGCGTCCGCTCAGCATCGCCCAGCCTGCCGGCCTCGCCCAGGACGCCCAGGATTGTCATGCCGTCCACGCCTGTTGCGCGGACAAAGCGCACGAGCCCAGGGAGCGACGCGCCGTCAAGCGACCCGTCGGGGAGGAAGGGGGTTGGGACAATGTTCCAGACGCCCCGCAGGGCCTCGATCCCGCCGATGCCGCTCATGCCGCTCATGCCGCTGATCCCGCCGATCCCGCTGATGCCGCTCATGCCGCTCCTGCTTGCTGCCTGCCCCGAGACCGCCGCCGATCTGGCTTCGAGCCTACCGGAATCCCCGTAGGTGCGAACCGGCGACGCGGTAGTTGGGGCACAACGTCAAGGCCGCGGTCAGGCCACATTGGGGGCCTGTTTTGGACGCGATGCGTGCGGGAACTCCCTTGACGATGGGCGCCTCGCACGGCAAAATACCCGTGTAATCGATTGCGGCGCTATGGAGAACTCCTGGGTGACCACCATCTCAGCCTCCGGTAGCGCGCACGGCGAATCCTCCGGCCGATCCGCAACCGCGCGATCGGCTGCCGCGTGGCAAGACCTCCTCCTCCGCGCGGTCGCACCCGGCCCTGACGGCTGCATCAGCCACGTGGATCCAGCCATCGCCGGCTGGGACTACACCACGGTCAGCGTCTACCGCCTCACCGCGGGGCAGGCCGTTGAGCGTGCCCCCGACGATCAGGAGCGCCTTGTCCTCCTGCTTGAGGGCTATGGCAGTGCCGTGGTGGGGGACAAGGACCTTGGCCGCATCGGCTCGCGGACCAGCGTTTTTGAAGGACCGCCGCCGCCCGTTGTGCTTGTGGCGCCGGGTACCGGCTTCCGGCTGGTTGCCGAGGGTGACGCACTGGTCGTGGTTGGCTCCGCCCCGGGCGGCCCCATCAGCGTCAATCGGTATGTCGCCCCGGAGGATGTTCCCGCCGAGGCGCGCGGTCAGGGCAACACGGCCCGCAGGATCCACCACCTCCTCCCGCCCGGCGCAGAAGCAGGCCGGCTCATCGCGTTTGAGGTGTTTACGCCCGGTGGCAACTGGTCCAGTTACCCGCCGCACAAGCACGACACGGAGAACCCACCCGTGGAGGCGCGGCTGGAGGAGTACTACTTCTACCGCTTCGCCAAGCCCCAGGGCTTTGGGTTCCAGCGCGTCTACACCGCAGACCGCTCCCTCGATGAAGCGATGGCGGTGACAGACTGCGACGTCGTGATGGTTCCCGAGGGCTACCACCCGTTTGGCGCCCCGGCGGGCTACGACGCCTACTACCTCAACGTCATGGCCGGTCCCAATCGGGCCTGGTTCTTCACCCTTGACCCGGACCACGCCTGGCTCATGAACTGGAGCCCGGCAGCGCCCGCACCTGCCCAGGAGGGCCCCGCCACATGACCGACACCACGTCGTTCGTCCCGCTCCAGCGGATGGTTGAGGAGACCGACACCGATTACTGGAACGACTCCTGCGCCGTTGCGGAACTGAGCCACGCGGTGCAACTTGGTGCAACCGGCGCCACGTCCAACCCGACGATTGTCGGCGAGGTCATGAAGAAGGAGAAGGACCACTGGGTGCCGCGCGTCCGCGAGGTCACCGCGGCCAACCCGACGTGGTCCGAGGTGGAGGTCACCTGGGCGATCATCGAGGAGATGGGTGTTCGCGGCGCCGGGATCCTGGCGCCCGTGTTTGAGCGCGAGGGCGGCCGCAAGGGCTTCCAGTCGCTGCAGACCAACCCTGCCAACTACCGTGATCCAGTTCGGATGACCGCGCAGGCCGTGCACTTTGCCTCGCTGGCCCCAAACATCCAGGTGAAGTTCCCGGCAACCGCCGCTGGGCTCACGGCGGTTGAGGACGCGACGGCTGTTGGCGTCAACGTCAATGCAACGGTTGCCTTCTCGGTGTCGCAGGCGATTGCCGCGGCCGAGGCGGTGGAGCGCGGTCTGCGCCGCTACGAGGCGGCCGGCGGCGACACGTCGAGGATGAGCCCCGTCTGTTCCATCATGGTTGGCCGCGTGGACGACTGGATGAACGTGCTGGTTGGACGCGACGACATCGCGCTGCACCCGGCGGCCGTCAGCTGGTCCGGCGTTGCGGTGTTCAAGCGTGCCTACAGCATCTACAAGGAGCGCGGCTACCGCACGCGGCTGATCTCGGCGGCCTACCGTCATCGGCTCCACTGGACAGAGTTTGTGGGCGCAGACGTCATCCTCACGATGCCGTATTCCTGGCAGACCCGGTTCAACAAGAGCGGGATTGCCCCGGAGCTCCGCATCGACAGCCCGGTTGCCCCAGAGCTCATCGACGACCTGCTCCTCCGCGTTCCGGACTTCGCCCGCGCCTACGAGCCCGATGGCATGGTGCCGGCCGAGTTTGAGGCGTTTGGCGCATCTGCCCGAACCTTGCGCTCGTTTGTCCAGTCCTACCACGACCTCGTGGGCGTTGTGCGGGACATCATGCTGCCCAACCCGGACATCAAGCAGGCCTGAGCAGGGCCACATTCCGGCGAACGCACGACTCTCGTACCCTCCGGGCGGTCGCCCTCCCGGCTAGAGTTAGCGTAAAGAACGCCCCAGTCGTCATCCAATCCCAGTCCGCTAGGCGGATCTGGTGAAGCAGCCCCCAGGAGGCAAACCGCGTGGCCACTGAAACCCCGGCACTCCCGATCATGAGCCATTGGATCAGCGGCAAGCCCGTCGCTGTCTCGCTCGACGACACGGGCCCCATCTACAACCCGGCCACCGGCCAGGTGATTGCCCGCGTGCCGCGCGGCGGCGTTGACGAGGTCAACATCGCCGTCGAGTCCGCCAAGGCTGCCTTCCCGGCCTGGCGTGACATGCCGCTCATCGCGCGCAGCAACATCTTCTTCGCGTTCCGCGCGCTGATGTTCGCGCACGCTGACGATCTGGCTCGCCTGATCACCCGAGACCACGGCAAGACGTTCCCGGACGCCAAGGCTGAGGTGCTCCGCGGCATCGAGACGATCGACTACGCCTGCGGGCTGCCGGTCCACCTGTCGGGCATGATGACCCCCAACGTCTCCACCAAGGTGGACACGTTCACGCTCCGCGGGCCGCTGGGCGTTGTGGCGGCCATTACGCCGTTCAACTTCCCGGTGATGGTTCCGCTGTGGATCTACCCCATCGCGCTGATGGCCGGCAACACGGTCATCCTCAAGCCGTCCTCCCACACCCCGGGCGCCACGCAGCTCCAGGCTGAGCTGTGGTCGCAGGCCGGCGGCCCCGCAGGCACCCTGAACGTGGTGTACGGCGGCAAGGAGGCGGTCAAGGCGATCGTCGAGCACAAGGACATCCGGGCGATCCAGTTTGTCGGCTCCACCAAGGTTGGCCGCTACGTCTACGAGGAAGGCACCAAGCGCGGCAAGCGCGTCGGGTCCTTCACCTCGGCCAAGAACGCGATGCTCATCCTGCCGGATGCGGACATGGACCTCGTTGCGGACTCCGCCGTTGCCGCGGGCTTCGGCTCCGCCGGCGAGCGCTGCATGGCGCAGACGCTGATGGTTGCCGTGGGCGATACCGCCGAGAGGCTGCGCCCCAAGCTCCTTGAGCGAATCGCCAAGCTCAAGATCGCCAACGGCATGGAGCCGGGTGCCGATATGGGCCCCATCTACTCCAAGGAGCATCGCGAGTCGATCATCAACTGGATCGGCATCGGCGAGGCCGAGGGTGCCGAGCTGGTGGTTGACGGGCGCAAGTTTGTCAACCCCGACGCTCCCGAGGGCTTCTTCCTGGGCGTCAGCATGTTTGACAACGTCACGCCGGACATGAAGATCTTCAACGAGGAGATCTTTGGCCCGGTCTTCGGCATCGTGCGCGCAGCCACGTTTGACGAGGGCCTCGCCCTCATCAACGGCCACCAGTACGCCAACGGCACCGCGGTCTTCACCACGGACGGCGGCGCGGCCCGGCGCTTCAAGCTTGAGGTTGAGGTCCCGATGATTGGCGTGAACGTGCCGATCCCGGTGCCTGCGGGCTTCATGAGCTTCTCCGGCGCCAAGGAGTCCGCGATGGGCGACCTGGCGATGCGCGGTGAGGACGGCGTCCGCTTCTTCACCCAGCAGAAGATGGTCACCGAGCGCTGGCCCGAGCCAGGCAAGCAGGGGCCGTTGAGCCTCGTCTTCCCCGGCAACTAGCCGGGCCGGACCTTCACAAGGTCATAGCGCGGGAGCCGGTCTTGGCCTTTGGGTCCGGACCGGCTCTTTGCTTGCCAGCCAGCGTCAGCGTTTCAGACCGCGTCCAGCAGGAGTTCTCCAGTGAAGATCGCGCTTATCGGGGCAGGCCGGATTGGCCAACTCCACGGGCGACTCGTCGCAGCCCAGCCGGGTGTTGACGAGGTCATCGTCTACGACGTCATCACCGCCAACGCGGAGGCCACAGCGAGGGCCGTCAACGGCAGCGCTGCACCTTCAGTTGACGCTGCCCTGGCTGCCGCGGACGCCGTGATTGTTGCCGCGTCCACGCCAATGCACGCCACCCTGGTCTCGCAGGCGATCGAGGCCGGCAAGCCCGTCTTCGTTGAGAAGCCGCTTGCGTTTGACCTGCCCGAGACCGTTGCCCTGGTGGCACAGGCCGAGGCGGCCAACGCCATCGTCCAGGTGGGCTTCCAGCGTCGGTTTGACCCGGCGTACGTGGAGGCCAAGCGCCTTCTGGACACCGGCGCCCTGGGCACGCTGTACATGGTCCGCCTCATTGCCCACGACCACACGCCCCCGCCCGATGCGTACATCCCCGTGTCCGGCGGCCTCTTCCGTGACTCGTCCATCCACGACTTTGACGCGCTCCGCTGGCTGACGGGCTCCGAGATCGTCGAGGTCTACGCGACGGGCGCGGTCCGCAACTTCCCGGTCTTCGCGCAGCATGACGACGTGGACACCGGTGCCTGCATCTTCACGATGGCCAACGGCGTGATTGGCTCGCACGCCCAGACGCGGCACAACCCGCTGGGCTACGACGTGCGCATGGAGGTCATCGGCTCCAAGGACGTGGTGTGCGTGGGTCTGGACTCCAAGACGCCGATGCGGTCGCTTGAGAAGGGCGCGCCGAGAATGGCCAACCCGGGCTGGGACTCGTTCCTGGACAGGTTTGAAGAGGCCTACACGCTGGAGCTGCTCACCTTCCTGCGGGTGGCCCGCGGCGAGATCCCCAGCCCCTGCACGGCGCGTGACGCGATGCAGGCGATGCGGGTGGCGATCGCCTCAACCATCTCGCGCAAGGAGCACCGCCCGGTCCGGCTCGACGAGCTGCCCGAGTAGGGGAGCGGCCGCCGGAGCTCAGCCTGCTGTTGCCGTCCTGCGTTGCCGTGGGGCGTTGCCGTCCTGCCCTTGGTGCCCGGAGTTGCCCCGGGGCTGACCCAGCCCTGGGTCAGGACGGGGTGCGCCGAGCGTGGTTTGCACGCCGAAACGCCGATCGGCTGTGCGGTCCCTGCGTGGAGGGTGCCGAACTGACCCACAGCTGGGTCAGGGCACCGGAGTGCCGAGGCAGGCCGCACGAGTGCTGGGCCAGGGCGCTCAGTTCAGCCCTTGGCGCCGCGCTGACCCAGCCCTGGGTCAGGACGGGGTGCGCCGAGCGTGGTTTGCACGCCGAAACGCCGATCGGCTGTGCGGTCCCTGCGTGGA
>CAIYHO010000142.1 GCA_903925955.1 uncultured Chloroflexota bacterium
AGCTGACCGCCGCCAAGGATGCCGATGGTGGAGCCCGGAGGAAGTGGCGAAGACCGGTCCGCGGGCGGGCGGCGGATCCCCAGGCGAAGCAGCGCCTCCTCCACAAACTCGCCCTTGGACGCCGCGGCGGAACGCTTCGCGGCGGCATAGCCGTCACGCAGCGCGGCATCGGCGCGGAGCGCGTCACGGAAGCCCGCCAACTCGCGCAGCTCGTCGCGCGCCGGCGGCACCACGTGGAGGTGGATGGCGTACGGCGTGCCCGAATGGAGCACCGTGCCCAGCAACAGCGGCCGCGTTGGCGGGAACGGCGCAACGCCTGTCTGGCGCACAAAGCCCAGCGAGAGCACCGCCTCGGCAATCAAGGGGATGTCGTCAGGCAACGCCTCAATCGCCACGTCCACCGTGTTGGAGCCGTCCAGCCCCGGCACCGATGAGCTGCCGACATGGTGGGCAACCACCCCCGGTAGCACGCCGCCAATCAGCCGGGCCAGCTCCCGCGCCACATCGATGCAGCGCGGATCCCATGGCGACACGGCCGCGGGATGGCGCTGATAGGGGCGGATGGGAAGGTCTGACACAGCCCCCAGAGTGTAGGGCGCGCGATCGCCGGACCGGCGGGGCTATGCTGCCGCCATGGTGTTCGGCGGACCTGGCCCGTTTGGCAACTCGGCGCCGCGGATCCTGATCGTGGACGACGATGCGGACCTGCGCGTGATCTTGGCTGAGCAGCTCACGGCGGACGGCTACGAGGTCCAGACCGCTCGCGACGGGGAAGAAGCGCTCCGTCGCCTGACGATTGCCTGGCCTGACCTGCTGATCATCGACATGCTGATGCCGCGGATGGACGGGCTGACGCTCGCCCGCGAAGTGAAGGCCCGCGCGGACCTGCCCATCATCGTGCTCTCGGCGATTGACGCTGCGGACTCCAAGGCCGACCTGCTTGACGAAGTGGCCGAGGACTACGTCACCAAGCCCTACCACTACCCCGAACTGCGTGCCCGCATCACCCGTGTCCTGCGCCGCGTTGGCGATCGCGTTCCACGCCAGCGGCTGGTCCTTGGGCCGGGTCTTGCGCTTGAGCTCCATCGCCGCACGGCCATCGTTGCGGGCACGCCCGTCGCCCTGACGCCCACGGAGTCCCGCCTGCTGTACGCGCTTGCGGCAAACCTGGGCCAGACGGTCACCACCGAGACGCTCCTGGCGCGCGGCTGGGCCGACACTGACGATGCCGACCCGTCCTACGTCTGGGTGACCATGCGCCGGCTGCGCCGCAAGGTGGAGGCGGACCCCAACAAGCCCGCCCACCTGCTGACCGTGCGCGGGATTGGGTACCGCCTTGTGGCGGCGGGCTCCGCGGGCGGGCTCGACTATGCCTCGGGGCTCGAGCCCACCCGATGACGAAGCGCAGCGGGCGGCGCCGCTCGTGAGCAATCCCTCCGGGTCGCCACGCCTGAGCTTTCGTGATCGCCTGGTTGTGGCGGTCATCGCGGCGGCCACCTTGCCGCTATCGGTCTTCGGCAGCATTGCGCTGCAGGTGACTGGCTCCAGCGATCCAATCCAGCCAACGCTTGCGCGCGGCCTCTTGCTGGCGCTTGCGCTCACCGCAATTGGCGCGTTGCTGCTTGCCACCTGGATGGCGTCTGACCTGACTGCTCCCATCCGAGACATCACACGGGCGGTTGAGCGCGTGTCGTCGGGCGAACTGAACGAAGACGACCTAGCAGACGGGCTGGAGCTGCCCGGCGATGACGACCTTGCGCGTCTTGGCGACCGTCACGCGCGTCTGGCACGAGATCTGGCGCGCCGCAACCGAGAACTGCGCGGCATCCTCGACACGCTGGAGTCCACCACGCTTGGCGAGCCACCGGAGCGGCTTGCGGAACGGGCCGCCGCCGAGGCCAGGGCAACCTTCGGGATGATCGACTGCGCGCTGATCCTGGGCAACCCCGCAGATGTGCCCCAAGAGGACGCGATCCCAGGCGAGGCCGTACCGGTGCGGGCACAACTGGTGGCCGCCGGGCAGGTGCTGGGTGTGGCGGTTGGCCGGCTGCCTGCCACCCGGCGCTGGGCGCGGGCAGACCAAGACCTGTTTGAGCTGTTTGCGCTCGAGGTCTCTGCCGCCATCCGCAACGCGCAGCTCTACGCGCGGGTGGAGGCGCAAAACCAGCGGCTGGTGGAACTGGACAAGGCCAAGGACGACTTCCTCCGGGGTGTGTCCCACAACCTGCAGACGCCCCTCGCCAGCATCCGCGGCTATGCGCAGCAGCTTGCGGCTGACCGGCCGGACCGGCGTCTGGGCATCGTCACCGAGCAGGCGGACCGCCTTTCACGCATGGTTCGCCAACTGCTCACCGTCAGCCGGATCGAGTCTGGGGTCCTGCGGCCCACCCAGGAGGTGTTCTCCCCCGCGGCACTGGTCCGCCGAGCATGGGAGGGCCTTGGTGCAGGCGATGTCTCGTTTGCGCTTGAGGACCGCTCCGGCGGCTGGCTGGCCGTTGGCGATCCCGATCAGGTGGACCAGGTGCTCTGGGCACTGCTGGACAACGCGGTGCGGTATGGCGGCCGGACGCCAATCACCGCCGTCATCGAGGTGCGTGGCGGCACGCACTTGATGCTGACGATCCGCGACGCCGGCTCCGGGGTGACCGAGGCGGACCGCGAGCGACTCTTCGCCCGCTTTGCCCGCGGCACCGATCGACCGGGCGATGAGGGGTCGGGGCTGGGCCTCTACGTGGCCCGCGGCCTTTGCCGCGCGATGGGCGGTGAGCTGGCGCTGGAGCCCGCTGACGGCCAGCCTGGCGCTGCGTTCACCATCAGCCTACCCGCCGAGGAGCCGGGCGAACCCTGACCGCCCGAGACGATCAGCGGATGCCGGTGTCGTAGTCGATGGACACCGTCGCCAGATGTCCGGCTTCCACGGTGACCTGGACCCCAGGTGCCGTCCCCATCAGCCCCTGCACGGGCTGCGGCTCCACGGTGTATGCGCCGGCTGGCACCGTCACCCGGAAGAAGCCAGCGCCATCGGTTGTCGCACGGGCAACCTCCTTGCCGGACGCGTCCCGGATGATCAGCACGGCGCCCTGGATGGAGCGCGGATCGCAGCCCTCCTGCCCGGGCTGAACCACGGGGCAGACGGGACCGGCCGATGCGCGGCCACCGATGCCTGACATCGTGGCGGCGGCGGCGAGGGCGGCAATCTGGTCCTCGGGCACGGCGGGGCCGGTCTCAGCCTGGAGTGACGCGTCGCCTGCGCGCGTGACCTGCCAGGTCCACACGTGGCGGTTGATGCACCCAGCCTGGCAGTCGCCCCAGCCCACGGTGACCATCACCTGCCAGACCGCGGGCGGCGTCTCGGCGCCCCCAGGGGTGGCCTCCCACCAGGATGTCGCGCCGATGACGGCCGGATCCTTGGGCTTGACGCCGTCAAACCACGGCGTGTGGGCGACGACGATTGCCATGGCAGCGGCGCCGGTGTCCAGCGCAGCGGGCGTTGGGCTGGCCGACGGGCTGGGCGTTGCGCCACCTGTGCAGGCGACGAGCGCAAGGGAGACGGCGAGAAGGAGCGTCGCCCGAGATGGGAGGTGGCGCTGGGTGGTAATCATGGGCCGAAGACGACCTCGCAGTGCAGACGGTTCCCGCAGATCGTGCCACGCGGCCACACGGCGCGAAAGGCAGAGGGGGAACGGGGCGGGCTCGCGGCCCTGCCAGTGCTCCGGTTGGCCAAGTTTCCACGAGCGTCCGGCACCGCAAGGGTTTGCCGGGCCGGTGACTGACCGGTTGGAGCGGGCGTCGGTTTGCTCGTACCTCGGGCCGCGAGCCTCGCGTAGGCCTACCATCGCACGTGTACCGGCGCAGTTGAGTGCCGGTGGTCCCGATCTGGCGGGACAGCCCTGAGGGATGCCAAACCATGGCGACAGCCGCAGCTCCGAGGCGTGGGAGAAGGTCCGTCTCAGGCCTTGCCCAACTCGAGGGCTACACCAGCGCCTGGCTCCGGGCAGACGTCATGGCGGGGCTCGCGGTCACCGCATATCTCGTCCCGCAGTGCCTCGCGTATGCAAGCCTCGCGGGCTCGCCGCCACTGGCCGCACTCTGGGTGGCGGTGGTTGGGATGCTGGCGTACGCCGTGCTGGGATCCTCGCGACTTCTGTCGGTTGGGCCCGAGTCAGGCACAGCCGTCATGGTTGCCGCAGCCGTCGCCCCGCTTGCCGCCGGGGATGCCGGGCGCTGGGTTGTCCTCTCGGCTGGTCTGGCCATCCTTGTGGGGCTCGCCTGCATTGGCGCCTCACTCCTGCGGCTGGGCTTCCTCGCGGACCTGCTGTCAAAACCCATCCTGCTGGGCTACATGGCGGGCGTGGGCCTGATCATGGTGCTCAGCCAGCTGGGCACCCTCACCGGTGTGGGGCTGGCCGCATCGAGCGCCACGGGCAAGGCCATCGAGATGGCCAGCCGACTGGGCGAAATCAACACCGTCGTGCTTGGCATTGGCGCCGCTGTGGCGATCTTCCTGCTGGTGCTGCGCCGGGTTGCGCCGCTGGCACCAGGCACGCTGATCGCCGTGGTGGGCTCGTCGGCAATCGCGGTGGCGCTGAACCTCAAGACGCAGGGTGTGGTGGCGGTGGGCCAGGTGCCATCGGGTCTGCCCACCATTGCCATCCCCAACCTGAGCCTTGGCGACGTCAGCGCGCTGCTGGGCGCGGCAGTTGCCGTGGCGCTTGTCGCCTACAGCGACGTTGTCCTCACGGGCCAGGCCTTTGCCACGCGGACCGGCGAGGAGATTGACGCCAACCGAGAATTCATGGCCCTGGGCGTGGCCAACGTGGCCGCGGGGCTGGTGGGAGGGTTTGCGCTGTCAGCCTCCGGCTCGCGCACGGCCATCATCGACGCGATGCGTGCGCGCACCCAGGTTGCGGGGCTTGTTGCGGCCGCGTCCGTGGCGCTGATTGTGCTGGCCGCACCCGGCTTGGTGGCGGTCATCCCCAAGGCAACCCTTGCCGGCGTTGTTGTGTACGCCGGGCTGCGGCTGGTCCAGACGGGCGAACTGCGCAAGCTTGCCCGCTTCCGGTCAGCAGAGCTGGTTCTCGCGCTCACCGCGCTCGTCGGCGTACTGGTGTTTGATGTGCTGGCCGGGATCCTGTTTGCCGTGGGGCTGTCCGTGGCGGAGCTCTTTGCCCGCGTCGCGCGGCCACCCGCTTCCGTGTTGGGCCGCGTGCCTGGGCTTGCGGGCCTCCACGACATCACCGACTACCCCGACGCCCAGACCTTCCCGGGGCTCGTGGTCTTCCGCTATGACGCACCGCTCTGCTTTGCCAATGCGTCTGACTTCCGCTCGCGCGCGCTGGCGGCGGTTGAGGCCGAAGACAGCCCTGTTGAGTGGTTCCTGCTCAACGCCGAGGCGATTGTGGAGCTGGACATGACCGC
>CAIYHO010000143.1 GCA_903925955.1 uncultured Chloroflexota bacterium
CGCGATTGCAGCAGCCGGGACCCTCGCTCGGTCCTCGCCGCCAAGGAGCTTCGCCAGCGCCCGGTAGAGCCCGTAGCCCACGAGCGTGCCGATCACGCCCATGTTGAAGATGTTGGCGCCCATGACGACAAGGCCGCCATCGGAGAACACCAGCCCCTGCACGGCGATGACACACGTCATGACGAGGGTGCCCGCCCACGGGCCAAGGAGCACCGCTGCCAGAACGCCGCCAAGCAGGTGTCCGGATGTCCCGCCAGCGACCTGGAAGTTGAACATCTGCGCAGCGAAAATGAACGCGGCCATGACGCCCATGAGAGGGACAGCCTTCTCGTCGAGGTGGCGGTTCGTGTTGCGCACGGCGACGGCCACCACGACGGCCGTCACCACCCAGAAGAGGATCGAGACCGGCACCGCGAGAAACCGGTCCGCAGCATGCATCGACGGCACAACGGGGACGTGATCCTGGAGGCTGGCGATGAAGAGGTGCATACGGGAGCTCCGTGAGCGAGTGCGGTAGGTGCTAACAATAGCGCGAAAGGTCGCAAGTGCAACATCTTGCAATAAGTTGCGGGGCGACGCTGTCCACCGCATACTTCGGCCGATGGATGCTTTTGGATCGCACGCACATGCCGCCGGCGGAGCGGATCTCGCCTCGTGGGCGGACATCCGCCATCGGCTGCAGGAGCGTGGTCTTCGTTGGACCCCCCAGCGCCGGGTGCTGATCGAGGTTCTGTCGCGAAGTGACGGGCACGTGACCGGCGCCGCTCTCGTTGAACGTTGTCGTGATCTCGACCCCGCCACGACGCCGTCGACGGTGTACCGGACACTCGATGTCCTCGAGGACCTCGGGATCGTCCAGCACGCGCACGGCGCAAGCGGGCAGGAGGAGTACCACATTCTCCCGTCTGCCGACCACGGTCACCTGCACTGTGGCGGATGCGGGGTGACGTGGGAGATCGACTCGGCGGACGCGTCCGCGCTCACCCTGCTGCTGGCCGAGCGACGCGGGTTCCGCGTGGACCTGTCGCACCTCTCCGTGGCCGGGCTCTGCCGGGGCTGCGCGGGCGCCTGACGCCGCCCACTTCTGGCCGTTAGGGGATCAGCCGCCCAACGGCCAGCCCGGCAACCACCGCAACCAGACCCAGCGCCACGGAACCTGCCAGGTTGAACGCGGCCAGCGCCCATGCCCCGTCTTCAACCAGCCGCCACGACTCCAGCATCCACGTTGAGAACGTGGTGTACGCGCCGAGAAAGCCGATCATCACCGGCCCGCGGATCTCCCGCGGCAGGACGTCGCGCTCGACGGCCCAGGCAAACAGCAGCCCAACCGCAAACGCGCCGGACACGTTGATCAGCAGCGTGCCCAACGGGAAGACCGACCCGGCACGGTCGCTGACCCAGAGGTCCACCACACGCCGGGCGATGGCGCCCAGAAACCCGCCGATGCCGACGAGCAGCAGGTCCACGAGCCGGGCCGGAGCGGGGGGCGCTATTCGGGCGTCGGGACGCCGAGGATGTTGAAGCCGCCATCCACGTAGATCACCTCGCCGGTGACCGCGGACGACAAGTCCGACCCGAGATACAGGGCCGTCTTGCCGCAGTCCTCGGGCGTGATGTGCGCGCGCAGCGGGGCGATCTGGTCAAACGGGCCGTACAGCTTGCGGAAGCCCGCGATGCCGCCTGCGGACAGCGTTCGGATGGGGCCCGCGGAGATCGCGTTCACGCGGATCCCGTCAGGGCCAAGATCGGCCGCGAGGTATCGCACGGACGCCTCAAGCGCGGCCTTTGCCACGCCCATCACGTTGTAGTGCGTGACCACCTTCTCGGCGCCGTAATAGCTGAGCGTCATGATCGACGAGCCGCGGTGCAGGTACGGCCGGGCCTCCCGGGCCATCGCCACCAGCGAGTACGCAGAGATGTCCATGGCCGTTGCAAAGCCGTCCCGCGACGTGTCCACGAACTGGCCGTCGAGGTCCTCGCGCTTTGCGTACGCCACCGCGTGGACGAGGATGTCGACCTGGCCGTACTTGGCGTTCCACTTGGTGAACACATCGCGCAGCTGCTCGTCAGAGCCCACATCGGCGGGCTCGATGAACTCGGCGCCGATGGATTCGGCCAGCGGGCGGACGCGCCGCTCGATGAGGCTCTCAATCGACGAGAAGCCGACGATGGCGCCCGCCTCATGGAATGCCTTGGCGATGCCCCAGGCGATCGAGTGGTCGTTGGCGACCCCGAAAATCAGGGCTTTGCGCCCGTCGAGCAGTCCCATGCGTTCGCTCCTCCTTCGCTACCCTGCGCATGATGCCCCACTCCGCCCCATCCCACGAAACACTGCGTGCGGGTCTGCACGGGATCCGCGGGCTCCTGCTGGACCTCGACGGGGTCCTCATCCTGCGCGGCGCGCCCCTCGCCGGCGCCGCGGAGGCGATTCGCGAGCTGGATCGGCGCGGCTTCCCGTTCATCGTCGTCACGAATACATCGCTCTACTCGCGCACGAAGCTTGCCGCCTGGGCTGCCTCGCAGGGGATGAGCATCCCGGCCGAGCGGTTCCAGACGGCACTCTCCGCATCGGCGGCCGTGGTCAACGAGCGGTACGCCGGGCGCCGTGTCTACGTCATCGCGTCGGACGATGCGCGGTCAGAGTTCAACGGGTGCGCGGCTGAGGTGCTCGATGCGGCCGGCGCCGAGGCCGCCGAGCGTTCCGGAGCCCCCGTGGCAGCCGTGGTGCTGGGCGACTCGCCGGACCAGCTCACCAAGCCCAACCTGGATCGCGCGTTCCGCCTGGTGCGCAACGGCGCGGACCTCATCGGCATGCACCGCAACCCCTGGTGGCTCACGCCCGAGGGTGCGACGCTTGACGCCGGGACCTTCCTCGTCGGCCTCGAGTGGGCGACAAAGCGCAGGGCACTGCTCGTGGGCAAGCCCGCGCCTGCGTTCTTCCGTGCGGCGATCCTGCAGTTGGCGTCTGAGGCGGCGGCGCGCGGTGAGCCGGCGCTGCTGCGCCGCGACTTGGCGATGGTGGGGGACGACGTGGGCACGGACATCGCCGGCGGCCGGCGAGCAGGGCTGCGCACGGTCTTCGTGCGTACCGGCAAACACGGCGATGCGGAGCTGGCGGCCGCGGCCCGGGGTCGGCGGCCGGTTGCGCCCGACGTCATCGCCGCGTCCATCGCCGAGGTTGTGGACGCGCTCACCTAGCGCTCTGCGGCCGCCGCCCGTGCCCACCTGGCCGCGCCGGCGTGACCTTTCGCACCTAGCGAACAGCCCGGGTGTCGTGGAGCCCCCTTGTTCGCAAGGTGCGGAGAGTCGCGGTTCCGGGGCCGAGAACGGCCTCGCTCGAGGTGTGCTCGAGCTCGAAACCCCGCCAGCGCCACGCTCCTGTTCGCTAGGTGCGAAATCCAGCACCTTGTCCGCCGATTTCCATTCCGACTGAACGGGATCGCTCTCGGCGCCTGTCCGCGTTCAGTCGGAATGGAAAGCACCGGGCCTCAGGACCCGATTCGGTCCGAACCAGCCCCAAAACACGTCTGGCGGGGCTGCAAACCCCGCCAGTACCGCGTTCTTGTTCAGTAGGAATGAAAAACGTACGGCGACCGACGCGACCCGGCGGCGACCGGCGCGACCCGGCGGCGACCGGCGCGACCCGTCGCGCGCGACCTGTCGCCCGAGGCTAGACCTCGCGCACGTCCTGGATCGAGATCACGACGGGCGTCAGCGCCGCGACCACGTCTTCCTTCGACAGGCCGGTGCTCTTGACCATGACCTGGGTGATGCCGGTTGCCGCGGGGAGATCCGCGATGGCCACGATGAGGCCGCCGCGATCAGCGATGGCGCGGGTGACGTTGGCCAGCTGGCCGGGCGTGTCCTTCAGGGCCACGGTGGCGCGGATGCCCTTCACGCGGGCGCCGAGCAGCTCCAGGAACACCTTGAACAGGTCTGTCTCGGTGATGATGCCCACGAGGGCGTCGTTCTCGACAACCGGCAGGCCGCCGATCTTGTTGTCGGCCATGATCCGCGCCGCGTTCTCGAGCGGCTCGTCCGGCGTCACGGTGATGACCTTGGTGGTCATGACGCTCTTGAGCGTGATCTTGCTCAGGAGGTAGGTGATCTCCCAGACGCTCAGGCTCGTCGCCGGCGACGGGGACGCCTGGAGCAGGTCGCGATCCGACACGATCCCGACCAGCTTCCCGTGCTGGTCCACCACAACCAGGCGCCGGATCTTGCGCTCCCGCATGAGCGCCAGCGCGTCGGCGACCGGCATGTCGGGGCCCGCAGTAATGGGTTGCCGTGTCATTCGCTCCGAGACGAACATCGAGATCTCCTTGGTGCCATTGACAGGGCCCCGCCCCGTGTTTCATGGATGGGTGAGGAGGGCCAGCCACCGGCCCGGACAACTGTTGACACCATCATCATGCGCTACCCACCGCTTGGGTCGATGCATCTGGCCCCCCGATCGGCCCGAGTGGCCCGGGATCTGGCTGTGCACGCCACCGCGCAACAGGGTAGGAAGTCAGTGTCGGAGGTCAGCCGCCGCGGCATGCAGCGGATCGCCCGGTCCAGCCGCTGTCCGCCGGGCTAGACTGGCATCAACGACGACCCCAAGCCCCGCGCCCGCACGCATGGGCGCGCCCCAGGGAGCCATGCATGAGCGGCCAGCGAATCAAGATCACGTACGCAACCCTGCGCGCCGACAACGAGGAGCTCCACGCGCTGTACGAGGCGGGCCTGGAGAAGGCCAAGGGCCGCCTGGGCGCGTACCACCGCAACTACATCGACGGCAAGGAGCGCGACGGCGAGGGCACCTTTGAGGTCCGCTCGCCCATTGACCGCGACATCCTCGTGGGCACGTTTGCCAAGGGCACCCGCGACGATGTCAAGGACGCCATCGCCGCTGCCCGCAAGGCGCAGCCCGCATGGTTCCGTCTCGGCTGGGAGAAGCGCCTGGAGATCCTCAACCAGGCGGCCGAGCTGTTCTCCGAGCGCCAGATGGAGTACGGCGGCCTCATGGCCATCGAGGTGGGCAAGACCCGCATCGAGGCGCTGGGCGAGGCCGAGGAAGCGGCTGACATGATCCGCTACTACAGCAAGACTGCCCGCGACAATGACTTCTACGAGCACCCGATGGACAACCTCGGTGACTTGTCGGTCCACACCAAGACAGTCCTGCGGCCGCATGGCGTCTTCGCCGTGATCAGCCCGTTCAACTTCCCGTTGGCGCTCTCGGCGGGCCCGTCGGCAGCCGCGCTGATGGCGGGCAACGCCGTTGTCCTCAAGCCCGCGTCCATGGGCGCGATGTCTGCCATCGCCCTGACGGAGGTCTACCGCGACGCCGGCGTCCCAGACGGCGTCTTCAACCTCGTCATGGGTCCGGGCGAGACCGTCGGCGACGAGATCCAGACGAACCCCGGCATCGACGGCATCGTCTTCACGGGCTCCTACGAGGTCGGCTTCGACCTGTTCAGGAACTTCTCGAGCAAGTACCCGCGACCAGCCATCGTCGAGATGGGCGGCAAGAACCCGGCCATCGTCCTCAAGTCGGCGGACCTAGAGGAGGCGGCCGAGGGGATCATCCGAGCGGCGTTTGGCTTCTGCGGCCAGAAGTGCTCGGCCAACAGCCGGGTCTACGTCGAGCGCCCGGTCCACGACGAGCTGGTCCGCCATCTGGTGGCGAAGACTGAGAAGCTGGTGGTCGGCGATCCGCTGCCGCGGACCGCGTTCATGGGCCCGGTGATCGACCAGAAGGCCGTGGACCGCCACCAGCAGGCCGTCGCCGAGGCCCGCCGCGACGGCACGGTGTTTACCGGCGGCGAGCGCCTGATGGACGGCGCCCTCGCCCGCGGGTTCTACGTGGAGCCCACTGTCGTTGGTCTGCCGTCGTCCCATCGGCTGTTCAGTGACGAGCTGTTTGCGCCGTTCACCGCCGTGACCGCGGTGGACTCGCTTGATGAGGCGCTCGGCCTCTCCAATGCCAACACCTACGGCCTGACGGCGGGCGTGTACTCGGAGGACCCGGGCGAGGTCGCCAAGTTCCTCGAGGAGATCCAGGCGGGCGTCCTGTACGTGAACCGGCGCGCCGGCGCAACCACGGGCGCCTGGCCGGGCGTGCAGGCGTTTGGCGGCTGGAAGGGCTCCGGCTCCACCGGCAAGTCCGCCCTGTCGATGTACTACGTTGCGCAGTTCCTGCGGGAGCAGAGTCACACCATCGTGGACTGACGTCCGGCCGCGGCCCCGTAACGCCGCACCACGCCACACCAAGAAGGGCGTCCCAACTGGGGCGCCCTTCGGCATTTCGGGGGTTCTTCACCGGCGGCCGTTCTGGTAGGATCGGCTATGCACTCTGCATAAGTCCTATGCGCCTGCGATCCGCTGCCGCAACCGGCCCGTACCGCCGCGACAACCCAACGAATCGCCCGCCACACCTTCAGCACACCCACCCGAGGAGGCCCCCCCGTGACCACGCTGCAGGAGCGACCCGTCCCGGACATCATCACCGAGGTCCCCGGTCCCAAAGCCCGGGCGCACGTGGCGTATGACGAGACGTGGACCAGCCCCAGCCTCCCTCGGGCATACCCCATCGTCCCGGTGCGCGGCCTCGGCTGCAAGCTTGAGGACATCGACGGCAACGTCTTCCTGGACTTCGCGGCGGGGATCGCGGTGAACTCCACCGGGCACAGCCACCCGGCGGTTGTCGCGGCCATCCAGGAGCAGGCGGGTCTGCTCCAGCACATGAGCGCCAGCGACTTCTACCTGCCCATCTACGCTCGCGCCGCCGAGCAACTGGCGCGCATTGCGCCGATGAAGGGCAAGACACGCGTCTTCATTGGCAACTCCGGCGCCGAGGTGGTTGAGGCGGGTCTCAAGCTTGCTCGCCACCACACCAAGCGCCAGAACGTGATTGCGTTTCTGGGCGCGTTCCACGGCCGGACGATGGGCGCCGTCAGCCTCACGGGCTCCAAGGCGAAGTACCACGCGGGCTTTGGTCCGCTGCTTCCCGGCGTCTACCACGTGCCGTTCAGCCTCGAGGGGCTTGACGAGATTGAGCAGCGCATCTTCAAGCGCCTGATGCCGGCCAACGAGTTTGCCGCGATCATCGTGGAGCCCATCCAGGGCGAGGGCGGCTATGTCGTCCCGGACGCGACATTCCTGGCCCGCCTCCGCGCCCTGTGCGACAAGCACGGGATCCTGCTCATCGCGGACGAGGTCCAGTCCGGCGCCGGCCGCACGGGCAAGATGTGGGCAATCCAGCACTGGGACGTGGAGCCGGACATCCTGCTCACGGCCAAGGGGATCGGCTCGGGGATGCCCATTGGCGCCATGATCGCCAAGGAGTCCGTGATGACCTGGGGCCCGGGCGCCCACGGCAGCACGTATGGCGGCAACCCGGTGGCCTGCGCAGCGCTGCTTGAGACCATCAAGCTGCTTGAGGGCGGCCTGATGGCCAACGCCGAGGTCCGCGGGCGCCAGATCATGGACGGCCTGCGACCGCTCGTTGACCGCTTCCCGGGTCTGGTCCGAGACGTCCGCGGCAAGGGCCTGATGATCGGCATCCAGTTTGATTCGGGCGACACCGCGGATGCTGTCCAGATGGCTGCGTTCAACCGCGGACTGCTGGTCCTGGAAGCTGGGGACGACTGCGTCCGGATGTCGCCGCCGCTGGTGGTGACCGAGGACGAGGCCGAGACGGCCATGCGCATCTTCACCTAGTCCGTGGAGCAGGTTGCGCTTCACCACGGGGCTCCGGTGGGCTCCGCGTAACTGGCATCATC
>CAIYHO010000144.1 GCA_903925955.1 uncultured Chloroflexota bacterium
GGTCAAGGTTTGCCGTGGGCTCGTCCAGGATCAGCACGCCCGGCTGCGGCGCCATGGCCCCGGCCAGCGCAAGCCGCTGCTGCTGCCCGCCTGACAGGCGTGAGGTCCGCCGCCGCTCCAGGCCCGCCAGCCCCACTTCGGCGAGCGCGTTCGGCACCCGCTCCCGCATCGCCCGCAGCGGCCAGCCGCGGCTTTCAAGCCCAAAGGCAACGTCGTCCTCGACGCGCTCCATCACCAGCTGGCTCTCGGGATCCTGGAAGACGATGCCCACGCGTGCGGCCACGGCGGGCCCGTCGGCGGTCACCGGGTTGAGCCCGTCAACCTCCAGAGAACCCGTGAACTCCCCCGGAAACTCGCGCGGTACAAGACCGCCCAGCGCCAGCGCCAGCGTGGACTTGCCGGAGCCTGACGGGCCCACGATCAGCAGGCACTGCCCGGGCGCCAGCGCAAACGAGACGTCCGCAAAGGCAGGCTGCGGACGCCCGTCGTATCGGAAGATCGCTGCGGCGGCCCGGACCGCGCCGGCCCCGGGCCCAGATGACGGCACGAGGTCAGGCAGCGGGGAACCCCTGCAACACACCCGCCTGGCGCAGAGCCCGCACCAGCAGCCATGACCCAATGGCCACGATCAACACGCCCGAGATCCCCATCATCGCGCCCCGCAGGAGCTGCACATCGAGGGCCGCGGTCGGGGTGTAGAGGATCCAGTCGTGGATCCAGGCAGCAGCAGCCGACGCCACACCCGCAACAGCCGCAACGGGCAGCACCCAGACGCGGTAGCGGAGGGCCAGGAACACGATCTCAGCCGCGCCGCCTTGGAGGAGACCCGAGATGATGGCGTCGGGGCCAAACTGGCTGCCCAGAAACGCGGACAGGCCCGCCGCAACCAGCTCCGCAAACAGCCCGGCACCAGCCTTGCGCACGATGAGCGGCGCAAGCACGGCGGGCATCAGCCACACGCCGTACAGCACGTCCTTGGCAGGCGGCCAGATGGCGAACACGGCGTCAAAGCCGCCCCAGAGCAGGTTCCAGACCGCAAAGACCACGCCAAAGACCACGCCGATGATGGCCGTGACCACGATGTCGCGCGTCCGCCAGCCCGTTGCGGCCCTGCCGCCGGTTGCGCTGCCAAATGTCATATCGAGCCCTGCCTCCGCACATAGAAACGCCGCCTCCGGAAATGCCGGGGACGGCGCTACTGCGGGCCTGCTTCCTACACCGGTACAAACCGGATCAGGTTCCGCGGGTCTGTGGCCGAAGCCACACTCTCAGCGCCAAAGCGCTCCCCGGAGGCGATATGAAGTTGTGCCGGGAGTCTACACCCGGCCCTGTGCGGGACCCGGCTAGCGGGAGCCCGGCACCTGGCTGCGGATCCAGCCAAGGACCTCGGCCACCACCTCGGCATGCGTCGCCTCGTGGTAGCACTCGTGGCGCAGCCCCGTGTGCACGGTGCGCGTCGCGTTGGTCATCTGCGTGAACGGATCGGTGGTTGCAAGCGGCACGATCGGGTCGGCGTCGCCGTGGATGACGTGTGTGGGCATCGGCATCGACTTGGTCGCCGGGAGCAGCGCCTGAAGCCTGTCCTGCTCGTCAAAGGCGCAGGCGGCAAACCGGGTGGTGGAGGTGTTGCTATTGAGCGGGTCGGCGTCGGCCTGGGCGCGGATCGACGGATCGCTTGAGAGCCCGCCCTCCGGCAGCCCGTTGGCGAGGCGCATCTTTGGCGCGATGCTGCGCAGCGTCCGGGCGAGGGTCTTCTTCCATCCCGGCAGGGTGGCGCGGATGCCAGGGGCGGAGAGCACAAGCAGGTCCGGCATCGGCTTGCCGGCGGGCGGCAGCACGTAGCCGGTGGCGATCAGGCCGCCCAGCGAGTGCGCGAAGACCACCAGCGGCAGCCCCGGGCGGGCGGCGCGGGCGGCCTCAAGGCGCGAGGCGAGATCCCCGTAGAACTGGTCAAAGCTGTCCACATACGCCGGCACGCCCGACGAGCCGCCAAAGCCGCGGTGGTCGTAGCCAAAGGTGTCGATGCCGGCGTTGGCAAACGGCTCAGCCACTTCCTGGTAGCGGCCAACATGCTCGCCCAGACCGTGGACGATCAGCGCAACTGCCCAGGGCTCGCCGATGACGGGCCAGTGGAGGGTGCGCAGTGTGGTGCCGTCTGGGCGCGTGGCGCTGGCGATTTCCGGGGTCACAGGGGTGTCGGTCATGGTGGCCTCCTCTGCGTGCACGGTACCGCGTCCGGCGCTGCGGCGGCTACGCTTGTGTGCATGGGTTCACCGTGGCGTGAGGTTGGCGATCGCATCTTTGTGCGCCGCTACGAGGTGTTTGACCAGAACATCGTTGTAGTGCTGGACCGCGGTGAAGCACTGGTGGTGGACACCCGGTCCACGTACCCGCAAGCACGCGAGATCCATGTTGACCTTTGGAAGCTTGGCTCACCCAACGTCACGGTGGTCGTGAACACCCACGGGCACTTCGACCACGCCTTTGGCAACTCCTCCTTCCGGCCGGCCGTGGTCTGGGGCCATGAGCGCTGCGTGCCGATGCTCGAGGGCGCTTGGGCCGCGCGGCAACGAGTGCACGCCGCCGAGCTGCTGCCGGACCTGGCGGCCGACCTAGCGTCCGTGGTGCTGGACCCGCCAACGCGCGTGTTCACGACGGCGGCGTCGGTGGTGGTGGGCGGGCGCGAGGTGCTGCTGGACTACCTTGGCCGCGGCCACACCGATAACGACATCGTGGTGCGCGTGCCCGATGCGGATGTGCTGTGCGCAGGCGACCTGCTGGAGAACGGCGCCACGCCGTCCTTCGGCGACAGCTACCCGCTTGACTGGGCGCTGACCGCCAAGCGGCTGCTGCGCCACTGCGGTCCCGACACCGTGGTGGTGCCGGGCCACGGCGACCACGCGGGACGCGAGTTCGCCCTAGCGCAGACCTCGCAGTTCACGGCGCTTGCGGGGCTGGCGCGACGGGTTCATGCTGGCAGCCTGGTGCTGGCCGAGGCGGTGTCGATGGCCCCCTACCCTGCGGCCGATGCTGTTGAACCGCTGGAGCGGGCACTGGCGCAATTGCGCGGCGAGTTGGACAACGGGGGTGGATCGTGACGTTTGATGAGGTCCTGCAGGGCGTGCTGCTTGTCGGCTCGCTGGTGCTCGTCGTCGCCTTGATGTTGGCGCCTGTGGTGATCCTTCTGGTCCTTGCACGGCGGCACCTCAACGGGCGCACGAGCCGGCTTGACGGGCTGTTTGGCGGGATTGGCCGAGCGGCCGCGATGAACTCGCATCTGCGCGCCGGCACGCCGCACCCGGATGAC
>CAIYHO010000145.1 GCA_903925955.1 uncultured Chloroflexota bacterium
CGGCCAGTTCGCGGTACTGGGCCAGGTCCAGGCGCAGGGAGCCGGCGGTCTGCTTCATGGCCTTGAGTTGGGCGTCGCCGCCGACGCGCGACACCGAGATGCCCGGGTTCATGGCGGGCCGCTGGCCGGCGTTGAACAGGTCGGTCTCGAGGAAGATCTGGCCGTCCGTGATTGAGATGACGTTGGTGGGGATGTAGGCGGACACGTCGTTCGCCTGCGTCTCGATGATCGGCAGCGCCGTCAGCGAGCCACCGCCGTTGTCGTCGTTGAGGCGCGCGGCGCGCTCCAGCAGACGGCTGTGGAGGTAGAAGACGTCGCCCGGGTACGCCTCGCGGCCGGGGGGCCGGCGGAGGAGCAGGGCCATCTCGCGGTAGGCCCAGGCATGCTTGCTGAGGTCGTCGTAGACGCACAGGGCGTCCTTGATGGTCTTGCCGTTGAGCTCGACGCCCGACTCCATGACCTCTTCGCCCATCGCCACACCGGCGTAGGGGGCGAGGTACTGGAGCGGAGCCGGATCCTCGGCGCCTGCAACAACCACGATGGTGTGCTCCATCGCGCCGTACTTCTCAAGCGTGGCAACCGTCTGCGCAACCGTGGACAGTTTCTGTCCAATGGCAACGTAGATGCAGATCAGGTCGCCGCCCTTTTGGTTGATGATCGCGTCGATCGCCACGGCGGTCTTGCCGGTCTGGCGGTCGCCGATGATCAACTCGCGCTGGCCGCGGCCAATCGGGATCAGGGCGTCAACCGCCTTGATGCCGGTCTGCACCGGGGTATCAACCGACTTGCGGCTGATGACGCCGGGGGCGATGCGCTCCACGGGGCGGGTCTTGGTGGCCTTGATCTCGCCTTTGCCGTCGAGGGGGCGGCCCAGGGGGTCCACCACGCGGCCCAGCAGCGCCGCACCAACCGGGACCTCAACCACACGTCCGGTTGTCCGGACGATGTCGCCCTCCTTGATGGAGGTGGCGTCACCCAGGATGACCGCGCCAACCGTCTCCTCTTCAAGGTTCAGGGCCATGCCCATCACCCCGTTGGGGAACTCAAGCAGCTCGGACATCAGGGCGGCGTCAAGGCCGTAGACCTGTGCGATGCCGTCGCCGACTTCGACAACGGTCCCGACGTTGCGGGTCTCCGTCGCGCCGTCGAACGACTCGATCTGGCTTTTGATGATGCTGATGATCTCGTCTGACCGGATGGCCATGGCGTCTCCGTTGGCGTTCGCAGGCTCCCAGACGCGCCGGTGAGTACCGGCGCACGGGCGGGGGCTAGCGGAGGCGACCCCCCGCGTGAAGCTTGCCGCTGAGCCGCTCGAGGCGGCCGCGGATCGAGGCATCGAGGAGCTGGTCGCGGACCTTGATGGTCAGACCGCCGATCAGGGCGGGGTCCACCTCGGTTCGCAGCTCCACCTTTGAGCCGGCCATCGCCTCGACGCGGACCCGGACCTTTGCAACCTCATCCGCGTCAAGCGGCGTGGCGCTGGTGACCGTGGCCATCACGATGCCGCGATGGGCGTTGAGCTGGCGGGTGTACTCCTCGCTCACGCGAGCCAGGCTTGCCGCCCGGCCGCGCTCCACGAGCAGTGTGACAAGCCGCAGCGCTGCGGGCTGGAGGGGGCCGCCGAGCATTCGCTCCACAACCCCAAGCCGATCGGCCAGGGGCACCGCGGGGCTGTGCACGTACGACGCAACCTCCGGCTGGCTCAGGACGCCAGCCGCAAGGGCCAGATCCTTCTGCCAGCGATCCAGCGCATCATGCGCGAGGGCCACCTGAAAGGCGGCCTCGGCATAGCGCCGGTCGGCGGCGACGGGTCGGGCCATCAGTTCCTCGATCCGCCGGTCGGCTCGGCGAGGAAGTCCGCAACAAGCTTGCGCTGACGGTCACCGGTCATGGCATCACCCACAACGCGGGTTGCGGCAGCCAGGGCAAGGTCAGCGACCTCGCCACGGAGCTCTGCGATGGCACGCTGCTTTTCGGCCTCGATCTCGGCGGCTGCATGCTCGCCAAGCCGGGTCAGCTCTTCGCGAGTGGCCGCAAGGGCCTGCTCACGAGACTCGTCCGCGATCTTCTGAGCGCGGTTGAGGATCTCGTTTGCCTCGCGACGGGCCTCGGTAAGGGTGGTCAGACGCTCCTGCTCCGCGGATTCGCGGTCACGGCGCGCCTGGTCAGCGTCCTTGAGACCCTGTTCAATCCGTGCGCGGCGATCGTCGAGCGTCTTCATGAGACCCGAGAACGCGAGCGAGCGGACGATGAGGAAGAAGACGATGAAGTTCGCGGCGCTGACGATCACCCAGAACAGGTTGATCTGGAGACCGGCTCCGCTGGCCTCTGCAGCCGGAAGCACCACCGCGTGGGTGGCGACACCGGCCAGTGCGAGGAAGTCCACGGGGATCGTCTCGAGCCGTGATTACTTGATGAAGATGGCGAGAAGGCCAACGACCACGGCGAGAACGCCAAGGCCTTCGGCGAACGCCGCCAAGATGATCGCCAGGCCACGGATCTGGCTGGCTGCGTCGGGGTTGCGTCCAATTGCGCTGGCAGACATGCCGGCGAGAATGCCGATGCCGATGCCGGGGCCAAGGACGCCGAGGGCCGCGAGGCCTGCGCCGAGGTGCTCCATGGTTCGAGATCCTCCGTGGTCCCGGGTCACACGGCCCGGGGTTACTCCCTAGGGAAAGTGGCTAGTGGGCCGGGGCCGCGTGGCCGCCCGCCGCCTCCGGATGAGGTGCTGCCCCTTCGTGATGCTCCTCTGTGCCGTGATGCTCGATCGCGGACAGGGTGAACATCAGCGTCAGGGTTGAGAAGATGAGCGCCTGCACGAGGTTGAGCATCAGCTCAAGCGCGATGAGCGCCATCGGCACGATTGCCACGGTTAGCGCGGTCATGACGCCCAGCGCCACCTCGCCGCCGTAGATGTTGCCGAAGAGTCGCATCGACAGCGTCACGGGCTTGACGAACTCAAGCATGAGTTCCACAAGACCCACAAACATGGCGATGAGTCCGGCGCCAATCCCGTTCTTGAACTCCCCAAACGGGAAGAACTTGGACAGGTAGCCCCGGATGCCCAAGGCCTTGAAGCCCTGGTACTCAAAGAACCCAAACGAAACAAGCGCCAGTCCAATCGTGATGTTCACGTCAGATGTAGGCGCGCGGAACTCCTCAATCTTGCCGATGGGCGGGATCAGGCCGCTCCAGTTGCTAAACAGGATGTAGAGGAAGAAGCCGGCGAACAGGGGCATGTACGGCCGCGCCGCGGGTCCGCCAAGCGACATCCCGAAGTCCGTGATCATCTCCCAGACGTACTCAATGGCGTTCTGGGCCTTGCCGGGCACCATCGCCTTGCCGCGGGTCATCACAAACAGGATGGTGATCACCAGAATGCTCACGATCCACATCGTGAGGATGGTAGAGCTGATGCTCACCTCAAACAGGCCGCCCAGCGCGGAGGAGTTCTCCAGCGTCCAGATGGTGTGAGGCGCGGGGAACTCAAGGTTGCCGTTGATGAAGCAGACGGGAAACGAGCAGCTGCCGTCTGTTGCGGCGGGGTCAAACGGCGGCGCCACCATGAAG
>CAIYHO010000146.1 GCA_903925955.1 uncultured Chloroflexota bacterium
GCACCCGGCGCGAGCGGCGCACCCGGCGCGAGCGGCGCACCCGGGGCCGCGGGGCCAAGCGACGGCTGGAGCTCGAGCATGGGCAACGTGTTCGTGCCCGACAGCGAGTCTGAGACCACCGTCACCGCCCAGGTCGCGGACCTGCCGAACGGCGGCTACATCTACAACTACAGCGTCCTCGCCTGGTCCAACAACGGCGACACCCCGGGCACGATGATGAGCTGCTCGCTCTGGATCGGCAACGCGCGGGTGGATATTGGGCCGCTCGTGAAGGTCGTGGGCGACCGTGTGCCGGTTGCGATGACCGGTGCCTTCAGCCTGGCCGGGCCCGATCCGGCGACGGTCCAGATCCGGTGCGGCACCAACAACAGCGGGAACATGATCGCGGCGTTCAGCCATCTGACGCTCATCAAGGTGGGGACACTCCACAGCGCCGACTGATCCAACGCCTCGCTCCGGTGAGCTTGCGGCACGCTCCGCGCGCTCACCGGCACCGGAGCGACATCCGGGGTCCCTGGCATCGCGTAGTGACCGGGGCCCGGTCGTGCCCGGGCTGATCAGTTCATCCCACGGTAACGCGATGCTGCGTGGCCCGTAATCGTCCACCCTAGCCTTCGGGGGCGCGTTACCAGACTGGGCTCACTAGTTCCCCAGGACCTGGCTGGTGCGCCAACCGATAGGTGCGGGAGGCACGTTGATCCGCTCTCGGAGACTGCTGGCGATCGGTCTGGCAACTGCAGCCCTGACGGGCCTGTCCGTCGCGACCGTTGCGACGGCGAGTGACTGCCAGTCCAACCTGCCCGTGGGTGGCGATGTCCCATCACGGAGGATGACCACCTGACGGGGTGTGGCGAGCCGTGATTGCAGGCACGCGGACCTGCTCGCGTGCTTCCGCTCAGCCAAGCCCGGCCACGAACCCCTTGATTCGGGCGCGTATGCTGACCGAACTTGAGCCGGCCACGCTGGCCAGGTTCGACGCACCTGACGGTCGCACGAGGGCCCCCGATGTCCATCCGTCGTACGTTCGCTGGACTGTTCGCCATAGGAATGGTGGTAGCCGGCTGCGGCGGCTCGACCGGGGTGACGCCCCCGCCGTCGTCCGCGCCCAGCGCCAGCGCCACAACTGCCGTCGCCTCGGCCGCGCCGAGCCCCACCGCCACGTCTGCGCTGACGCCCGCGGCCACACCCAGCCCAACGCAGACGCCCAGTCCAACACCCACGCCCACCGCAACGCCCATTCCGACACCCGTCCCGACGCCCACACCCACCCCGGCCCCGGAAGCCTTCTCGCTCAATTCTCAAGTCTGGTGGAGCGGCTACGTGATCACGGTCACCGGCGGCACCTACGACGCACTCAAGCACAAGCTGAACATTGACGCGACGTTCCAGAACACCAGCACGCAGCAGACCGAGCTTGGCCAGCTGAGCAACGGGACAAAGATCGTCTGGAACGGCCAATACCTGCCGGGGTACGTCAGCTACGGAGCGGTCCCGGTTGGCGCAACCGCGAAGGGCCAGATCCAGCTGCAGCCGCCGGCCGGCTTCGTCGTTGCGGATTCCGTGCTCACGTTTGGTCAGCCCGACGAGCACCAGGCAATCGTGCCCCTCAACGGCGGGGCGGCCACATCCGACCAGCCGGTACCGCTGACGGTGACGGGCAAGGTGACCCTTGGCAAGTACGTGAAGTTCACGGTCACGCGGGGCATCCTCACTCCCGCATCCTGCGCCGGCTACATGGACCGGATCAAGTACGGGCCGCTCAAGGCGAACCTGATGTCGATTGTCCTCTGGGGCAACGCCACCAGCAGCGATCCGCTCAACTACGGCCAGATTGACCAGGGGTGGGTGCTTGCGCCCGACGGCACCACGTCTGCGAGCAACCCGTACGTGAGCCTGTCGCTGGCACCAAAGCAGACGCTCCACGACCAGGGCCTGTGCTTCGCCGTGTCGGCGCCCGGCAGCGGCTCGTACACGCTGACGATGCACGAGTCCCGTTCCAAGGCAACGGGGAAGCTGGTGTTCCTGGTCCCCTGACTCGCTGGCGGTTTGATCTCACCGGAGGCAATGCGCGATGTCCGTGGTTGATGACGCATCCGAAACCCAGAAGCGCAACATCGAGTTGGCCACCGGCCGGTCGATGGACGAGTGGGTGGCGTTGGCCAGATCAAGCGGGCACGAGCGTCACTCGGACATCCTCGCGTGGCTGAAGACCCAGCACGGCTTTAGCCACGGCAACGCCAACCTGATCGCGCTGCTCGTGAAGCGCGGCGCCGTCGCCACGGGCGAACTCGACCTCGTTGCCACGATGTACAGCGGCACAAGGACGGCCGTTCGGCCGCTCCACGACCACGTCATCGCCCAAGTGGTGGCGTTTGGTGGGGATGTCGAGCTTGCGCCGAAGCAGGCCTATGTGAGCCTTCGCCGGGCGAAGCAGTTCGGAACCGTTGGCCCGGGCCCAAAGGGCACGCTCGAGATTGGCGTAAACCTCAGCGGACATGAGGCCACGGAGCGACTCCAGGCGGGAGGCGGGATGTGCACCCACCGGGTCCGCATCGCGTCAGTGGCGGAGTGCGACACAGAGCTGCTCGGCTGGCTCCACGAGGCGTACGAGCGGGCATAGATCCGATGGGCTGACCCGTTTGGTCTAGCCCGTGATCTCCGCGCGCTCCGTGAAGACCGCGGCCACCAGCAGCGAGCCGATCAGCCAGACAACCACTAGCGCCAGGGCGAGGTTGGCGTCCAGCGACGCGAGTTGCGCGCCACCGCCCATCCCGCCATCGGCCGCCTGCGTTGCCAGCGACGCATTGGCCACGTTGAACGGCAGGTATTTGACGATGTCGGGCAGGAAGATGCCCGCAAACGATTCGCCGAAGTAGAGGCCAATCCCAGCGCCGATACCGGCCAACTGGCTGCGGGCGAGCGTGGCGATGGTGAAGCCCAGCGCGCCCTCCTCAACAATCGCCAGCCAGCCGCGGGCGAACTGCTCGGGCAGGCGGCCCATGGCGGCGGTGTCGGTCAGACCGGATGTCGAGACGCCGGCGAGGCCCGCCCCAACAAGCGCCGCAATCACGCCGATGACGAACGTGATCACGAGACCGATGGCGATGGCGGCAGCGACCGAGGCAAACGTCAGCAGCGTGTAGCGGCTGCGGCTCTGGCCGCGGGCCACGGCGTTCTTGAGGGTGCCCCAGGTCCACTCGGAGCCGGCGATGGCGGCGCCGTAAATCACGGCGAACAGACCGCCGAGACCCAGGATGAACCCGAGGATCTGGTCATAGGCGCCCGGGAAGGTGACCAGCGACAGGATCGCCGCACGCTCCATGGCGGAGGCGCCGGGACGGTTTGACGTGGCGCCCACGGCAATCACGATCAGCGACAGCAGACCTGCCAGCAGAGCAAGCGTCACCCACGAGGCCCGGCGCCGGACAAGCTTGCGAAGGCCCGAGAGGAAGAGGCTCATGCGGCGGCTCCCGTGCCCGTGGTGCCGGTGGTGCCCGGCGCGCCCGGATCCGCGCGCGACCCGGCCATCCCGAAGAACGTGCCTTCGCCCCCGGCGGCCTGTGCGCCCCCGGTCAACTCGAGGAACAGCATCTCCAGATCGTTGCCCGTCTCGAGAGCCGTTGCCCAAATGCCGGCTCCAGCCAGAACCCGGTTGACCTCGCCAGACTGGTCTGGCCGCACCCGGACGGAGATCCAGCCGGGCTCAGCCGTGGACGACGTGACACCGCCGGACGCCGTGAGCGCCGCCAGCGCAGCGGCCGCCCCGGCCACCTCGTCCAGACCAACCCTGACCCGCACAATCCCCTCCGCGTTGAGGAGCTCCTGCATCAGACCCTCCCGCACAAGGCGACCGGCCGCGATGATCCCCACCACATCGGCCATCTGCTGCACCTCGGCCAACAGGTGGCTGGACACGAATACGGTCTTGCCGATGGCCGCGAGGTGGCGAAGCGTCTCGCGCATGGCCACGATGCCGGCCGGATCGAGACCATTCGCCGGCTCGTCAAGCAACAGCAGCGTGGGATCGCTCAACAGGGCGGCAGCAATGCCGAGACGCTGCTTCATCCCCAGCGAATAGGTGGAAACCGCGTCCTTGGCGCGATCGCGGAGCCCGGTCAGCTCCAGGAGCTCCTCGATGCGCCCGGCGCCCACAGGTGCCCCGTTGGTCGCCAACTCCCGCAGGTTCTGCCGCGCCGACAGGAACGGGTAGAACGACGGCGACTCGATGAGCGCGCCCACGTCGTACAGACGATGACGGTCACCGCGGCCGAAGGGCAGTCCAAGCAGCTCAATTGACCCAGCATCGGGGTGGATAAGGCCCGTGAGCAGCCGCATCGTTGTTGTCTTGCCGGCGCCGTTGGGGCCGAGGAAGCCGTACACCGTGCCCCGCGGCACCGAGAGGTCCAGCCCGGCCAGGGCGACATGCGATCCGTAGCTCTTGCGGAGCCCGCGCGTCGCGAGCGCGAGGTCGCCGGTGTTCGTCATGCGCGTTTCCTTCCCGAGCGCGGATCCCACCCGGGAGCCGTAGGTGCCGAGAGTACGCCACGAACCTCTCCTAGCTGTCGCGGCTCTAGACTGCGCGGTGTGACGGACCGGTCCCGCGCACAGGGAGGAACCATGAGCAGTCGTCCAGCCCGGCGCGCCCCGGGCCTTGTGTGGGTTGTCGTGATCGCAGTGGCCGTTGTCGCCTGCGGGTCATCCGCGACACCCGCGCCCAGCGCTGCGCCGTCCCCGGTCCCGACCACCGTCGCGATCGCGTCCGCTGCGCCGTCCGACCCGCCGATGCCGTTGGCCACGCTTGCGCCCAGCGCGTCACCGGCTCCGCCATCGGCCGCGCCCAGCGCCACCGCCACGCCCAAGCCAACATCGAAGCCAACCCCCCGTCCGGCTCCCAAGCCAACCTTCAACCCCAATTGGACGGTGAAGGCCAAGGTTGGCAACGGCGTCCTGACACCAAGCGCAGGCACAAGCGTGGACACGGTGACCTGGCGCGTGCTGTCGGCCGCAGATGGGGCTCGGTGCGAGCTCTACCTGTACTTCTTCACCGGCGGCCCGGGGAGCTCCACCGGCGGCGAGCCCGTCAACAACGGCAACCAGACCGACGGCGGCACCTACCACGCAGGCGCGTCCAACACGTTCGTGATGCAACTCGCGCCGGACCAGCACGAGGAGTATGCGACGTACACCCTGGGCTGCTGGCTTCAGGGTGGCGAGAAGCGCTGGGCGACGCCGGGCCAGATCTCCATCCAGTAGGCGATCAGTCCAGCGAGAGCGGCACTCCGGGCTCCGGGATGCGGAGCCTGTCGCCCAGACCCGCGGCCGAGAACGTGTCCACCAGCACCGGCAGTCCCTCCCGGAAGTGCGTCCAGCCGCCCGTGTGCACCGGGACGATGAGCCGCGCGCCCGAGAGGCGGGCGAGCTCCACCAC
>CAIYHO010000147.1 GCA_903925955.1 uncultured Chloroflexota bacterium
CCCGCAATCCTGCCGCACATCCTGGAGCCCTTCTTCACGACCAAGCCGTTTGGGCAGGGGAGCGGCCTGGGCCTCTCCAGCGTGGACGGGTTCGTCGCCCAGTCGGGCGGCTTCCTCAGTGTCGAGAGCGAGGTTGGGACGGGCTCCAGCGTCTCGGTCCACCTGCCGCGCACCGCGGCCGCGCCTGTGGCAGCCCCGCCACGGGCGGTCCGGCCCATACCGGTTGGCGGCCGGGAGACGATCCTCCTCGTGGACGACGAGCCCGGGGTGCTCGCGGTCACCGCGCGTCTCCTGCGCGAGCTCGGCTACACGGTCCTGGAGGCATCGGATCCGGCCGCGGCCCTGGCGATCGCCGAGTCCGGGGCGGCGCCCGACCTGCTCCTGACCGACGTCGTCATGCCGGGCATGAAGGGCCGGGAGCTCGCCGCGCAGCTCACCGACCGGTACCCAGACCTGCCGGTGCTGTTTATGTCCGGATACGACCCCGAGACCATCTTCGGCGACCGGCTCCTGGAACATGGTCTCCAGTTCCTGTCCAAGCCCGTCAACCGTGCCACCCTCGCGGCCCGCGTGCGCAAGCTCCTCGACGGGCGCCCGGGCAGGAGCGCATAGGGGCGGGACGCGGCAGCGCGGGAGCGCGGGAGCGCGGGAGCGCGGCCTGGAGCTTCCACGTCACCCCGGGCTGTACGCCCGCCAGGCCAGCACGGCCGCCATGCCCAGACCGCACACGCCGATCAGACCGCGGAACACGGCCGTTGGCAGGCGGCGGGCAAGCGCGGGTCCGATATAGCTGCCCGCAAACAGTCCGATGGCCAGCGGCACCACGTACGCCCAGTGCACCGGTCCAAACAGGATGAACCCTGCGGCCGCTGCGCCGTTGGCCAGCCCCGAGAGCACGGCTTTCGCGGCGTTCAGGTGGGTGAGCGGGCGGTCGATGATGCTTGCGAGCGTGACGATGGCGATCACGCCGCCCGCCGCACCGAAGTAGCCGATGTAGGTGGCCGTGGCGAAGTAGGCCGCCGCGGTGACAGGCGTGATGCCGCGCGGCTGGAACCGCTCACGGCGCTGGAGCCACGGCTGCACAAGGATCAGGATCGCCGCCCCCGCCACCAGAAACGGCACCACCAGCTCAAAGGATCGGGCGGGCAGCACCAGCAGGATCACGGCTCCCGTTGCACCGCCCAAGAGGGCGACAGCGCCCAGCCGCACGAGGGTTGGCCGCTGGCCCACAAGCTCGGGTCGCCCGCCCAGCGTGGCGCCAAGGCTGGTGAACGTCAGGGCCACCGTGTTGGTCACGTTGGCGGCCAAGGGCGGCAACCCGGCAAGCAACAGCGCCGGGTAGGTCACCAGCGACGCAAGGCTCACCAAGACGCTGACCACCCCGCCAAGCACGCCCGCCGCAATCAGGGCGACAAAGGTCAGCGGGGCGATCTCCATGGGCGAGACCCTAGCAGGCCAAAGGGCGGGCCACGCCGGAGGCCGCGGTCAGGCAGCGGGGGGCGTCAGACAGGCTCCGTCGCCGACGGTGGAACCAGCGCCGCCTCAGTCCGGTGCTCAAACGCTTCCACCGCCACGGGGAGCGTCGGGTAGATCTTGGACTCGTCAATCACCTTGAGGAGCCCCGAACGCCGCAGCTGCGCCCGCAGGTCCTGCTTCACGCGTGCCATCGCAAACACGATCCCGCGCCGGCCAAAGTCTGCCGCCAGCAGCTCCAGCGCCTCAACCGCGGTCATGTCCAGCTCCACAATCGCCTCGGCGTTGAGCAGGAACCACTCAACAGGGCTGTCTTCGGCCTCAACCGCCGCCAGCGCGCGCGAGCGGAAGTCAGACGCATTGGCAAAGCA
>CAIYHO010000148.1 GCA_903925955.1 uncultured Chloroflexota bacterium
CTCGGGGGGACACGCCTGGTCGCGACGCCCACGGGCGGTGCGGCAGGGCGTGTCGGATCGCTAACCGCCCGCAATATCACCACATGTGATGCGGCGGCCCGTTCAGGGCGGGTTCAGGATGGTGGACCCGCCAGACGGCCCGCGGTGAGGCGGTGCGGGCGCGGGTTCGCCGCCACTTATCACGAGTGGTGATGAGGCGACAGATGAGGCGACAGGGGCGGCACACGAGCCGAGCCTCAGGCCCCGGCGCTGATCAGCGATCCTTCGGCGACCCCATGCGGACCATCCACTGGTCCGGCCGAGCCAGGGACGCAAACCCAAACTGCGCGTAGAGCCCGTGGGCGTCTGTGGTGGCAAGGAGCATCCGCTTGAGGCCCTGGAGCCGGGGCTCCCCCACGATCGCAGCGGTCAGCAGCTTGCCAACGCCGTGCCCGCGGACGGACTCGTCCACAAAGACGTCGCAGATCCACGCAAACGTGGCCTGATCCGTCACGACACGCGCAAACCCCACCTGGCGCGTCCCCTCCGGGGTGCCAAGGAGCGCGGCAAAGCCAAGCGAATTGGCGATAGACCGCTCAACAACGTCACGGCCCCGCCCCAGCGCCCAGTGGGAGCGCTTGGACAGGGCCGTGGCAATCCAGTCGAGATCGAAGTCGGCCGGGTCCGTGCTGATCCTCAGGTTGCCCAGAGGATCGTCTGGTCCGGCCGTCATCGGGCGATTGAAGCTACTTGGCGAGGTGCCGCTGCATGGCGGCCTTGCGGGACAGGTTGACGCGGCCCTGGCGGTCGATCTCGGTGACAACCACCATGATCTCGTCGCCCACCGACACGACGTCCTCAACGGACGGCACGTGGTAGTCGGCAAGCTCGCTGATCCGGATAAGGCCTTCCTTGCCGGGGATGATCTCGACAAAGCAGCCGAAGGTCATCAGGCGGGTGACCTTGCCCAGGTACAGGGCGCCAACCTCAACCTCACGGGTGAGGCTTTCGATCCAGTTGACCGCCTTGCGCGAGTTCTCGCCGGAGACGGCCGCGATCTCCACGGTACCGTCGTCCTCGACGTTGATCTCGGTGCCGGTCTCCTCCTGGATCTTGCGGATCATGGACCCACCCTTGCCGATGATCTCGCGGATCTTCTCGGGGTTGATCTTGATCGTGATGATCCGGGGGGCGAAGTCCGACATCGTGTCGCGGGCTGCCGGCAGCACGGTGGTCATCTTGTCGAGGATGAACAGGCGGGCGGCGAGCGCCTGCTTGAGACCCTCGCGGATGACCCGCTCGTCGATGCCCTTGACCTTGATGTCCATCTGCAGGGCGGTGATGCCCTCGGACGTCCCGGTCACCTTGAAGTCCATGTCGCCGAGCGAGTCTTCCTTGCCGAGGATGTCGGTGAGGACGACGAAGTTGCCGGTCTCAGCGTCGAGCACAAGGCCCATCGCCGCGCCTGCAACCGGCGCCTTGATCGGCACGCCCGCGTCCATCAGGGCGAGGGTGGAGCCGCAGGTGGAGGCCATCGAGGTGGAGCCGTTGCCGGCGACAACCTCGGAGACCAGCCGGATGGTGTACGGGAACTCGTCGTGCGTCGGCAGCACCGGCAGGAGCGCTCGGCCGGCAAGGTTGCCGTGGCCGATGTCCCGTCGGGACGGGCCGCGCATGGGCTTGTTCTCGCCCGTGCTGTACGGCGGGAAGTTGTAGTGGTGGAGGTACCGCTTCTCGGTCTCAGGGCTGATGGTGTCGATCCGCTGCACGTCCGAGGACGGGCCAAGCGTGGCGACGGTCAGCGCCTGGGTCTGGCCGCGGGTGAAGAGGCCGGAACCGTGGGCGCGCGGCAGGAGGCCAACCTCAACCGAGATCGGGCGGATCTCGTCTGTGGCGCGGCCGTCAAGCCGGATGCCTTCCTTGAGGACCAGCTTGCGCACGGCCTTCTTGTGAACGAGGCCAAACAGGGCCTTGCTCACGCGGGCGGCGCGGCGCGCTGCGTCCAGCTGCTTTGCGGAGCCGGCGGCGTCCGCCTTGACGGCCCGGATGGCGTCGGTGATGCCGGCGGCCAGGGTGTCGAGGCGACCGGGCAGGTCGTTGCCAAACCAGATCAGCAGGTTGGCCGTGGCCTCTGCGTCCGGCAGCGCGCGGTGGTGCTGCGTGAGATCCACGCCGAAGAACCGTGCGAGTGTGTCGAGCTTGTAGTTCTCGACGTCCGGGTAACCCTCGCGGGCAATCACGAACGTGTCGAGGTAGCCGTTGGCGGCAACCTTGGTGCCGTCGCCGAGGGCCTCCTCGAGGAACGCGATGTCGAAGCCCACGTTGTGGCCAACCATCGGCGCATCGCCCAGGAAGGCAACGAGCTTGCGGGCGGCGTCTGCGGCGGTCGGGGCGCCCTTGACGTCCTTGTCGGTCAGGCCGTGCATCTGGTTGCCCACGATGGCGCGGCCCGGGTTCACGAGCGTTGACCACTTGTCAGTGATCTTGCCGCCCTTGACGCGAACGGCCGCAACCTCGACGAGGTCGGCGCTCTTGGCGTCGGTCCCGGTGGTCTCAACGTCCACAACCACGAACTCACCGCCAGCGCGAGCGCGCTCGACGAACGTGAGGACGGAGTCCGTCTGCGGCTCGATGTACGGCACGCGCTTGACCTTGCCGACGAGCTCGCGCAGCTTCTCCTGGATCTCAACCAGGGGCAGCAGCGCCCGGTGGCCGAACAGGATGGCCTCGGCCATGATGTCTTCGGGCAGGATCTTGACGCCCGCCTCAACCATCATGATGGCGTCGCGGGTGCCCGAGACGATCAGGTCCAGCTTGGACTCTGCCATCTGGCTGTAGACGGGGTTGAGCACAAACTCGCCGTCGATGTAGCCAACGCGCACGGCGCCGATGGGGCCCATGAACGGGATCTCGCTGATGGACAGCGCAGCGGACGCCGCAATCGTGCCCAGGATGTCAGGATCGTTCTCCTGGTCCGTGGACATGACGGTGATCACGATCTGGACGTCGTCCTTGTACCCCTCGGGGAACAGCGGGCGAATGGGCCGGTCCGTGAGGCGCGCGGCGAGGATGGCCTGCTCAGAGGCTCGGCCCTCGCGCTTGATGAAGCCGCCCGGGATCTTGCCCGCGGCGTACATGCGCTCTTCGTAGTCAACCGTGAGCGGGAAGAAGTCCAGACCGGGGCGGGGCTCGCTCCGGTTGGCCGTGCCGAGGACCATGGAGTCCCCGTAGCGGAGGGTGACGGCGCCGCCGGCGAGTCCGGCAAGCTTGCCGGTCTCGAGCGTCAGCGTGCGACCGCCGAACTCGATCTCGAGCGTGGTGGGCGTGGGCATAGGTATACAAACTCCTTGGCCATCTGTGGCGGAGTAGCGCCTAACAGGCGAGTGGGCGGGCTGGATCGCCGGAGCCGAAAGCACAGAACCCCGGGGAATGCCCGGGGTTCGTGGCGAATAGCTAGCGGCGCAGTCCGAGCCGGCCGATGACGGCGCGGTAGCGCGTCGCGTCCTTCTTCACGAGGTACGCGAGCAAGCGCCGGCGCTGGCCCACAAGCTTGAGGAGGCCGCGACGGGAATGGTTGTCCTTCGGGAAGCTCCGGAGGTGCTCCGTCAGCTCCCGGATCCGCTCAGTGAGGAGCGCGACCTGGACTTCAGGCGAGCCGGTGTCGCCCTCGGCGACCGCATACGACTCGATGACCTCTTGCTTCTTCTCCCGCGCGAGCGGCACTCGATCCTCCGACACGAACGATGGCGTGACTAAATACGTCTTCTCTTCGACCGGCGGAGAATAGCAGGCCCGGTCGCCTTCCGGCAAACGGCGCCGCCTCGCCGAGCAGGGCCGGCGCGTCAGCCTTCGGCGGCCACGCGCAACAGCTCCTCGATCACCCTCAGGTTGGCAACCGCGTCCGACGGCGGCGTTTGCGGCTCGGCCCCGTCCAGGATCATCGCCGCAAACGCGTCTGCCTGGCAGGCGTACTGGTCGGCTGGTGGGAACTCAAGCACTTCCACACCGGGCGCGACGGGCGGCTGGCCGCCGGCGACAACCTGGATGCGGCTTGGCCGATCGGGCGGGATGTTGAACGGGATCTCCACGACAATCCGCCCGGTTGAGCCGTAGATGTGGACGCGCTGGTCCGGCTCGGCCCGCGTGGCGCACGTGAAGCTGGCGACGCCGTTCGCAAACCCCAGCGTGCCGGTGGTGAGGACGTCCACCCCCGAGGCAGGATCGCGGCGGATGGCGCCGGAGACCGAGACGGGCTCGCCGCCAAACAGCCAGCGCGAGAGGTTGACGTTGTAGCAGCCGATGTCGTACAGGGCGCCGCCACCGTAGGCCGCGATGTTGCGGATATTGGCCGCGTCGTCGTTGTAGTACGAGAACCAGGAGTCCACGGCGATCAGCTCGCCGATGCGCCCCTCGTCCACCAGGCGCCGCACAGCCAGCCAGCTTGGGTGGTGGCGGTACATGAACGCCTCGACAAGCCGCCGCCCCGCGGCATGGGCTGCCGCGAACATCGCCTCCGCGTCGGCAGCGGTGATCGCCAAGGGCTTCTCGCAGAGGACATGCTTGCCCGCCTGGAGCGCCTTGATGGTCCACTCCGCGTGGAGATGGTTGGGCAGCGGAATGTAGATCGCGTCCAGGTCCGGATCGTCCAGCAGCGCCTCATAGCTGCCGTGGGCGCGCGGGATGCCAACCCGGTCCGCCACCGCCTGGGCCGTTGCCGCGTCACGCGAGGCAATCGCAACCACCTCGGCCCGTGCCGCGCGCCGCATGCCCGGGATCACCTTTGTTGTGGCGATCTTGGCGGTTGAGAGGATGCCCCAGCGAACCGTGTCCATGACGCGCTCCCCCTCAGGTCTCGGCTGGGCCGAGCAACTCCGCCCGAATGCGAGCGCCGGGCATCACGCCCGTGAGCCAGAGCCGTCCATCGCCCACACGTGCCACCCCGTCCGCCGCTGGTGTCGCCCCTGCGGTCAGCCGAACACGCCACAACCCGTCGGGCGGCAGCATCATGGGCAGCTCAAAGTCCACCGGGCGCTCCCCTGCCCCGCCGCCATTCCAGCCGTCGCCCGCCACCGCAGCCATGCCCGCAACGGCGGGTGCGCGGCCAAGCAGACGCGATGCACGCGCGATGTCGCCAGCGGCGATGGCCGTGCGGACCTCGGTGCTCCGGACGGCGTGGCCGTCAAGCTCAAAGGGCGCCACAACCCGGACGTCAAACCCGGCCGACGCGCCCAGTTCAGCCAGCGTCTCGGGGGTGCCCGCGCGCTGGTAGCCAAACGCGGCGTCAGGCGTCATGAGGAAGCCTGCAAGACGACCGTGGGCCGACAGCCGCGCGACAAAGGCCTGGTAGGTGGTCTGGCGCAGTGCCTGATCGAAGTGGACCACCACCGTCGTCGCCACACCAGAAGCCTCAAGACGCGCAAGCCGCTCTGCGGGATCGCACAGCAGCGCGGGCGCCGTGCCCGTGATGACCTCGTCTGGGTGGTGGTCAAACGTCACCACCATCGGCTTGGCACCCCTGCGCGCGGCCTCCTCGACAAGGTGGCGCAGCAGATAGGCGTGGCCCAGATGCAGGCCGTCGAAGACGCCCACCACCGCGAACGCCGGGTGGTCGGCAGGTGCCAGCTCGTCGAGCCCGTACGCGACGCGCATCGCCACGGTCAGTCCTCGGCGAGTGGGGGCCGCGGGTTGGGCCGGCCATCCGTGGCGGGGCGTACCGCAAGCACCTTGGACGGGTGCAGGATGCCCGCCACAGCGCGGCACAGGGCCACCACAGCGCCGTTGGGCCCCACGGCGAGCACCAGCGGCGCATCGCGCACCACCAGCGGCGTCTTGGGCCCGGTTGGGAGGCCCTCGCCAAGGCGGCGGACCTCCTCGGTGGTCACCTTTGCGTGCGGCAGCTCCTCAAGCCCGGCATCGATGGGGAGCATGAGGGCGGCCATTCCAGCAGGACCGTCGGCGGCGTGCTCGCGCAGCACGTCGAGCGGCACAGCGTCCTCAAGGCGGAAGGCGCCGGAGGCGGTTCGCACAAGGGCGCCAAGATAGGCCCCCGTGCCCAGCCGGGTGCCCATGTCGCGCGCGATCGCCCGCACATAGGTCCCCGCGGAGCAGCGGACGTCCACCACCGCGTACGGTCGGTCTGGCTCGCTGTCGTTCCACTCCAGCATGTCCAGCGCCTCGAGGACCACGTTGCGCGGCGCCAGGACCACGTCCTCGCCCGCACGGGCCATGCGATACGCGCGGCGGCCGCCCACCTGGACGGCACTGTAGTCGGGCGGCACCTGCTGGATTGGCCCGGTCATCGCCGCGAGCTCGGCCTCCACAACCTCGCGCGTCAGGCGCGGGCCGTCGAGGCGCGTCCGGTCGCCGTCGATATCGTCCGTGGTGGACGTCTCGCCAAAGCAGATGGTGGCCGTGTAGCGCTTGGGGGCGCCCAAGTGGTATTCGGTGAGCCTGGTGGCGCCGCCGAGAAAGACGGGCAGGACGCCTGCGGCAAACGGGTCCAGCGTGCCGCCATGACCAACGCGAGGCGTGGCCGCAAGCCGCCGGACAAGCCCAACAACATCGTGCGAGGTGGGGCCAGAGGGCTTGGCGACAATGATCACGCCGTCCATGCCGCCGCTGCGGTCGCGCTTCACCGGACCACCGCCCCTGCCAGCCGATCGGCTATGGGCAGGACAGCCGCCATCGCGTCCTCCAGCCCGGATGCAATGGATGCACCGGCCGCGCGCGTGTGGCCGCCGCCGCCAAACAGACCTGTCAGCGCGGTGGCGTCAACGCCGCCCGCCTTCGTGCGCACGCTCAGACGCGTTGTGCCGTCCGGCTGCTCCTTGAACAACATGGCTACCTCGGCGGTCTCGCTCTGGGCGAGCAGGTCGATGATCCCCTCCGAATGCGCAGCAATCGTGCCCGTGGCCGCGAAGTCCGCGTCACGCAGCGTGGACCAGATGACGCGGCGATCGGCTGATGTCGCCAGACGGTCCAGGACACGGCCAAAGAGCCGCAGCTGGACATCGGGCTTTGTGCGGTACAGCCGCCGGGAGATGTCGGAGAGTGGGGCGCCGGCGGCCACCAGGGCGGCCGAGACCGTCAGGGTCCGGGGCGTTGCGTTGGGGTGCGCAAAGGTGGCGGTGTCCATCACGACACCCGCCATGAGCACAGCGGCAAGCGAGCCGGCGTTCACGTCGAGCGGCACGCCAAAGCGCACGGCCAGCAGCGCCACCATCTCGCAGGTTGCCGCGGCGTTGGCGTCAATCCAGTGCGCGTCGCCGGTGGCGTCGTTGGATGCGTGGTGGTCGATGATCACCAGCGGGAGCGACGCGAAGAGCGCCGCGTGGCGCTGGGCAACGTCGCCCACGCGCGTGGCGCTGGCGCAGTCCGCGATCACCAGGAGGTCGTACGCCTCGGTGGGATCCGGATCCGTGCGGAAGCGCTCAATGCCCGGCATGAACGCGTAGAGCGGGGGCGGCGTGTCGGTGCTGATGGCCGTCGCCTGCCCGCCCAGCGCCTCCACCACGGCGCAGATCCCCAGGACCGCGCCAAGCGTGTCGGCATCGGGATGCTCGTGACTCACTGCCAGCACGTGGCGCGCGCCGCGGAGGCGCTCCACAAGGGCCGCGGGCACGTCGGCGGACGCGATCGCGGACAGGTCAACTGCCGCTGTCATTTGCCGGGCTTCCCCCGGCTCTTGGTCTTGCCAGCACCCTTGACCCGCACCGGGTTGTACGCGGGCTTCCGGGGCTTCCCGGACGAGTGCGCGGACCTGGGCCCAGGCGGGATCACCAGGGCTGCAGCCTTTGCCGCATCCTCCGGTGACGCGGGCTCCGGCAAGAGGTCTCCCTCGTGCGCCAGCCGCTTCACCGGTGTTGGCAGCGACGCGACATAGGGCACGATGGTGGCTGGATCCACGCCGGCGGCCAACTCGTCGAGCAGGTGCATCAGACGCGTCCCGCGCTCGGCGGAGTCATCCATCGTCACGTGCAGGTCCGGGATCCGGCGAATCCGGAGCCTCTTTCCCAGCTCGTGGCGAATAAACGGCATTGTGTGCGCAAGGGCGCGCAGGGTTTCCTTGCGGTCCGCCTCTGTGCCAATCACGCTCACCCAGACCTTCGCATGGCGAAGATCCGCCGAGGTTTCCACGTCGGTGATGGTTGCGAACCCGATGCGCGGGTCCGCAATCTCCTTCGCGAGCAACGCGCTCATCTCCTGACGGAGCAGCTCGTTCACGCGATCCATTCGCTGGCTCATCGCGTCACCCCGTGGTGCCGCCGAGACGCTGTGTCAGACCGGCCCTCAGGAGCCGGCCCGGCTGCGCGCCTGGCTGGTGAAGCACTCGATGATGTCGCCCTCAACCAGGTCGTTGTACCCGGCAAGGCTGATGCCGCACTCGAAGTTCTGGGCAACTTCGCGGACGTCGTCCTTGAAGCGGCGCAGGCCCTCGAGCTTGTCGGTCACCACAATCTTGCCGCCGCGCCAGACGCGCGCGCCGCTGTTGCGGACGATGCGCCCGTCGGTGACGTAGCAGCCGGCGATGACCTGGGTCTTGCCAACCTTGAAGATCTGGCGGACCTCGGCGCGGCCCTCGATGACTTCCACAATCTCCGGCTCGAGCAGACCCTTGAGGGCCATGTCGATGTCGTCGGTGAGCTTGTAGATGATGTCGTAGAGGCGGACGTCCACACCCTCGGCCTCGGCCGCACGGCGGGCCGTGTCGGTGATGCCGGTGTTGAAGCCCACGACGATGGCGTTGGACGCCGTCGCGAGCATGATGTCGTTGTCCGTGATGTCGCCGGCGGCCTCAAGGAGGACGTTGATCTTGACCTCGTCAGCGCTGAGCTGGCCAAGGGCATGGTCAATGGCGCCGATGGAGCCCGAAACGTCGGTCTTGAGGATGATCCGCAGTTCCTTGGCTTGCCCAGCCTGGATCTGGCGGTAGAGGTCCTCAAGGGTTGCGCGACCGGAGCCGCCCGGGGCTGCTGCAGCCGCGGCGTTCTTCTGCTTTTCAACCTGGGCGCGCGCCTTCATGACGTCAGCCACGACGCGGAGCACGTCGCCCGCCTCCGGGACTTCGGTCAGACCCAAGATCACGGCCGCCGTTGCGGGGCCGGCCTTGCTGATGCGCTTGCCGGCTGCAGTCTCCAGCGCCTTGATCTTGCCCACGACGTTGCCCGCCACCACGACGTCGCCGACGTGGAGCGTGCCTGTCTGGACGATGATCGTGGCAACCGCGCCGCGGCCCTTGTCAAGACGCGCCTCGATGACCGTCCCGATGGCAGAACGCTTCGGGTTGGCCTTGAGCTCCTGGACGTCAGCGACGAGCAGGATCATCTCAAGCAGCTCGGGAATGCCCACGCGGGACTTGGCCGAGACCGGGATCAGCGGGGTGTCGCCGCCGTACGCCTCGACCACGACGCCGGCCTGGGCCAGCTCGTTCATCACCCGGTCGCCGTTGGCATCGGGCTTGTCGATCTTGTTCATCGCGATGACGAGCGGAACCTTCGCCGCCTTCGCGTGGCTGATGGCCTCAAGGGTCTGGGGCATGACGCCGTCGTCCGCCGCCACAACGATCACCGCGATGTCGGTGACGCGTGCGCCGCGGGCGCGCATCGAGGTGAACGCCTCGTGGCCCGGGGTGTCGAGGAACACCAGACGCTTGCCGTCCTTGGTGGTGATCTCGGACGCGCCGATGTGCTGCGTGATGCCGCCGCGCTCGCCTGCCGCCACCGTGGTGGAGCGGATGGCGTCGAGGAGGCTCGTCTTGCCGTGGTCAACGTGGCCCATGACGGTCACGATGGGCGCGCGGTGAACGAGGTCCTTGGGATCCTCGGCCTCCTCGTCCCAGAGCTCTTCCTTGGTGGCCTCGCCCTTGGGGCCGCCCTCCTCGTCATCGGACCCGGCGGTGGCCTCCTGCGGCTCGGCAACCTCGTAGCCCAGCTCCTCGGCGACAAGGGACGCGGTGTCCCGGTCGATGAGCTGGTTGATGGTTGCGAAGATGCCGCTCTTGATCAGCTCGCGGATGATGTCCGCGGGGTTGACGTCGAGCAGGTCGGCCATCTCCTTGACGGTGATGGTTGCCGGCAACTCAAGCGCGTCTCGCTCTGACGGATCGCCAATCGGCGCGCCCGACGGCGTAAAGCCGCCTGTACGGCGCGGGGGCTTGCGGGGTCCGCGACGGCCGCGGGTGCCGCTCCTACTTCTGGCCATGGGCTCCTCCTCGGGACGTGGTGTCGGGTGTGGTGTCGGGGCGCTGGCTCAGGGCCTGCGCAGGTTGGATGGTGGGGGTGCTGGCGGCGAGGCCGTCCGGGCCCCCAGCAAGCTGGGCCGCGAGCTCCGGCGGCACCGGCGAGCGCAGCGCGTGCTCGAGGGCGCGCTTGCGGCCCGCGGTCTCAAAGCAGGCTGGATCGTTGCAGAGATAGGCGCCACGACCGGCGAGACGGCCGGTGGGGTCGATGACGATGCGGGCATCCGGGGTCCGGACAACGCGCACGAGGTCGCGCTTCGCGCGCGCAGTGCGGCACGCGACACAGCTCCTGGTGGGGAGCTGCCTCGGCGAAGCTGGCCGGGTTCCACCGACCGTCGCCGGGGCTACGACGCCACCGCCCCGGTCTTCTTGCGGGTCCGCTTGGCCGGGGCCTTGGGTGTCGGCTCCTCGGTGGCGGGCTCGGGCGCGGCAGCTGCGGCTTCCGGGGCGGGCTCGGGGGCCTCTACGGCGGCGGGGGCCTCCGGCTCTGGCGCCTCGACCGCGGCGGCCTCTACGGCGGCGGGGGTCTCGGGCGCCTCGGCGGGCTCGGGCTCAGCGACCGGTTCGGGCTCGGCGACCGGTTCGGGCGTGATCACGGCCGCAACCTCAACGGTCTCGGGCTCGGCGTCCTTGACCTGCGCAGCCTCAGCAACAGCCAGGTCGCTGCGGATGTCGATGCGCCAGCCGGTCAGGCGTGCGGCCAGGCGAGCGTTCTGCCCCTCGCGGCCAATGGCCAGCGAGAGCATGCGCTCAGGCACCGTGACCGTGGCGATCCGGTGCTCTTCGTCAATGGCCACGCCCAGCACCTGCGCCGGGGACAGCGCGTTGGCGACAAACACGGACGGGTCGTCGTTCCACGGAATGACGTCAATCTTCTCGCCGGCAAGTTCTGCGACAACCGCCTGAACTCGCGCGCCACGCTGGCCCACGGTGGCGCCTACCGGATCCAGCCCCTCCTGGCGAGACGCAACGGCCACCTTGGAGCGGCTGCCGGCCTCGCGGGCGATGGACTTGATCTCCACGGTGCCCGCGTGGATCTCCGGGACCTCAAGCTCAAAGAGCCTGCGCAGGAAGTTCTTGTGGGTCCGGCTCACCATGATCTGCGGACCGCGGGCCGAGCGGCGGACCTCAAGCACAAACGCCTTCACCGGCTGGCCGATGCGGTAGTGCTCAAGGGGGCTCTGCTCGGTGGTGGCGAGAATTGCCTCCACGCCCTTCCCCACGTCCAGGATCAGCGCGCGCGGCTCGGCACGGCCAACCGTGCCGGTCATGAGCTCTCCCTCGCGGCTGGCGAACTGGTCATAGACCTGGTCGCGCTCAACCTCGCGGATCCGCTGAAGGATGATCTGCTTGGCAACCTGGGCGCCGACGCGGCCGAAGTGGTCGCCGTCGAGCTGCTCCTCAAGGATTGGCTCGCCAAGCCTCACGTCCGGCTTGATGGCGCGGGCGTCGTCGAGGGAGATCTGCGCGGATGCCCACTCGGGGTCCACCTCGTCAACGACCAGACGGCCACGCCACACGTCAATGCGACCGGTGTCTGTGTCTACGCGGACGAAGATGTCCTCACGGCTGGCGACGCGGCGATAGGCCTGCTGGATGCCATCCTCAAGCGCCCGGACCAGGGCCTCTCGCGGGACCTGCTTCTCAGCATTGAGCTGAAGGAGGGCAGCGACAAAATCACGACTCATTCTGCGCCTCCTTTGGCGTCCCCCTGGTTGCGGGGCGGTTCGACACAAAAAAGCGTGGGTTGGTCACCCACGTTCGTTGGCGGCCTCGCTGTGTTGCGGGAAAGTATACACGCGGGGGCGTGGACTGCTAAACGTGGCGGTTCCGACGGGCCTCGGCGGCGGCCCTCTGCGGCCAGCCAAATTCACCCCTGACTCAGCCGGCCTACCTTCCCGCAGGGTTCAGTGCCCGAAGTGACACTTCGACGCTCGACCTCTGCGCGCACCACGCCAATCCGAGTCACCGGTGAATTGACGCGTCCCACGGCTGCCCTGATCGGTGCCACCGATCGATTCTCGTGCTCCCCTGCCCC
>CAIYHO010000149.1 GCA_903925955.1 uncultured Chloroflexota bacterium
ACGCCGACCTCTTCTGGGCCATGCCCATCTGGCTGTACCCGGGGATCCTTGGGCTCATGCTCCCGTGGCTTGGCCTGGCCGATTGGCTGGCGCGCCGGTTTGGTGGCTCGCTACCCGCCCGCTTCCTCAACTTCACCGGCCGACGTGTCACGCGGATCTATGTCATCCACTGGATGATCGTGGCGTGGGGGATCCCCGTGGTTGGCTACCTTGCGCTCTCGTTCTGGCCGATGTGGGCGGCGATCGTCGCCGTGGTGGTCCTCGCGCACGCGCTTGCGGAGGCGTCCATCCGCGTTGAGGCCCGGGTGCGGGCGCTGCGGTAACCAAACCAGCCCGACGAAACCGACGGACCGGACGGACCGGACGGACCACGGGCACAGGGCGCAGTGGCCCTTCGGATCACGCGGCGCGGACCTGACACTCGTGGTGCTCGCGACGCATCCGGCCGGCGCGATCCGCAGGCAGGGAGGGATCGGGCGTGACGGACCCGCAAATGACGATGTGCGCGTGGTGCGGCGGCGCAATGAGCCCCGGCGCCGCGTTCTGCCGCAGCTGTGGCCGCCAGGCGGCGCAGCCGCCCGCCCCGCAGCCGCCGTACATGCCGCAGCCGCCGTACATGCCGCAGCCCCAGCCGCGCATCCCCGTGCGCGCCGGCCTGCGAGTCAGCGGCCCGGGTCTCCCAATCCTGATCGTCGTGGGCATCCTCGCCGTGGGGATCTGGGCCGCCACCACGCTGCTGCCCAACCTGAAGCCCGGCGGCCCGGGCGGCGCCGGTGCAACTGCCTCGCCAACCGCGGGCGGCGCAGCAGTGCATCTGGGCCCGCAGTCACCCACGCCACAGGATCTGGCGCTCGGCACGCCCGGGCCGGACCCCACGCCGCTCACTCCGCCTGAGGACGGCCCAATCCCCGCTGATGAGCAGACACCCGTCCTGACCGGGGCCCTTGCCCTTGGCCAGGCCTCGGGGTCGGCATCCGAGTCCATCGGCACCAACGGCGGCACCGTTGCCCTTGGCGCCCTGTCCATCAGCTTCGCCGCCAGCGCGCTGCCCGCGGACACCAAGGTGGCGGTCACGTCCACGGAGATCACCGGGCTCGGCGGCAGCGGGGACTACGGCGGCGCCATTGAGCCGCTGACGCCGCTCTTCACCGTGGAACTAGGCAATGCGGAGCAAGCGGCCCCGGCGGTGGTCACGCTTGCGGTGCCGCTCCCCGCCGGCCTGCCCGATGGCGCCGTGCGCATGGCGTTCTACTACGACCGCACCACGGGCGCCCTCTCGCCGCTCACCCCCGTCTCGGCAGACGCCAACGGCATCACGGTGCTGGCCGCGCACTTCTCGGACCTGTTTGGCGCGGTGGCCCACATGGAGAAGGTCCCAGCGACAGCGGACTCGGGCTTCCGGCCCGGCCGCGATGACTGGGAGTTCCCCAATCACGGCTCACTCATCGCGCCCGGCGGCCAGTGCGAGGGTATGAGCACCAGCGCCATCTGGTACTACGTCTACCAGCGCAAGCAAGGCGGGGCGTCACAGGTCAACGGCCTCTACGACAACAACGGCGCCACCAACAAGACGCCAACGCTCTGGCAAGACGACTCAGACGCCTACCGCTTCACCGCCGCCGTCCACACCGCGGGCTTTGTCGATGACGCCAAGTACCTGGGCTATCGCGACGCCCAGTGGGACACGGCGGACAGGACGTTAACCTACGACGCGTTTCGGGCGGCTATCGCCTTCTCGGGCGAGCCGCAGATGATCCGGATCAGCCAAGTGCAGGGCGACGGGAACCACACCATGGTGGTCTACCGCGTGTCCGGCAACCGGCTCTACATCGCCGACCCCAACTATCCAAGCAAGCTCCGGACCATGACCTACAACCCGCAGACCAAGCTGCTGGGCTCCTATACCTCCGGCAACAGCACGGTCAGCATCGCGGCCAATGGCCCGTCCATCTACGACCGGACAGCGTTTGTCCCCTGGCGCCTATCAAAGCTGCCCGAGTGGATGGCGACACGCTGGGCGGACTTTGAAAAGGGCACCGCCGGCGACGCGCAGTTCCCGGGCTACGACCTCCTGGTGAAGACGCAGGACGCCAGCGGCGCTGAGACGTGGGTCCCGCTCACGGACGGCTACACCACGTCGGCTGCCACCCTGGACATCCAGGTGACCAAGCTCACCGACAACTCGGCCAGCCGCATGCGCGTGTACAGCGGCCTCACCACCAAGGTGGTGGGCAATTGGGCGTGGGCGCAGACGCTCAAGCTTGAACTCGGCGACAACGCGTTTGGCCTGCTCATCCACGGCAACAAGGGCACCAGCTGGGAATACGTGGACTTCCAGCGGATCGGCATCACGCGCGGCGGAGCTGCGCTCAAGCTTGGCAAGACCGATCCCCTGTGCGCGGTGGTTGGCACCGACATGACCTTCGAGGCCTCTGCAACGGGCCTGCCGGGCGCCGTCAAGAAGATCCGGTTTGAGTGGGACTTCGGGTCAGGGCCAGTTGCTGGCGGCACCTTCAGTGCGCCGTTTGCCGAGACCACCACCGGCACCGTGACGCAGTCCTTCGCCGACAGCCGCGACCACCAATACACGGTCACCTTGCTTGACGTGACCGGCGCCACACCCGTGGTCATCGGCCAGGCGAGCGGCATCGCCCGCGAGTACATCGATGGCGGGGTTGACTACGTCCTCTGCAAGCACGATCCCGGCGCCGAGCCCTAGGGTCTAGCCCCGCCCCAGCCCACGCGGGTGCCGAACGCGCGCCCACGCACGCCCGCGCTCCTCGGGCGTCGTGAGCGGGATCACCGCCAGGAGCATCGAGAGCGAGCCGTACCAGAGCGCTGGCAGCGCCAGCATCGACCCCACAGGCACCACCCAGCGCTGATTGCGCTTGGCGCCCCACCAGATCAACGCCACGGCCGCGGGTGCGCGGATCCCCAGCGGGATGGGGATGGCCGCCCAGGTGCCGCCCTTCCCGGTGTTGGCCTGG
>CAIYHO010000150.1 GCA_903925955.1 uncultured Chloroflexota bacterium
ACCGTCTACCGTCTACCGTCTACCATCTACCGTCCACCGTCACGCCATCCCCCGCCCGAATCTCCCCCTCGCCGTCCACCCTCGCATACACGCGGCTCCACCCCGGGTGTTTCTTCTGAGAGATCCGGTTGGAATCCCGGTCCGCGAACGACGGCCGGATTGCCGAACAGGGCGAGGCATAGCCGGTGATTTCAACGGTCACGTCCCTCACGCGGAGCACCGTGCCGGGGACCACGAGATCCCAGTCGAGCCCTCGAATGACCAGGTTCTCCCCGGTGGTCCCGGGGGCGATGGGATGCCCCTCACTCTGGAGCGCCTCGATGCGTTCCATCGAGAACAGGCAGAGCGCCCGATCAGGACCGCCGTGGAACTCCAGGTGACGCTGCCCATCGCCCTCGAGTCCCGCCGGGCTCACGCGCGCTCGTGGCACGGGCAACTTGGGTACGCCGCCCAGCGACACATGCACGGAAACGATCGTTCCGGTTTCACTTGGCATCCGCGGAAACCTCGGCGACGATGAGCCGAACGGGAATGCCACCGTTGGTCGTCTTCCATTGTTCGATAAAGGGCAGCCCGACCTGACGTTCGAGGTCACGATCGGCGCTCAGCATCGCCAGATGCCACCCCGGCGCCTTCGCCCGCAGCACGTTGCCCATCTGGGCGAACAAGTTGCGCAGCGGTTTCTTGTCACCCACGCGGATACCGTAGGGCGGATTGACGATCACGAGTCCGTGGCCAGACGGTGGCTCCAGCGCGCTTACCGACTGTTGCGCAATGGCGATGTCCCGGGCCACGCCGGCGCGCTCCGCATTCGCCCGGGTGGCTTCGATGGCTCCCGCGTCGCGGTCGCTCGCCACGATGTGCACCGCCGCCGCAGGAAGCACAGCCGATGCGGCTTCCTTCTGCAGCGCCCGCCAGAGCACAGTGTCGTGCCCAGGCCACTGCTCAAAGGCGAAGTGACGCCCCAGCCCGGGCGCCATGCGCCGTGCGATCATGGCCGCTTCGATGGGAATCGTGCCGGAGCCGCACATGGGATCGACCAGCGGCGTCGTACCATCCCATCCGGCGCCGAGGAGCATGGCGGCGGCGAGAGTTTCGCGCAGCGGAGCCTTGGCCACCGCCTGCCGGTAGCCGCGCCGGTGGAGCAGGGCGCCCGACGTATCGGCGCTCAGCACCAGCTGGTCGCGAAAGAGGCGCACGACAAACAGCTGCTCGCCGCCACCCTCGTCATCGTCATCGATAGCGCCGGCCTCCACCACACCGGGGACGCGCAGGGCGAGCGCATCCATCAGGCGCTGCGCCACCGCCCCCGAGTGATACAGGCGCGACTTGCGGCAGGTCACGCGAAAGCGCACGCGCTGGCCGGGCGAGACCACTGTGTCCCACGGGACGCGCTTGCCGTGCTTTTCGACATCCGCAAAAGTAAGCGCCTTGAACTGCGCCAGCCGCACCACCACCCGGCTCGCGGTGCGCAGGTGCAGGTTGGCGCGCATCAGGTTGCGCGTCGACAGCGTCACGCTCACGGCCCCGGGCTCCTCACCTGTGACGGTAATGCCGAGTGCTGCGAGTTCGCGCCGCGCCAGCGGCTCCAGGCCGGGCGCGGTGACGATCAGTGCATCAAGCGGGGCCGGGGCGGGCGGGCGTCGTGGTGGCATGACTGGAAGTCTCGCGCCGTGCGTGCCACCAGCGCCAGCCGAGGAGAGCGGCAAAGGTCACGCTGTACAGGACCGGCTCGCCGATGTCGGCCTTCACCGACATCCACCAGTGCACGATGCCGAGGATGGGCACGACGTACGTCCAGCGGTGCAGCGTCACCCACTTCTTCCTGAGCCTGGCGATCGCCGCCGTGGTGGACGTGAGCGCCAGCGGCAGCATCACCAGCAGGGCGGCAAAACCCACGATGATGTACGTCCGCTTGGTCAGGTCCTCAGCCAGGTCCCGGCCGTCGAGCTGGATGTCGAGGAGCACGTACCACAGGAAATGCGTCAGCGCATAGAAGAACGCCGTCAAGCCGAACGTACGCCGTTCCCGGCCGAGCCAGTTCCA
>CAIYHO010000151.1 GCA_903925955.1 uncultured Chloroflexota bacterium
ACCTCCGTCAGCGTGGCGCGGACTGCCGCCATCGACAACGCGTTGCCCGCAAGCGTGCCACCGACGCCGCCCGCATCGGAATCCTCATAGCTGACGGCGTCGCTCATCTGCGCAGCCACCTCTTCGGTGAACCCGTACGCGGCTGCCGGGATGCCGCCGCCGATCGTCTTGCCGATGGTCACGAAGTCCGGGTGGAGGTTGTGGGCGCCGGTGTAGCCGCCGGGGCCGGCACAGATCGTGTGCGTCTCGTCGTTGATCAGCAGCGTGCCGTACTTGCGGGTGAGCTCGCGGACGGCCTCGTGATAGCCGGGCTCCGGCAGGACGATGCCGACGTTGGTGAGCGCAGGCTCAAAGAGGCATGCGGCTACGTCGCCGTGCGCCAATTCGCGCTCCAGTGCCTCGAGATCGTTGATCTCCACAACGCGGGTGGTCTGGGCGAGATCCACGGGCCTGCCGATGTTGCCGCGCCTGGCCACAACGGACCCGTCAGGGCCGATGACGGCAAACGTCTCGTCCACAGACCCGTGGTAGCAGCGGTTGTGGATCAGGATCTTGGACCGGCCGGTGATCTGGCGGGCAAGGCGGATGACAAATCGGTTGGCATCGGTGGCCGTGAGGGTGAACTGCCAATACCGAACGCCAAACCGGCGACGGAGCTCATCGGCGGCGATGATTGCGTCCTCGGTGGGCAGCATGTGTGTGATGCCCCGCTGGACCTGGCGAGCCACTGCCGCAGCCGTGGGGGCCGGTCCGTGCCCGGCCATGGCGCCCGTGTCCCCCAGACACAGGTCCACGTAGTCGTGGCCGTCCACGTCGGTGAAGTGCGCGCCGGACGCGGACTCCACAAACAGCGGATAGGCGCCGGCCCACTTGATCATCCAGTTCATCGGGACGCCGTCAAGCAGGGAGCCCTGGGCCTGTTCCCACAGCGCCTTGGAGCGCGGGTTCGCCTGCTCAAATCGGGCGAGCTCGGTGGCCATGAGGCGGCCAAGGCGCGCGCGGTCGAGGGTGGGGGGCTGGCTGGGGGCCGGCATGTGGGTCTCCTTCCCGGCGCGCGGGCCGGAGGGGGATCGGGTGTTCGCGACAGTGTGCCTTGTGGGGGCTGGCCTCGGCACGGCTGTCGCGCGGGCCGTGACGGCGGGAGTTGGGGGGCAGGCGCATGGGGCCATTTGGCCGTCGGCGGCCCTGACGCGCCGATGCCCCTGCCGGAATATCACCGCTCGTGACATTCGCCAGCGCTATAGGCGGTTGTGCTACCCGCGGGCGTTGCGGCGTGGCGTGTGGTCGCCCTAACCAACCGGAATATCACCGCTCGTGATGCGGCGGCCATCGCAGGGCGAGTTTGGGCCGGTGGGGCCGCCAGCGGAGACGCGGTGCCGCGGCGCGGGCGCGACCTTGCTGCCAATTATCACGAGCGGTGATGAGGCGACCGCGGCTGCGGCCCGGCCGGAGCCCGGGGGCGGCAGCGGCGGCGCGACCGCGGCTAGGCCCGGCGGCGCGAGGACGACGCGCCGCTACGCCACGTCATGGGACTTGACCCGCCCCCCCCCGAACGCAGCGTTGACAGTGCCCGGTCACTGGGGGAACCTCATGCCATGCGGGGCACCCTGAGACCCGCAAGCCGGAGGCTCGCCGCCATGGAGGTCCTGCTCGTCGTTGTCGGCATCGTCATTGGACTTCTTGCCGCGCCTGTGTTCGGCCGAGCGCGAAGGACCTGGCCACCGGCGTGGCCCCTCCAGCATCGCGACCTGCGTTGGCGCCTCCTTGGGATTGGCATGGCGGCGGTCGTCATGCTTGGTGCCGCTGGTGTTGTGCTTGGGGTGGTGGCGCCTCCTGGTCGGCTAACCGGCTGCATGGCGACCTACACGCATGGGCGCTTCTATCGGGGCGACGTCTACTACCTGGCTCGTGGCACAGCCCCGTCGGCCCGCTGCTACAGCCGCGACTACCAGATCACCCTGTACAACGGCGGGGTCGGCGCTCCTGGGCCCAGCGGGGCTCCGGGCGCGCCGGGGCCATCCGGCCAGCCGGGCGTGGAAGGCCAGACAGGCCCTATTGGCGGACCCGGGCCGACGGGGGCACCGGGCCAGCCCGGCCCGTCGGGTCAGCCAGGGCTGGATGGCAAGACTGGTCAAGCGGGCGAACCCGGACCAACCGGTGAGCCGGGGCCGTCAGGCCAGGCGGGCGAACCCGGACCAACCGGTCAGCCAGGTTCAACCGGTGCGCCGGGTCCAACCGGTCAGCCTGGACAGGACGGAGCGCCGGGCGAACTACGCTGCGGGTCGTACCCGCACTACGGTGTTGACTGGCACGGGTGCAACCTGTACGGCTCCACCCTCGACAACATGTCGCTCACAATGGCGAACCTCTCAGGAGCCACGCTGACAGGCAGCGCGTTCCGGGGGGCCATCATGACGGGGATCAACCTCTCCGGCGCCTATCTGGCCGGTAGCCTGTTTGGTGAGGCATCACTGACGCTGGCGAACATCTCCGGTGCCCACCTCGCCAACGCCAACTTCCGGTACACGCATCTGGCGGGCAGCAACTTCACCGGCGCGGACCTCGCGAACGCCAACTTCGTGTACGCGGAGTTGGCCGGTACCGTGTTCGACGGGGCGGATCTCACCGCGGCCAACTTCGCCGGCGCTACCGGCGTTCCTGCCTCGGCAGTCGGGGCAGTCTTCTCCTCGACGATTTGCCCAGACGAAACCATTCGCAACACGAGTTGCTGGTAGGGTCCGAGACCGCTCGATCGCCGCTGGGCGCGTGGCGCGACCGCGGTTAGACGCGGCGAGGCGCGGCAATTTGGCCGGTCGGCCTCAAACAAGGGCCGGCCGATGTGATGGGACGCTGGGTGCGCCGCCGAGCGATAACGCGTCAGGCGGCGCGGGGCGTCAGTTACGCGAGACGGCGGACGTAGCCGCAGATCTCGCAGTGGGCAACCTGGCCAATCTCGTCAAGGACGAGGAAGCTGGTGCAGCCGTTGGTGGAGCAGTACAGGCGGGTGGCCTGGGCCGAGCGGCGGCGCATGCGTCGCATGGACGAAGCGCGGTACGCCACGGCACTCGTGGTGGCGCGGGACAACATGAAGTTGAAGAGTTCCTTTCCAGGATCCGTCGTGTTGGGACGGGTTTCCCTGCTGCTCCAACGGCCGTGACATGCGGGGCCGGAGCGGCGATCTATTGAGTCACCTGCGCTGCGATGGTGTCGCGTGATGGGCGACGAAACACGGCGCAAATCTGTGGAGTGACCTGAGGATCATCAGGCCCAGCGCGGATCCTGTCAAATGCCCGGTCAAATGCCGCGCTTGACGAGCATCCCAATGCCGACGAGGACGGGCGACGCCACGATGATCACCACCGCGATTGGCAGCACCACGCGGGCCACGCTGTCACCCGCGACGAGGAAGACCAGGAAGACGCAGAACATGAGGATGCCGCCGCCCACGAAGAAGACGAGCGCCGATGTGGCCGCCCATGTCGCAAGCGCGCTGATCGCGCCGCCCTTGTTCTTGGACCCGGCGTTGGCAACGAGATAGATGACCGCGATCACGAGCATCACGACCACGGCGAGGATGATGATGTCGACGGGCACTGGGCCGCCTCACTGCATGTATGCCTGGGTTGAAGCCAGCCAAGATCGTCGGTCCTCAGGCCCGGTTCCGGACAGGGCGACCGGCCCGGTTCCGGACAGGGACAACGGCCTGTCGAGGACCCGGATTGGCGGGTTCCGGGCTGGGACCTTCTTCCGGGCCGGGACCTTTGCCTGAGGTCGCTGCAAGGTCAGCCGCGAACCAGTGCCCCAAACCCTTGGCGCAGCGCGTCGCGCACGACGGCGACAGGCGGGTATGGCGGGTACGCGGTCAACTGCAGGCTGATGCCGGGTCCCGCGAAGCTGACAGCGAGGTAGTGGTCGTCGGGACCCTCGTCGTTGGAGACCGTCCGCTCCTGCACCTCAACAAGCTGCAGCTGCTGCCAGACCAGCATCGAGTTGCCGGGTGTCTCGGCCAGCGCCGCGTCCGGCGGCATCGCCACGTAGCGGTCCACCAACTCCGGTGGCTTGGGTCCGCGGCTGAACAGGCCGCCACCGCCGTACTGCGCCTTGTGCGCCTCCTCGAGCGCCTTCGTCCGCTGTGCAAGGACCACCCGGTACTGCGTGATCACCAGCGTGGCCTTTGGAGGTCGAAACCCGCCGCCCACCTGGACGGCCAGACAGCCCAGCACGCGTTCGTCCATGACCTCAGCCTCCTTGGGTCCTAGACAGTTGGGGGATACCCGGTGATGCGCCGGATCTCGCCGTACAGCGGCTCCAGCTTCTCGTACATGCGCAGGTACACGTTGCGGTACAGGTCGTCGTAGATGGCGTGCGCCGCCGGATCTGGCTCCCGGACGGTGGCCACGCGCGTCATCGCGGCCACGGCGGACGAAAACGACGGGTGGATGCCCAGGCCCACGGTGGCATCGATCGCCGCGCCCAGCCCAGACGTCTCAAACGTGTGGGGCAGACCCACCGGCAGCCCAAACACATCGGCCAGCAGCTGCACGGCCGATGCGCTCTGCGATCCGCCGCCCGAGACGCGCAGCTCTGTCACCGGGACCTTTGTGCGCCGGACGGTGCGGTCGGCGCCCTCACGCAATGCGTAGGCCAGGCCCTCAAGGATGGCGCGGTACAGGTGGGCGCGCGTGTGCACGTCGCCCCAGCCGATGACGGCGCCCTTTGCCTCTGGACCAGGGATGCGGATGCCCGGCGACCAGAAGGGCTGCAGGATCAGCCCCATCGATCCCGCCGGCACGGACGCCACCAGCTCCTCAAACAGCGTCTCGGGCTCTACGCCCAGCCCCAGCGCGCGCGCAACTTCAAGCGATCCAAACTCGCGCTTGAACCACTCGATCATCCAGAAGCCGCGGTAGATGTTGACTTCCAGGCTGTACGCGTTGGGGACGGCGGCGGGGTAGGGGGGCACCATCGGGATGACCTCGTGGTACCGCGTGTGCGTCGTGTTGAACGCCGTGGTGGTGCCCATGGAGATGGACCCGATGTTGGGCATCAGTGCGCCGGAGCCCAGCACCTCGCAGGCCTTGTCGCCCGCGGCGGAGACCAGCGGCAGGCCTTCCGGGATCCCGGTGGCGTTGGCCGCTGCCGGGGTGATGGGGCCGATGACGGTGCCCGGCGGGATGAGTTCAGGCAGCCACGCCCGGTCCACGGGTGCCGCAAGCCAGCGCCAGTCGCCATCGGCCGCCCAGCCAAAGCGCTTGGGGTCAAACGGGACGTAGCCAACCTGCGCCGCGGTGGAATCGGCAAAGCGGCCTGTGAGCCGGTGGATCAAGAACCCCGACAGGTACAGGTAGTGGCGGACCTGCGCCCAGAGCTCGGGCTCTTCGCGGGCGAGGACATTGGCCTCGGCGTCCGCCTGAAACGTTGCAACTGTCTCGGTGACGCCAGCAAGCCGGAAGAGCAGGCCCCACTTGCCGCCAATCCGCGGCAGACCCTCCGCCCGGCACCGGTCCAGCCAGACCATCGCCCGCCGCAGGGGCACGCCCGCGTCGTCCGTGACCACCACGGTGGAGCGCTGGGTGGTGAGCGCCACGCCCGCGAGCGCCTCGCGCCGCACGCCGGGCATCGCCCAGAGCGCCGCACACGCTTCACCAATGGAGCGCCAGTACAGCTCCGGATCCTGTTCCGCGCAGCCCGGCTTGTCGGAGATGTATGCCTCGATGGGAACACGGGCTCGGGCGATCAGCGTGCCGGCGGGGTCAAACACCATGGCCCGGACGCTCTGCGTCCCGACGTCGATTGCGAGGACCTGATCGGCTCCGGGCTCGGGCATCGGGTGGCTCCTCAGCGGTCGGCGAGCAGGACGCCTGGATTCATGATCCCCTCGGGGTCAAACGCGTTGATCAATGAGCGCAACGCGTGCATGCCCAACGGGCCCTTCTCGGCCGGCAGGTACTCAGCCAGGTCCGCCCCGATGCCGTGGTGGTGCGAGATCGTCGCGCGCTCGGCGGCAATCACCTCGGTGGCGGCGCGCTTGATCGCCCGCCAGCGGGCCAGCGTCTCGTCGGGATCGGCGGCAAGGCGGAACATGAACGTGGTGTACAGGCTGGTGCCCGACGGGTACAGGTGCGACATGTGCGTGAAGGCCCACACGCGCTCGCCCCACGGCAGCAGGGCACTCGCTAGCGCTGTCTCGAGGCGGGCAAGCAGTCTGGGTGCCGCGGACCACGTGGTGGCCGTCTCAAGGGTGTCAGACGCATAGCCCGCCTCCCAGAGCGCGCTCCGCAGATATGGCGCCTGGAAGCGCGAGTGAGACCAGGCTTTTGCGACACCGGGGATCTTGATGCCGCCCCACTGCTTGAAGACCGACGCGGCCTCGGCACGGACGGCCTTGGCGGGCTTCCAGCGGCCCTGGACACCCGCAAGAACCAGACAGTAGTCAGTGGGACGACGCCGCAGGCCAAGGTAGGCGGTGAGGAGGCGGCGGTCGCCGGGCTTGTCGGAGAAGCCCATGAGGGTTCGTGTTTCGGCCGGCGTGGAGAGCCGGAGCATGGAGAGGCCCACGCCGCCCTGCACAAGGTCGCGGGCGGCCTCAAGCGCGTGATCCCAGTCTTTGACGGCGTACGCGTCCACAACGTCCATCTCCGGATGGGGCGCGGCCCGCAGGATGACGTCCGTGAGGAACCCGAGGCGGCCCTCCGAGCCCAGCACCATCTGGCGCAGATCGGGGCCTGCGGCCGATGCCGGGAAAGGCGGCATGTCGAGTGTTCCAGCTGGCGCCTCAAGCGTGCCACCAGCGAAGATGTCCTCGATGCGGCCGTTGCCGAGGCTGCGCAGACCAGCACCCCGTGCCGCCACCCAGCCGCCGACGGTGGCAAACTCGAAGGATTGGGGCTCATGGCCTACGGCCAGCCCGCGGCCGACGAGCGCCGTTGCAAGCGCCGGACCTGTGGTGCCTGCGGCAACCGTGACAAGACCGCTCTTCTCATCCACGTCTCGGATGCCGGCAAACCGGCTCATGTCCACGGTGATCAGCGGGACGGCGCTGTCGTAGGCGGAGACGCCGCCGGTGACGCTGGTGCCGCCGCCATACGGGATGAGGCGCATCCCGTTGTCCATGGCGTGGGTAAGAAGACGCCGGACGTCGTTGGAGCTCTCGGGTCTGGCCACGCCGTCTGGGACCGCCCCGAGGCGCCCATAGCGAAGGGCCGCAAGGTCTGGCAGGGACTGGCCGCGGGCTCGCCTGACGCGGAGCTCCGCGTCTGTGGACAACCGCAGACCCGGTGAGTCCGCAATCCGCGATGGGCGGACCTTGACCACCACCTCGCTGAGCGTTGCCTGGCGTGGCGGGGTCCCGGGGCCGATCCGATCTGCGACAAACGCGCGCCGGCCCTTGCCGAGGGGCGTGGAGATGCTGTCGTCGCCCCAACCATTCCAGTTCCGCATGCCCCCATCGTGCCCGAAGCTGGGGCGTGCCGCCACAGGCCTCCGTACGCAGTTCCTACGGGTTGACCCACCTGTGGGTCAACGAGGTCGTCGTCATGCTCAGGCGGCGCCCCGGATTGCACGTTCGCCGTCCGGGCCACGCTCGTACGACGCAAGCCTGAGTCTGGGGTGGGTCTGAGTCTGGGGTGGGTGAGACCTGGACCGCAAGGCGTCAGACGGGCGGCCAGGGGATTGCGGGCCAGCGCGGGTCGGGCTGCGGAAACAGCCCTGTCTCGATCAGCTGGTCCAGACGCCGTCGTGTGGCGTTGATCTCAACGCGGCTCAGCAGCGTGGCCAGTTCTGCTGCCAACGAGCCTGTCCCGGCGTTGAGCCTGTCGCGCAGCAACCCAAGCACGGCCGCCTCGTCCTCCGCAAGCGGCGTGCCCCGCCACGCCCACAGCACCGTCCGCAGCTTGGGCACGGGTGAGAACGTGACCCCGTGGTCAACGCCGTAGACGTGGCCGCCTTCGACGGGGATCAGGTGCCCGGCTTTGCGGTCCGTGTTGTTGAGCACCGCGTCCAGCACAGCGATCCTACGCAGGCGCGCGTCGGCGTCGTTCACCAGGCCGATTGGGTCAACTTCCGCGTCACGGCGGATCCAGAGCTGGACCATGCCCTCGCCAAACGGCCCGTTGCGCAGGACCGTGGGTGGCACGATCCGCCAGTCCGTGGCGCGCGACGTGAGAAACGAGGCCACTTCGCGGCGGGCCAGCGTGCCGTTGGGGAAGTCGGCCAGCGGCCGCTCGCCCGCAACCGGCTTGTAGATGCACGCAGCCTCAAGCCCGTCGGCGCGGACCACGCCCAACATGGCGTTGTTTGACGAGACCCAGAGCTGGCCCATGATCTCAAGCGTCCCGCCTGCAAGCAGGGCCAGCGCCACGTCAACGTCTAGGACGGGCATGGGCAGGCCCAGCTCGTCAACGGTGGTGGTTGCCTCGACCTCGCCGCCCTCGAGCTCGCCGCCCCCATCCTCGCCTTCGTCCTCGTCGTGGACAGGCCCCTCGTCGGCGGGCTCCGGGTCAGGGGTCGGGCGCTCGGTGCTCAGTTCAGCAGGTGCCCGTTGCGGCGCGGGCAGAGGTGGCCCTGCGGGTCCAGCGCCTGTCCGCAGAGCGGGCACGGAGGCCGACCGGCGGCAAGCACACGAAGGGCCCGGGCCACAAACTGGCGGGCCGCGACGGGCTCCAGGCGGATGCGGAAGATGTCCGGCCCATCCTCGGCGGCGTCGTCGTGCGGGTCGTCATACTCCGGATCCTCGTCCTCGAGGTCCTCGTCCGAGTCGTCGTCAAGGCTGGACAGGTTGGCCAGGTCGGCGCCTTCCTCGTCCTCATCCTCATCCTCGTCGGTGAGTTCGCGCGCCTCCACCAGGATCAGCTCGTCGACTGTGTCCCAGCCCAGGGCCAGCGTGCCCGCGCGGAAGACCTCGTTGAGCGGCTCGTCAAGCGCCCCGGTGTCGCCCACGGCGTCAGGGATTTCGCGAGCGTCATCGATCCCGCGCTTCTCAAGTTCTTCGAGCAGATCAGTCAGGCGCGCAGCCAGCACGGCCACCTGGATCTTCTCCAGGGAGACGGCCACGATGCGGGCGCCGTCACGGGCCTGCAGGAAGAACGTCCGGTTGCCGGGCGTGCCAATGGTTCCGGCGACAAACCGGTTGGGCTGGCTGAAGAGGAAGCGTCGGCGGGGCATCAGGAAGCGAGCGTACCCGAAGTGGCGTTCAGGAGACGCTGACAGCAATTCGGTGGTGGCCACGGGACCCGTCCGGATCGGGCGGCGTGCGCTCGGCGGTCTGCACGTCGCCGTTGCCGTCCGTTGCGCGGACTTCAACGATGTGCTGCCCCGGCGTTGCGTCCCAGGCGATCTTCCACTGGACCCAGGTGGCTTTGCCCAGCGCCGTGGCAAGCGTTGCGGGCTTCCACGGGCCGCCGTCCACCGCCACCTCCACGGTCTTGATGCCCCGGTCCGGTGCCCACGCGACGCCCGCGATGGCGTGCGCGCCTGCGGTGAGCGACGCGCCGTCGCCGGGAACGTCGATGCGCGACTGCGTGAGGATTGGCGCCTCTTTGGCCCAGCCCCGCGGGACCCAGTACGCGTCAAAGGCGTCAAGCGTGGTGAGTTCGATATCACTGAGCCACTTTGTGGCGGAGACATAGCCGTACAGACCCGGGACGATGAGCCGAGCCGGATAGCCGTGCTCAACCGGGAGCGGCGCACCGTTCATCTGCACCGCGATCAGCGCGTCCCGCGGATGCGCCGGATCGTGGAGCCAGGCCGTGGGGAAGCCCGCGGTCCAGCCGTCCACGGAGCGGGGGACCACCTGTGTGGCGCCAGCCTGGACCCCGGCCATCTCCAGCACGTCCAGGAGCCGGACCCCAGTCCACTTTGCGTTGCCCACAAGGCGCCCGCCAACCTCGTTGCTGACACACGCGATGGTCACGTAGCGCTCGATGAGGGGTAGCTGGACCAGTTCGTCAAAGCTCAGGGTGATCTCGTGGTCCACCATCCCGTGGATCTTGAGGCGCCAGGTGGAGATGTCTACGGACGGCGTGACGAGCGCGGTGTCGATCCGGTAGAAGTCAGCGTTGGGGACGACGAGCGGCGTGATGCCGTCGATAGCAAAGGACGCGTCCGGCGGGGGTGTGCCCGCGGGCTCTATGGCTGATGGCATGGACACTGTGCCGCCGCCGGGTTGGCCTGAGGCCTGGGGCGTTCCCGTGCCGGCGCCGCTGGCGACGCGGTTGGCCCTGCCGTCCACCAGGACGCGGCCCACAACACCACCAACAACGGCTGTGATGCCGAGGGCTCCCGCGCCCATGAGGAACCGCCGCCGACCGGCCGAAGCCTGTGAAGCCGAAGCGGGGTCCGACGAAGCCGGGTCCGACGAAGCCGGGTCCGACGAAGCCGAATCCGAGGCCGACGAAGCCGATGCGCGTCCGCCAAGCCACGCCAGCACGCCGATGGCGCTGCCGATCTGGGCGACGGCGGCGAACGCAACGAGTGGCAGCGATGCCGATGTGATCCGCAGTGAAGCCACCACGCCAGCCGCGACAACCAGCCCGATGGCGATCCGGGCGTCAGCCGCAGATCGCCGATGCCAGATGCCAATCCCCGCGCCCGCCAGCAACACCGTGAGGGTCACCAGCAGCAGGATTGCCGGCTTGTCGGCCGTCCCGAAGAGGCCCACGGCCACCTGCTTGGCACCCGGCGGCGCAAGATCGATGACCGCAGCGCCAACGGCGGCCACAGGCGATGGGATCCCGGCGATCAGCCCCGCCAGCAGCTCGCCGGCGGCCAGCGCGCAGGCAGCCGCAACCAGACCTGCGATGGCGCCAAGCGAGGCGCCAGTGCCGGCAGGGGACGAGATGCCGGAGCTGGTCTGGACCGGTGGGGACCCCGGCCCGTCGGGAGCAACTACGCGCGAACCTCCTGGCGAAGGAAGAGGACGTAGGCGAGGGCGAAGAGGACCACAGTCACTGCCACAAGCGCCACGATCTGCGGCCAGACCAGAAGAATGCTCTGGTCAAGCGACAGGAGCCCTGGGACCTGCTGCTGGGATGACACGTACTGGCCAAGGTTGCCCACACCCAGAACGGTCTTGGTGTTGGGGTTGAGGACGGCCGTGATGATGTCGCCGTACAGCGTGGAGGGCGAGATCCGCATGAACGTTGCTTGGGCAGTTGTGGAGGCGAGGTACGCGTTGGCGTTGGCCTTGTCCAGCGGGAACAGGAAGTTGGCAAACAGCGGCAGCAGGAACTGGCCAAAGAGCAGCAGTCCAAGCCACGTGCCAAAGCCCACCAGCGCCGCAGACGCCGTGCCGCGCATCACCGTTGAGAGCAGCAGCGCAAACGCCAGCCAGAACGAGGCGTAGAGGACTGTCGCGCCAGCCCAGACGACGATCCGGGCGATCTCCTCAGGCGAAGGGATGATGCCCAGGCGGATCATGCCCAGACCGGCCACAACCACCACGAGCGTGGTGATCATCACTGCGATCACGGCAATCCCGGCGGTGAACTTGCCGTTGATCACGTCGTCGCGGTGGATGGGCTGGGCGAGCAGCCGCGACAGGGTGCCCTGGCTGCGCTCGCTGTTGATCCCGTCAAAGCCAAACGCAATCCCGACGAGCGGCACGAGCAGCGCCGCAAACGACACCACGGCAACGTTTCCGAGGCTTGGCGAGCCAACCACAAACAAGGCGAGGAACAGGGCCGGCTGACCCGCGAGCTGCGGGGCCGAGGCGCTGATGTCGCTGGAGATGAAGTACATCGGCACGATTGCGGCAACCGTGACGATGAGCAGCAGGACAAAGAAGCGCGAGCTCGTGATGTGGTCGGCGAGCTCCTTGGCAGCGATCGTTCGCCAGCCGCCGGACGGGGCTCGCTCAGAGCGGCGGGCGCGTCCGGCGTCGGTGCGCCGGGCGGTGTCAGCGGGCGCGGCCATCGATGCCCTCCGGGACGTAGCGGCGGTACAGCTCCAGCAGGTCGGTGCCCCGCCTTCGCAGATGGACGAGCGCAAGGCCCTGCGCGGCAAGCGCGGTTGCCAGGGGCGCAGCGACGTCCGAGGACGCCGTGACGACCCGCAGACGCTCGTCGCGCTCGTGCGGCTTCACCGAGGTGACACCGGGGACCGTTGAGGCCACAGCGTCAATGCCGGTTGGTGGGCCGTCCACGCCAACCTCGAGTTCCACAACGTGGTCCTCGCCCTTTGCCAGTTCTTCAAGCGGCCCTGCCGCAACAAGCTTCCCGGCGGAGTAGAACCCAACCCGGTCGCAGAGCGACTGGACCTGGCCCAGGATGTGGGACGAGAGCATGACGGTGAGGTTGCGCTCTGCAACGAGACGGCGGAGCAGCACCAGCAGCTCCTCCACGCCCGACGGATCGATGGCGATGGTTGGCTCGTCAAGGATCAGCACGGACGGCGACTTCACCAGGGCGTCGGCGATGCCGAGGCGCTGGCGCATACCGCGCGAGTAGGTCTCTGTCTTCTTCTCGGCGGCATCCTCAAGGCGGACCTCGTGGAGGAGCTCGTCGATCTTGGCGTCCGCCTCACGACGGCCAATGCCGTTGAGCTTGGCCGTGTAGCGCAGGTTCTCACGGCCACTCAGACCGCCGTAGAAGCCCACGTTGTCGGGCAGATAGCCAACTTGGCGCTTGACCGCGAGCGGCTCGCGTGTCGGGTCCATCCCAAGCACGCGGACGATGCCCTTGGTGGGCTCGGTCAGGCCAAGCAGCATCAGCACGGTGGTGGTCTTGCCGGCGCCGTTGGGGCCCAGCAGGCCAAACACCTCGCCCCGCCGGATGGTGAGGTCCAGCTTGTCCACCGCGGTGAACTCGCCGTACTTCTTGGTGAGCCGCCGGGTCACGATGACAGCGTCGTCGGGGACGTCTGCCAGCAGTTCGGCCACCGTGCGGCGTCGGCGCGTCGGATGGCCTTCGTCGGCGGTGATGGTCGCCGGCGCAACGTCCCAGGGCATGACCTGGCCGTCGCCGGCCGAGTCGCCTGGGTTGGCCGCGTCCGCTGCCTCGGCGTTCTCGAACTCGTCGATCTCGGTCGCCTTGGAGGCGTCAGCGGCGTGCGGAGCCGCGGCGGGCGTGCGCGCGCTCAGTGGGTGCGCCGACCCTGCGGTCCGCGGTGTGCCCAACGGGCGTGCGTCAAGCCCGACGTTTGGCCGAAGCCTGCGGCGCGGTCCTCCCCGTCGCGGCTCGGACGGGGTCGTCCGATCCTCGCTCATGGGGTTACCGCCGCCCGTAGGTCCGGAAGACCCAGTACAGCCCGGCGAAGACCGCGAGGATCAGCGCGCCGCCGATCAGCATCCAGAAGCCGGGGGTGTCAACCCGGACACGGATGACGGTGTTGCCGCTGGCCTCGGTGCCGGGCGCCGTCATGGTGACGTTGTAGTCGCCGGTGATCGCGTCGCCGCTGGGCACGATCTTGGCAATGACGGTCTGCGTCTTGCCGGGATCGAGCGACTCGATCTTGGCCGGGTCAAAGGTGACCTTCCACCCGGTTGGCGTGGTCGCATTGGGCTCGATGCCGGTGACGGCCGCGGTGCCGCCGTTGGTGATGGTGAGTGAGAAGGTCTTCTCCTGGCCCGCGTTGGCCGCGGTGGAGAGGACCGCGTCCGGCGTGGACACGCTGAGCGAGTAGCTGCCGGTGATGGTGACCGCCACGTCAACCGAGGCCGTCTTGCCGCCGCCGCTCACGCTGAGCGTGATGGGGTAGGTGCCCGCCTGGATGTCGGTGGGCGGCGATGCCGCGAGGGAGAGCGTGGTGGAGTTTCCGGCATCAACCACCGTGCTGGTGGCCTGCTGGCTGCTGGAGGGCTTGGCGGTGATGGTCCAGCCGTCGGGGCCCGTTGCGGAGATGGCGTACGTGGCCTGGCTGGTGGTGCCGTTCTTGAGCGTGATCCCGAAGTTGAATGTCGAGGCCGACGTGCCCTTGAGTTCCGGGAAGTCCGTCTTGAGCGTGACGTCGCCGCCGGCCGCAGCCTCCACCTTCACGGTGAGCTGCAGGCTGTCTGTCTGCCCGCCGCCGTTTGCGTTGACGGTGATGGTCTTGGACCCAGACGTTGCGTCCGATGGGACCTCCACCGAGAAGCTCAGGCTTGGCGCCTTGGCCGACCCGATGTAGACGCTGTCAACCGTCGTGCCTGCGCCCAGGAACCGGGTGGTCCAGCCGCTGGGGACGCCATCAGCCGACAGGCTCACGGTGGTGCCCGCCGTGGCGTCAACCGTGAGGTCGAAGTTGGCCGTGGAGCCGGGCTCCACCACGATGGCGGGATAGGGGGTCGTGACGCTCAGGCCACCGGCCGCGCCGGTGATTGGAGCGACGGGGCCGGCCAGAAGGCCAGCGAGACCAAGGACGAGGGCAACCCGCGACGCCAGACGACTGTGGCTCGGGTGCCCGGAAACGCCTTCCGACATGCGCATCTCCAGGAACTGCTGTGCTCGGGGGATCATGGAATTGGGGAAGCGCCAGCCATCGCTGACTAGCCGACGGATGATAGGTCGGATTCCCTGAGAGATGCGTGAGAGCGGGTGGTTGCCGCGTGGCCTCGCGCTCTGCGGCGCCGCGCTCCGAGCGCCCTGCCCCGGGCCGCGGCGCCCTGCCTCGCGCACTTCGCGGACCCGTGACCCACCACGGCGCCCTGCCTCGCGCACTTCGCGAACCCGTGACCAACCACGGCGCCCTGCCTCGCGCACTTCGCGAACCCGTGACCCGCCACAGACTCAAGGCGGCCATGCCCGTGCACTTCGCGGACCCGTGACCCACCACAGACTCAAGGCGGCCATGCCCGTGCAGCGTCTGCACCGCCGGATGCCGTTTCGGCCTGCGGATCGTGCACGCCGGGCGCCCCGGTGAGTCTGGGCTGGGTCAGGGCCGCAACAAGCCCCGGCGACGGCCCCCCGGCAGCAGGCCCCCGCCGATGAGCCCCGGCGATGAGCCCCCGCTGCAGGCCCCGGCGGCAGGCCCCCGCAATAAGCCCTGGCAAAGGCGGGGATAAGCCGGCGATAAGTGCCATTCGCTACAACTGCCGACATGCAGACACGGATTGTGCTCGGCGCTCGCGGGGCAGGCGCGGCGGTGGCGGACCTCGTTCGGGAGACGCGGGTGCTGCTCGGCTGGACGCAGCGCGAGCTCGCGGTGCGGGCGCGGACGTCGCAGTCCACGGTGCAGCGGATCGAGACGGGTTCCGCCGCGCTGGACATTGCAGTCGTCACCGCGGTGTTGGCGGCGCTTGGCTTGCGCGTCGCGCTTGATGTGGATGGTCGCCACTTGGAGGATCGCCGTCGCCAGCGTGGCGCGCTCCACGGTCGGCTGAACGGGTACGTCGCCCGCCGGCTTGAGCGTGACCACTGGCTCACCTCCACGGAAGTCCAACTGGGGGTCGATGCGCCACAGGGGTGGATCGACCTGCTTGGATATCGCCCGGCGGATCGCTCGCTGCTGCTTGAGGAGTCCAAGACGGAGATTGGCGACCTCGGCGCACTGCAGCGCAGCCTCAAGTTCTACGCGAGGGAGGCGTGGACCGCGGCGCAGGCACTCGGGTGGCGGCCCGTCAGGCTGGTCATCGTGGTGGTTGCCCTTGACACCGCCGCCGTTGCGAGACGCCTGGCCGATGAGCGCGACCTTGCCGCTCGCGTGTTCCCAGGAAGAGTGGGGGATGCAGCTGCGTGGCTCCGCGATCCCAGCCGCAATCCGCCGACGGGCTGGGTGCTCGCCACGGCAGACCCCGCTCGGCGGCGCGCGGACTGGCTTGGGGCGACGTTGTTGGGTCAGCGAAGACGCCCGCCCGCGTACGAGGACTACGCGGAGGCCGCGGGCAGGCTGCTGCAGACGGCCCGCCGTTGACCCATCGGTGGGTCAGGTTGGGGGTTGGGGAGCGCGGAGCGAACGTCCGATCTGCGACTTGGCGTACGGACGCTGCACGAGGCCTGCCGATCTGACCCAAGGGCGGGTCAGGACAGCTCGGGCCGAGGGCACAGGGCCGCGGGTTGGGCCGAGGGCACAGGGCCGCGGGTTGGGCCGCGGGCTCAGCCCACGCGCGCCAGGCTCAGGTCGCCGAGGGCGCCGGGCTCCCGGTGGGCGGCGCCGTGACCACCGGCGTCGGCGTTGGCGTTGGCACGGGTGGCGGCGTTGGCGTCGGCGGCTCCAGAGACGGCGTTGGCGTGACGAGCCCGCTGTCGCTTGGCAGCGGCGAGCCGGAGTCCGACGGTGACGGGCACACCAGCGGCGTCGCGGATGGGTCAACCGTGGCCAAAGGATCAACCGATGCGGACGGGTCCGGCGTGGCGCATGGGTCCAGCGACGGCGACGGCGACGCGCAGTCCGCGCCCTTGACGAAGGGACCCCAATCCTTCCCGTATGGCGTGTAGGAGTTGTTGTAGAAGATCGCGGTCTTTGTCTTCAGCGGTCCGCCAACCGCGCCCGGCCCCCTGAGCGCCCTCGTCAGCCAGCCCTGGTCCGCGGCCAGCCACGTGGGCTTCTCCCTCTCAAAGCCAACCACCTGGAGCACCGCGTCGGCGCACGTCGAGGGCGGGAGCTGGGAGGATGGCGCGGTCCCGGAGAGGTACAGCTCGGTCACCTTCGGCCCCGTGTCGGAGGCCAGCAGTCCGGTCCACGCATCGATCGACGCCTGGTCCAGCCCGGCAGGTTGCGGGAACGCGTTGATTGACCACCCCTTAGTGGCCTCCGCCATGAAGCCCTGCCAGACATAGGTGGTGACCTGCATGGACAGCAGTGAGCCGCCGGGCTTAACCAGCATCGTGTTGTCCGAGTTGCCGTTCCAGGCGCCCACGGTCAGCGCGTACTCGCCATTGGTGCGGTCCTTGGCCGACGGCGGCCCAACGTAGCCAAAGGCGTTGAGGTCCTTGGCGTCGTTGTTGGTGCCCGTCTTGAGGGTGGCCGGACGCCTGTGCCCCTTGTCCACAATCTGGAACACGCCCCAGAACGGGTTCTGGTTGGGGTCTGTGTTGCCGGCGAGGATGTCTGTGACGATGGCGGCCGCCCCTGCGTCAAGCACCTGCTGCGGCGCTTCGCGCGTTGACGTGCCAGCCAGTTCCTTGCCCAACGGGTCGATGACCGACACGATCGTCGTCTGGTCCACCAGCTGACCGCCATCGGCGAGTGCCCCGTAGGCGCGGATCAGGTCGATGGAGTGGACCTCGGTCACGCCCAGTGCAAACGAGAGCCCGGCGTCAGTGGCGCCGTTGGGGAAGCGGATGCCCATGGCCTCGGCCTGCGTCTGGACGCGCGCCGTGCCCACGATGGACATCGCCTTGACGGCGGGGATGTTCAGCGAGAAGCGCAGGGCGTCGCGAACGCGGACGGGGCCCCGCTCTAGACGGTCCGCGTCGGCCGGCGTGTAGCCCCCGCCAAAGTCTGTGACCACGTCCATGAACATGGTGCCCGCGGTGATGAACCGTCCGGCGATGCCCGTTGCGTACAGGATGGGCTTGAAGGTGGACCCGGGCTGGCGCCACCCGTCAGCAAGCACGTCGAAGCGCGGCTGGAACTTCTTTGTGGCCTTTGCGGCGGTGGCGTCCGCGGATCCGACATACGCGAGGATCTCGCCCGTCTGGTAGTCCATCGCGATGAGGGCTCCGTTGCGCAGGTCGGCGCTGCGCAGGTTGGCCATCCACGGCTGATAGGTCATGCCCAGCCCTGCGGCCGCGGCCTTGGGGTCCTTCGCGTGGGGGACAATCACGGCTGCCTTGACCCACTTCTCGGCGATCCGCTGCAGGCGGGTGTCAAGCGTTGTGGTGATGGTCAGGCCGCCGCGCTCCAGGATTGGGCATGTGTCCACGCCCTGTCCGCAGAGCTGGTCCGTGAGCTCGCGGCGAACCTGCCACACGAAGTGGTAGCCAATCCACGCAGGGCTCGCCTGCGGCGCCAGCACCACGGGCTCGACCTTGGCGGCGGCAAAGTCGGCCGCGGTGTACTGGCCGCTGGTGAGCGGCGTCCGGCCCTGGGCCATCAGGTCCAGGACAAGGTTGCGCCGGATGACGATCGCCGCTGACGGGTCAACCACAAGCTGGCTCTTGGCGCACGGGTCCGCGTCAGGCCCGGGGTCGATGCACTGCTCGTTGGCGTTCTGCACCAGGTCGTACGCGGACGGCGCCTGGGGGATTGCCGCGATGATCGCCGCCTGCGCGAGCGTCAGGTCTGCCAGCGATTTGCCGAAGTAGCCCTTCGCGGCCGCGGCCACACCGTACGAGTCGTTCCCGTAATAGTTCTGGTTGAGGTAGGCCGCCATGATCCGCTGCTTGCCGGCCAGTCCCGGGTAGGCCTGCGTCACGCGGATGGACTGGATGATCTCCTTGATCTTGCGGACGGCCGAGCGATCGGTCTGCGCCGAGCCGTCGGCCGACAAGAGCCGCTGGCGCACAAGCTGCTGCGTGATCGTGGAGCCGCCGCGGCCATTGCCCCGGAGGCCGTCAATGGCGGCCGCGATGATGCCCAGCGTGTCAAACCCAGCGTTGTCCCAGAACGTGCGGTCCTCAACGGCCGTGGTTGCGTCCATCAGGGCCTTGGGGATCTGGTCAAAGGACACAACGCTGCGGTTGAACTCGCCAAACCGCGCAAGCTGCGTCTTGCCGGTGCGGTCGTAGACCACTGACGCCTGTGGCATCTCGATGCGCTCAAGGGTGGTGGGGTCAGGCAGGTTGGCGGACATGCTGGCGAACACCGCAACGCCACCGGCAGCGCCGGCGACCCCGATAACCGCAAGTGCCGCCCACAACAGCACGCCCATGGACGCAGCGGGGCCGATGCCCTTGCGGCCAGCGCGGCCGTTACCCCGGCCACGGCGCATGGTTGGGTCAGGCGCCGAATAGCCGGACCACGAATGCTGCGTCACGGGACAATGGTGCCCCGCCCGGGCTGATCGCGCCACCGGGCGTCAGCACCGGGCGTCAGCGCCGGGCCGCCACCGGGCGCCGGCGCGGCCGCCGCCGGCGTCACCTTCGGGACCCAGCCCGTTTCCCCGACCCTGACCCGTCCCTGGGTCAGGACAGCGGTCAGCAAGCGTGGAGCGCACACCGAACCTGGCGTTTCGGCCTGCGAACGCTGCACGGCCACGGCCGACCTGACCCAGGGCTGGGTCAGCCGCCTGCGTGATCGGTGAGCGCGTCCCACTGCCGGTCCTCGCGCAGGTGTCGCAGCGCTCGTTCGCGCTCGTCTCCAGCCGTCCGCAACGCGGCAACCGCCTCGTCCGGAGTTGCAGGGCGCAAGCGCAGGCGGTCGCCCGGGGCCAACTGGCCAAGGACGGATCGGTCGGCCGTGATCACGACAGCCGCAACGGCGTAGCCACCCGTGGGCTGACGGTCCGGGAGCAGCACGATCGGCTGGCCGCCCGGCGGGACCTGGATGGCGCCGGTGGTGAGCCCATGGCTTGCGAGATCGGCCGGGAAGACGCCCGGCAGCGGCGCGCCGCTGAGGCGGAGCCCCACCCGGTCGCTGGCCTGACTCACCTGCCACGCCTGTGCCACGAGCGCCCGGAGGGCTTCGGTGGCCTGGAGGTCGGCCCATGGGCCCGGGAGCACCCGCAGCACCACCGCGCCCCCATCGCCGGTCTGCGCACGCGCAACTGGTGACCCTGGCCACAGGGCCTCCGCGGTGGTCGGGTCGCCGCGGGCCGACGCCAGAACGTCGCCGTCGCGGAGCGCTCGCCCCTCAAGCCCGCCAAAGCCGGCGCCAAGGGCAGTTGACCGAGATCCAAGCACGGGCGGCACCTCGAACCCACCCGGGATTGCCAGATATGCGCGCATCCGCGGCGCCCAGCGGTCAGGTGCGCGCCCGGTCGCGGCGATCACTGCGCCCTCAAAGCGAAGGATCGTGCCGGCCGCCAGCGTTCGGCTCTGGCCCGAGGGCAGCGCGCGGCCGACGCCCGTCACAGCCCCCAATTCGGCACCGGCCAGCGCCACCGTCACCGGCCGGAGGGCGCGAAGCACCGGTCCGCCAAGGGTGATCTCCAGCGCGGCCGCACCTGGGGCGTTGCCGGCCAGTGCGTTTGCCACGCCCAGCGACCACGGGTCTGCCGCGCCGCCGGGGCCCAGACCCATCCCTTCGAGTCCCGGTCGTCCGGCATCCTGGACGGACGTCAAGAAGCCGCCGTCAAGGACCTCAAAGACGTCGAGGGCTGCGTGCTGGCTCATGCGGGAACCAGGCGGACGCGGTCCCCGGCGCGCAGAAGGGCAGGCTCCGGGAGGCTGGGATCAAACAGCTTCGCGTCCGTTGCTCCCACAAGCCGCCACCCGCCGGCCGACGCCTGCGGATAGATCCCCGCCCACTGACCCGCGATCGCGACAGAGCCTGCCGGCACCCGCGTTCGCGGTACGGCGAGTCGCGGCACGGCCAACTCCGCGGGCAGATCGCCCAGGTAGCCAAAGCCCGGCGCAAACCCCAGGAACAGCACCTCAAGCTTGGATGCCGCAAGCAGGTCCACAACAGCTGCCTCGGTGAGGCCGGTCTCGGCGGCCACCGCGGCGAGGTCTGGCCCGTCGTCACCGCCAAACCGCACACGGACCTTGCGCGGCCGGGCATCGGAGTCCGGCGGCGGTGCCACCGGGAGTGCCGCAGCCAGCGGGGCCAGCCGACGGGCAAGCAGGGCCGCATCCACCGACAGGGGGTCAAACGGGACCAGCACCGATGCCGCGGCCGCAACAGGCTCGCCAAGCGCAAGCGCCGGTGACGAGGTGCGCAGGTCCCGGATCGCCGATGCGAAGAGACGGGCCCGTCGCGCGTCGTTGACGCCCGACGCAACGCCGAGTGGGAGCAGCTCCACCAGCAGCGCTCCGTCGCCAAACGACAGGATGCGCACGCCGGGGTCAGCCCGGGGCACGGAGTTCCACGCCCGCCTGCTCGAGCGCCGCCCGAACGGCTGCTGCCCGCGCGGCGGCACCGGGCAGGTCCCCATGGACGCACAAGGTGTCCGCGCGGATCGCCAGCGGTGAGCCGTCGTAGGCGGTGAGCCGTCCGTTCACGATGTTCAGCGCCTGGGCGGCCGCAGCCTCGGGCGCATCAAGCACGGCGCCTGGCAGCGCCCGCGACCGAAGGGACCCGTCCGCCTCGTACGCCCGGTCCGCAAACGCCTCCTCCGCAACGGCCAGCCCGGCGTCGCGACCTGACGCGATCAGCGCGGACCCGGCTAGCCCCACCAAGATCAGGCCAGCCGAGTATCGGCGGACGGCCCGCGCCACCGCATCAGCAGCGGCACCGTCCGCTGCGGCCAGGTTGTACAGCGCGCCGTGCGCCTTGACGTGGCGCAGGTCAGCACCGGCGTCACGCGCAAACGCGGCCACTGCCGCCACCTGGTACAGCACCATCGACTCGATGTCGGCAGCCGACATCGCCATCGGCCGCCGGCCAAACCCTTCGCGGTCTGGGTAGCCAGGATGGGCGCCGATGGCCGCGCCACAACGTGCCGCAAGCGCGCACGTGCGCTCGATGGTGGCTGCGTCACCCGCGTGGAACCCTGCGGCCACGTTGACCGAGGTCACAAGCGGGATCAGCTCGGCATCGCCCTCGGGCAGCTCGCCGACGTCAGCGTTTAGGTCGATCCGCAGGATCCGCATTGGGCGATGCTACGCCGCGCGGTGCGTCACGCCACGTCGGGGATCAGCGGCCGGGGTCAGCGCTTGCGCAGCTCGTCGCGGATCTCGGCAAGCAGCTTGACCTCGTCGGACGGCTCAGAGGCCACTTCGGGCGCTGCGGGCTCTTCCTTGATCAGCGCCTTGCCGATGAAGAACACAACCAGCGCCACCACGATGAACGCGATGACAAGGTTCAGGAACGCGCCGTAGCGGATGGCCACTTCGGCCACGAAGTTCGCATCGCCCTTGACGCCCACGCCCTCCTGCAGGACGACTTTCAGCGCGCTGAAGTCCACCTTGCCCAGGAGCATGCCGATGGGCGGCATGATGATGTCGTTGACCAGCGAGTTCACCACGGAGCCCAGCGCGCCGCCGATGATCACGCCGATGGCCAGTGCCAGCGCGTTGGACTTGGTGAGGAACGACCTGAACTCGCCAACCACGGGTATCTGCTCCCTTCCTGGATGAGCGGCGCCTGATCGCCGTTGGCGGGCAGGATAGCCGGAGGGGCGCCTAGAGCCCGAAGCGGCTGATGGCCTCTGCAGCCAGCTTGTCCCCGATGGCGAGCGAACTCGTTGCCGCGGGGCTTGGCGCGTTGCGGACGTGGAGAACGCGATCGCCGCCAGCGAGGTCGAAGTCGTCCACGAGGGTGCCGTCAGGGCTGAGCGCCTGGGCGCGGACGCCGGAAGGGCCAAACGTGACCTGGTCCCCGCGGATGGCCGGTACGTAGCGCTGCATCTCCTTGACGAAGGCGCCCTTCCACCAGTCGCGCCACATCTCGGCGGCGCCCATGCGCCAGAACCTGCGGGCAAGCTTGCGGAAGCCCGGGTTGCCGATGGCCTCGGCAAGGTCGCGGGCCGAGAAGTCACGGCGGCGGTACCCGGTGCGGCGGAAGGCGAGGACGGCGTTGGGGCCGGCCCAGACCTCGCCGTCGATGCGGCGCGTGAAGTGGACGCCAAGGAACGGGAAGCGTGGATCCGCCAGGGGGTAGATGAGCCCGTTCACCAGCTTGGCGGCTTCGGGCGACAGCGTGTAGTAGTCGCCGCGGAAGGGGACGATGGTGGGGGAGTCCTTGGTGCGGTCGCCCGTCATGCCCGCCACGCGATCCGCCCAGAGGCCCGCGCAGGCGATCACGGCACCCGCCTGGATGGGGCCGCGCGGCGTGTGCAGCACCAGCCCGTCGGGGCGCCGCTCAATCTGCGTCACCGGGCGGTTCAGCTCGATTGCCCCGCCCAATCGTGCTACATCGCTAGCGTAGTAGCGTGTCACCACGGTGAAATCCGTGATGCCCGTGCGGGGACTCCAGAGCGCCCGAATGCCGGCGGCGTTTGGCTCAATCTCGTGGATGCGCTCCGGCCCCACCTCCTCGAGGCCTTCGACCCCGTTGGCCTCGGCCCGCGTCTTGAGCGAGGCCAGCCGCGGCAGCTCAGACTCGTCCAGCGCCACGACGAGCTTGCCCGGGAACGCGATGGGGATCCCGCGCTCGGCGCAGTAGCGCTCCACGAGGCCCTTGCCTGCACGGCAGAGCAGTGCCTTCTGCGAGCCCGGCGTGTAGTACAGCCCCGCGTGGACGACGCCGGAGTTGTGCCCGGACTGGTGGGCCGCAACCTGCGCCTCGCGCTCCAGCACCGCAACCCGCAGACCGGGTCGCTCCTGGAGCAGGCGCAACGCGGTGGCCAGGCCAACGATGCCTGCGCCGATGACGGCGACATCAACGCGCTCAGGCGCGGCGGGATAGGTCGTCAGGAGATCGGCCGGGGAAGCAGGGGAGGCGGGTGAGTCGTGCACCACCCGACTGTACCCAACGAGGTCAGGGCAGGAGGTTGGCCAGCGCTTGCTCGACGGTGTCAATCTCGACCGCCGCCAGGGACGGCCGGCCTGTCTCAAGCAGGTATCGCTCCACAAGACGGGTGTCATCGCGCCAGAACGTGCCCGCTGCGGCGCCCTGTGCCACAACTGTCCCGTGGAATGCCACAACGATTGGCCCACCGGCACCGGCGCCCAGCGACACCGAGAAGCCGTGGTATCCCAATCCGCCTTGTGGTGGCTCGCCGTTGGCCACGGGCAGCGCAGCAACGAGCTCGCGCAGACGGGCAACCTGCACCGCGGTCAGTCCCCACGTTGGATCGGGACGCCCGGAGTAGATGCCAAGCGTGACCGTCGCACCCTCCGCCGGCGACAGCGTCATCCCGGGTAGCGGCGCAACCGTTGGCACCGGCGTCGGCTCCACGGCGGTGGCCCCCGGTGTGCCTGCGGGGGTGCCACTGCACGCAGCGATCATCGCGGCCGCAGCCAGCGCAAGCAGGAGCGGACGAAGCGCGTTCAACTTGCCACCTCATCGGACAGGTTCTCATCGGACAGGTTCTCATCGGACAGGTTGGCATTGGGCACCGCCAGCGCCGCAAGCAGGCGGTCCACAAACGATGCCTGGGCCGGGTTCAGCCGACGGCGTGCTTCGGCTGGCGCCGCCCAGAGCAGCCGGTCAATCTCGGGGACCACCAGGATCCGCCCGGTTCGCGGGGGCCACTCCACCTCCACCTCGAGGCTCCGCAGCCGTGCTGGGTCCAGATCGCCTTCAAGCGCCCAAGCCTTGACGATCTTGCCGGAGCGCATCCTGACTTCGCCAAGGTCAATCGCAACGCCGTCCGGCGGGCGGTGGCCGGTCTCCTCCTCAAACTCGCGTCGCGCGGCAGCAAAGAGGTTGGGTTCCGTGTCGAGGGGGGCACCCTTTGGGATGGACCAGGCGGCGGCATCGCGGCGCGCCCAGATGGGACCCCCCGGATGTGCAATGAGCACTTCAACGGTGGCTTGGCGCCGTCGGTAGAGGAGCAGGCCTGCGGAGAGCTTCATCATCGACAATCCGGGCGATCGTACGGCTCCCGCAGCCGGGGCGCGAGGCGGACATGAAAATGCCCGAAGGAACCGTCGTGTACCGGCTCGCCCACGACACTGCCCAGCAAGCTCGGCCTTGTCGCAGCGGCCCCGGTCTCCGTTCGCCTCGACAACCTTGCGGTCACCGCGGCGGCGGTTCGGGGACCCGGTTTGGTGATTGCTCACCAGTCCGGTTTCAGTACCACTGGCCCCTTCGGGCAAGACGAACCATAGGCGCCTGGCCGCGCGGAACCAAGAGGGTTGTCCACGAACCTGCGACCGAGGGGCGCAAAGTTATCCACGAAACTGTGCACATCGTGGAAAACGTGTGGACGCCCGGCGGCGTCAGCCGTCGTTGGAGACGACGCCTCGAGCTGATCGGGGCGGCGCAACCTCGTGATGCCGCAGGCAGCGCGCCTCGTACGTCTCCACGGCCGGGCCTTCAAAGCCGCCGATCACGATCAGCGGATCGTCGATGGCCGCCGGCCGTCCGCCCACCAGGCGCTGCGTCCGCGTGGCCGTCTCGCCGCAGACCACGCAGATGGCGGTGAGCATCGTGATCTCGTCCGAGAGGGCCAGCAACTCCGGCATCGCGCCGAAGGGTCGGCCAGCGAAATCTGTGTTCAGCCCGCTCGCGATGACGTGGCGGCCACTCTGGCGCAGGGTCTCCGCGACACGGGAAAGGCTGACGTCGAAGAACTGGGCCTCTTCGATGCCGACAAGGTCTACATCGCGCTCACGGGCGAGGGACAGGATCCGGACGGGCTCGCCCTTCGGGACCAGCACCGACGGGTACCGCGCCTTGCTCCTGCTCTCTGCGTAGTCAGCGGGCGTGCGGTCATCGACATCGGGGCGAACAAGCAGGATCCGCCGCTTCGCAATCTCGGCACGCCGAAGCAGCCGGAGCAGCTCGTCGGTCTTGCCCGACGACATGCAGCCAGCGATCACGTGGAGCCAGGGATCGGCGCGAAACAACACGGGCGGATGGTAGCGGCTCGACAGGGGTTTGGGCGATGGTTTGGGTGATGGCCGGGCGCAGGATGCGGCGCGCGCCATCCATCCGTGCCCCTTGCCCGCGCATCACCGCCCATGCGCGCCCCTTGGCTTCGCGCGTATGCGCCCCATGTATGCCCACACGCGATCGGCGGCCACATGCCCATTCGGCCGGCCCGCGCCGGGGGATGAGGGCTGTCCCGGGCCCGCGGCGGCCGTCCTTCCAGGCGCCGACATGCATGGGGCGAATGGAAGCCCGGTTATGGGGGCGACGCGGCCATGCGCGCCGCCGCGATCGGGGGCATCGCAGGGCCTAACGGCTCGGCTTCCCGTGGCGGCAGACATGTGCTGCATACGGTCGGGGCGAAGGACCGGGTGCCCGGATGCGGCGTGTCACCTGCGACGGCGTGCCACCTGCGGCGGTGCGTCACCGGATGCGGGCACCTGCCTTCTGGCCCCATCCGGCATCGGCTCTGCGCACAGCCCACCGCATCCCCCTATGCTTCGCGTTGCTGCGGCGCCGGGGATGGACGCGCTGCTCGATCGCTGGAGGAGAGCTGATGTCGGGCTTCACGCCGTTCACAAACAACTACTCGGACATGTCGGATGAGAACGGCTACCAGTTCGAGTTCCGCTGCGATGTCTGCGGATCCGGGTACCGGAGCGAGTTCCAGCGGTCAGCGCTGGGGACCGCGGGCAACATCCTGGGCGGCGTGAGCAACCTCGTCGGCGGCCTGTGGGGCGCGGCCAACGCTGCAAACAGCATCAAGGACGTCACCAACCGCGGCGCGCGCGATGAGGCCCTCAAGAAGGCCACCAACGAGATCATGCATCTCTTCCAGCGCTGCCCGCGCGACAACAAGTGGGTGGACGAGACGTGCTGGAACTCTGCGCGCGGACTCTGCGTTGGGTGCGCGCCCAACCTGGCCGCCGAGATGGAGGCCGAGCGAGCCAACGTCGAGATGAGCCAGATGCGTGATGCGATGGCCACCCAGACGGTGTTCTCGGGCGATACCGGCGCGCGCCAGACGGTGTGCACCAACTGCGGCAAGCCGGTTGCATCTGAGAAGTTCTGCGCCAACTGCGGCACGCCCACCGGCCAGAACAAGTGCTCCCAGTGCGGTGCGGACCTTGCGGCCGGCGCTCGCTTCTGCGGGAACTGCGGCAACAAGACGGCCTAGGCGACCACCGCGGCATGGAATAGCGCCGTAGAGCGCGTGTAAGGCGCGGTGGGCGTTGCTCGGCGGCTTGATCCCGGGATGTGACGCCACAGCGCCATACAGGCCGTGATGCCGTGGCGACGCGCGGGAGCCGCAGCGTCAGCCGACGGGCGTCCCGCAGTCGCGGCAGAACTTGGCGCCGGGGGCGAGCTGGCTGCCGCACGCCTTGCACGCTGCCGATCCACCGACGCTGGGTGCGGCCGCGGGTGCAACGGGCGCCGCGGGCGCCGCGGGCGCTGCTGGGGGAGCGGGTTGTGCGGGAGCCGGCGCGACGGGGGCCTGCGGCTGACCCCAGCCCGGCACGGCGCCCGGTGCGGCGGGCGGGGCGGACTGGGCGGGCGCCACGGGCGCCACGGGTGCCGGAGTTGGCGCCCCCTGCGTCCCCTGCGCGGAGGCGGCCGCCTGCTGCGCAGCGAGTGCCGCGGCCGCCTTGCCAACCGGCGCCCCGCACTTGGGGCAGGCGATCCAGTTCACATCGTCCAGAACCGCGGAGCACTGGGGACAGCGGGCTGGCGCAAACGGGTCCCGAGTCCCACAGGCGGGACAGGCAACCACATCGCGCTGGATGTACGTCCCGCAATGCGGGCACGGGTGCTTGAACGTTGGCATCAGCGCACTCCCTGCGTTCGGTGAGGGTCAATCACGAGTTGCCTGTCCTGTTCAGCCAACCGAGCCGCCGCCCGCGTCGTCAACCTGCGCCTCCTGCGCGGCCCGCCCCGGCCATTGAGCGGCGTCATCGTGACATGACCCGTGCCACGTCACGAGGTCGCGCAGCGCCGCCTCCCAGGTTGCCGGATCGCTGTGCACCAGCCGGGCAACAAAGCGGGCTCGAGCAGCCGCGAGCGACGGCAGCGCCGCCAGCGCCAACCGGTAGCGAAGGGCGTCAGGCAACGCCAGCTGCGCCGCGGGGAGCGCCATCGGCTCTCGCAGGAAGCGCGCATCAATCAGCGCCTCGGACACCTCGGCAACCGCCATCTCCAGCGCGCCGGCCGGCAGGGCACCCGTCCAGGCGGACCGAGGCACCACCCGGAACAGATACGTTGCATGGGCGCCGCCGCTGACCAGTTCCAAGGCAACGAGGTTGCCCGGCAGCCCCACGAAGAACCAGAGTCTGGGGTCGTCGGCCTTGCCCGGCGTCTCTGGGGCGCAGGCCAGCCAGCGCGGCGCCGCCTCCCCGCCGCCAACCGAGCGGAGCACCCCGTACGACACGTCAAACGGCGGAACCGCCAGGACGGCCGCCTCAAGCGGACCCCACGCCTCGCCCAGCGACAGCGGCGAGCATGGCCGCCCCTCAAGCAGCTGCGATGACGCCAGCGTCCGAGCCCCAAACGATGCGTCTGGGATCAGCGCTCTCACGATGGCCGACGCGTCGGCAGCCGTGCCGTCGCGCAGCGCCGACCAGCGCTTGACGTGCTGGGGCGCGGTCTGGCCCACCCGCACGAGGCGCAGCGTCGGCCCACCGTCGGGCATCGGCGGCAGGCTCCGGCCGGCACCGTGGACCGCCACGCCGCCAACCGACGCCGCAAGTTCCGCCGTGCCGACGTCCGCGCGCCGCACCCGGTGCCAGGGGAGGCGATCGTCAAGCGGCGCCAAGGTTGCCCCTCGATCGTCGTAGGCAAGCTGCGCAATCCCGGTCTCGCCACCGGCCGTGTACTCGACAAGCTCAATCTCGGTGGAGGAGGGCAGTTCCACAAGGCCGTCGGCAAGGCGCTGCCGGAACCGCCCGTCGCGGAGCCCCTTCACCAGGACCCCGGTGAGCGTCCCGAAGCGCTCAAACACCCAGCGCACAGACCCCGGGCCAGACCCCAGGGCAACGGCAACCGCGCCCGCGTCCACCAGGATTGACGTGATGTCGCGGTACCCGGCGCTCACCGGTGCCGCAGACCCGGCGGCGATGGAGAACTCGGCTTCCTGGAGGGTCACGGTGACGGGCGCGGCGGCTTCGCCGGGCCGGTGGGCGTCACCGCGGAGGATCACGGGCTGGCCAGTAGGCACGATTTCGACCTCGGGACTGGGTACTTGCCGGGAGCGAGACCGGTGGCTGGGCGGCGCGGGGGCCGCTGCGGGCATGGTAACCGCACCCGTCGGCGCTGCATCGCGGACAATCGACACGCTGTGTATGACCTTGCCCCCGAGCTCTTCAACCGCCTTGACGTTGCCCTGCGCCCCGATGCCCGCTGGCGTCTGCGCGATGAGCGCTCGCTGACCTGGTGGCCGTGCGCGCTCCGGCAGCGGATTGAGGCGCTGCCGCCTGCCGATGACCGTGGCGTTCCGGCCACGAGGCTCATGGCTATGACGCCGCTGGCCCGCGACATTGCAGATGTGGGCCACGCGCTGCTGATGGCCGCTGCGGCAAACCAGGCCGCCACGCTGAGCGCCGTCATCGTGGACGAGGTGGACGCGTCCGTTGGGCTGGCGCTCGCGGCGTCCGTGCGGCCAAAGGCGCGTATCTGGCTGCTGCCGATGTTGGCCGATGCCGTGGCCCTGCAGGTGGCCGTGGCCGGGACGGCATCGATTGACCAGATGGCCATGGGCTTTGGCGGCGTGCCGGATCTTGCGTCCCACCCCGAGGCGGGACCGCGGACCGACACACACGCCGTGCTGGCGATGGTGGAACGTGCCCAGCGCGATGGCCTTGCGGCCGTGCGAATGCCCGAATCGGACTTTCGCCGTGCGGTGGGGGACCTGTCGGACGTTGGCATCCCTGCCGCCGCCGACGGGACGCGCCTTGAGGTTGGCGTGACGGCGCCGGGCCTTGGCGGTGACGCCCGCGTTGTGATTGAGTCCGCCACGCATCCCGGCTTTGGCAACGGCCTGCTTGTGCTGGTAGAGGCGCCGATGGCGGTTGCCCCGCTCGCAGGCCCTGCCATCGCCAATGCCCTCAATCGCGCTGAGCTCTTTGAGCGGACCGGCGGTCTCGCCTTTGGCGCGTGGACGCCGGTTGCCCTGGGCGATGCCGCGGGGCTTGCCCGTGTGGCCTTCCTGCCCAACCTGCTGCTGCCCCAGGCCCCGGAGGCGGATCGCCGCGCGCGTCTGGTGAACCTGGTCATCGACGCTGTGCTGCGCGTGCAGTGGCTGGACCGGGTGTGGCCGGCACTCGCCAATGGCGCATCATGACGGTGCGCGGATCGAGCGCCGTCCGCCGTCGCCAGCCAAGCCCGCCAAGGAGAACCCGATGATTGTCTGCGTGCCTGTCACCCCCGATGGCATGGTTGGCGGTGGCTGGGGCCGTGCCCCGCTTGTGGCCGTGGCGAAGGTTGAGGCGGGCCACATCACCGCGTGGACCGAGTACCCGGTGGGCTGGGACGTGCTCCACGACGTTGGCACAGAGGGCGGCCACCACGGTCGCATCGCTACCTTCCTCAAGGAGCACGCGGTTGAGGTTGTCGTGGCCGGCCACATGGGCCCGCCGATGGCGCAGATGCTGGGCAAGATGCGGATCATCGTCCGCGTCGGCGTGGCCGGGGATGCCAAGGCGGCAGTGACGGCGGCCGCACGGCTCGACGCGTAGGGCGCAAGAAGGCACAGGGCCGCGCAAGACTGCGGCGCAGACTCGGGAGGCACCATGTCCATCCAGCCAGATCCAGACGACCGCCGCTTTCTTGAGATCGCCATCGAGCAGGCCCGCATCGGGCAAAGCGAGGGCGGCGTGCCCATTGGCGCTGCGCTTGTCGCCGACGGCAAGGTGCTTGGCGCCGGCCACAACCGCCGTGTCCAGCAGGGTTCCGCCATCCGCCACGGTGAGACGGACGCCCTTGAGGTTGCCGGCAGGCTCTCAGCCTCGGTCTACAAGCGGGCCACCATGTACACCACGCTCTCCCCGTGCGACATGTGCACGGGCGCCATCCTGCTCTACGGGATCAAGCGCGTGGTGATGGGGGAGAACCGCACGTTTGTGGGCGGCGAGGACTACCTGCGCTCACGCGGCGTGGAGGTGGTGAACCTTGACTCGCAGGCCTGCGTGGACCTGATGGACGAGTTCATCGCAGCGCGGCCCGACGTCTGGAACGAGGACATCGGCGAGGAGTAGCGGCCCGCGCTACCCGCCCGTCGCTAGCCGGCCAACGCCAACGGCAGCAGCAGGGTCACCGTCGCGCTAGCGTCTCCCGCGCCTGGCGTGCCGGAGGTCCGCATCGTTCCGCCTACACGCTGTGCCGTCCGCGCAACTGATGACAGCGCTCGCCCCAGCCCCTGGTCTGCGTCTGCGCGTGGCCTGGCCGTCCCACTGCACGCGACGGTCAGGGTCAGGTACCTGCCGCCCGCAAGGCCAAGATGCGGCTGGGACAACACCGTCTCAACGCCAACGGTGACGGTGACATGGCCCGCGCGGGACGTCATTGGGTCCGCAGCGTGCATCACCAGATTGAGCAACGCGTGCTCAAGGTCCCGGCGCCGGATGTGGACCAGGGGTGGTCCGCCGACATCGTCGAGATCCGCATCAACTCGCAGCGATGCCGGTGACGCAATCGCCCGCAACACGCCCTCAATCTGCTGTAGCAGCTCAAGCGCATCCACGGGCTCCGGCGGCCCGTCAGGCGCCTCGCGCCCAACGGCCAACAAGTGGGTGTTGATGTCCCGCCCGCGCTCCACGGCCTCGCTGATGGCTGCCGTGTCCTTCTGCAGCGGGTCGCTGGGGTCCAAGCCCTCTTCGATGAAGCCCTGGAACAGCGAAATGGCCATCAGCACATTGCCAAAGTCGTGGCCCGCTGTTGCCGCCACGCGAGACACGGCCTCAAGACGCTCATTGCGTTCGAGGGCCGGGCGCAAGTCAGCGCGGTCGAAGGCGACGCCAACCGCGCGGGCAAGGTCCGCCAAGGCTCCCGTCTCGAGCGCGCCCAAGACGCCGGCCACCGGCGCAAACACGTTCAGGACGGCGGTGGGCAGCTGGGCGCTGTGGAGCGGGAAGGCGGCGAAGGCGCGGTGCCCGTGGGCAAGGCAGCGTGCGGACCAGGGCTCCATGCGCAGGTCGTGCGCAATGTCGGGGCAGACAAACGGGATGCCGCTGCGGATTGCCTGCTCAACCGGATCCGCGCCGTCAGGCGACTCCTGCCCGGGGACGTAGTTCCCTGCGAGGTAGCCGTCCGTATCGCCGGCAGCGGCCATGGGCTCAATCCAGCCCTCATCGTTGGGGTCCGCGCTGATCCACGCCAGGCTGAACGCCCCGTCCGCGACAAGCAGCCCCGTGACGGCGGCTGCCAACTCCCCCGGATCTGACGCGAGCGCCAGAACCCGCGTGGCGGCCCCGAACGTGGCGAGCAGGGACTCCAGCCGTTGGCCTGGGTCCGTGTGGTCGCGCGTACCGGGCACTGGATCCTCCTCATCCCAAGCTCCCGCGGGAGCCCAGCGTTTGCGGGTCACATCATGCGGCAGCGCGCGCAATGCGGCGTTGCATTGCCCGCTCTGACGGGTGTGCGTCCTCCGGGGGCCGTTCTGGCTCACCCCTGTAGGCAAACGCCGACGGGTGGAACACGACACGCGACTACCGGCATCGCCTCATCCCACGCTGCATCGCAACCCAGTCCGATGGGCGCCGATGGGCATCGGGCGGATGCTACTGGGGAACGACGGTGCAGGATTCCTGCCCCCGCACCGACGTTGGCCGGTCGGGGCGCTGTACCCATTGAGCCCCGGCCGGCCGCTTCATGTCCGCCGCCAGAGCCACGAGCGAGCGTGGCGCGCAAGGCGCGGCGAGCTAGGCCGGTGAGCTAGGCCGGTGAGCTAGGCCGGTGAGCGGCGGCTAGGCCTCGATAAGGCCGTGGCGGACGGCGTAGCGGACCAGCTCCGCATCACGAGCAACACCCAGCTTGCGCAACACGCGCGCTCGGTACGTGGAGACCGTGTTGGGCGAGACGTTCAGATGCGTGGCCGCCTCTGCCAGCGAGAGTCCGCGGGCCAGGTACTCAAACACCTGGAGCTCGCGCTTCGATAGCGACTCATGCGGTGGAGCTGATGCGTCGGAGGAGCCCGACAGGCGGTCTGCAAGCTGCTCGGACACCGCCAGGCTCATGTAGCGACGGCCGGACAACAGGCGCTCAATCGCCGTTTCCAGCTCGCCGTCTGGCCCTGCCTTCCACACATACCCCGAGGCGCCCGCGATGAAGCAGGACAGCGCCACGTCCTTCTCCGCAAACGTGGAGTACACGAGGATGGCTGTGCGCGGATGCTCGCGGTGGAGACGCTCAATCAGCCCCAGGCCGCCACCCGGCATCGACATGTCCACAATTGCAAGGTCCGGTTGGTGCTCGGCCGCCGCCACCAGGACGGCATCGCCTGAGTCAACGGCCCCATGCGTTGTGATGCCAAGACCCTCAAGCACCAGCACCAGGCCCCGGCGTACCAGCGCATGGTCATCTGCCACAACGGCGCGCTTGCCCTGCGTCGTGTTGTGATCGGCCGCCGCGTGGGCAGCGCTGGCGCGGTAGGCGATGCTCATGATCCTCCTCAGATCCCCCGCGGAGCGGACGGACGCAATCCTGCAGTGCGAGTGTGCGCCGTCCAACAAGGTGCGCGCAGTCGGACGGATGCGAGATGAGTCTACCGATTGTCAGCAACACCTGACACGGAACAACGACACATGCCCCGGGCGATCGCTATCCGCAATTGCTCCCGGGCGCAGTCCCTGGCGCTACGCCAGGAGGCCGTGCCGGCCGGCGTACGGCGCCAGCTCCTCATCGCAGCTCACGCCCAGCTTGCGGTGCAGCCGTGTCCGGTTGGCCATCACGTCAGCGGGTGACAGGGCCAGTTGCCAGGACGCCTCAACAAGGGTCAGGCCCATGGCGAGGAGCGCCAGCAGGCGACGCTCGCAGTCCGTCAATGCCATGCGACCGTTGCGGCCCATTCCAGGCAGCTCGCGTTCCATGATCGCCACGGACACTCCCGTCGTACGCCGGCAGCCTTGGCCGACACCTTGGGATCACGGTGCGCTCTGGCGCGTCGTCCCGCCATCGGGCTTCCCGCCAACCTGTTGTGGGATATCCGGAACACGGTCCTCCTGCGGGTCCCGGCTGGCACATGCCAAAGA
>CAIYHO010000152.1 GCA_903925955.1 uncultured Chloroflexota bacterium
CCTGGGGCTGGCCGTAGAGGGCGACAACTTGGTCCGCGGTGAGCTCGGCGCCCGTGGCGGGGTTGATCAGGCCGCTGAAGGGGCCACTGACCGAGGTGACGCCATCGACGGCAGCCACCTTCGTCTGGTAGTCAAGAACGGCCTTGATGTTGGCGGCCGACGCGGGATCGCCCTGGACATCCGCAAGGATGATCATCGGCGTTGTGGTGCCGGTCTGGAACCTTGTCTCAAGCGCAACTGCGGCTTCACGGCTTTCGAGACCCTTGGGCAACGTGGAGGAGCCCGGCAGGCCCTGCTCAAGATGCAGGAACGGGGATCCAGCCGCCAGCAGGATCGCAAGCGTGGGAACGAGGACCGCGATTGGGTGCGCCATCACGCGCTCGGCCACGCGGGCCCAGCGCGACGGCCTTGGCCCGGCGTTGGCGGTGGTGCCGGCGGTTCCGGCAGGCTTGCTGCCGCCGCGGAGGCGGGCGATGAGGCCGGCTGGGGAGAGCCTGTTGACGTTTGACCCAAGCATGCCCAGCAGCGCGGGCAGGAACGTCAGGGCGAAGAACAGGCTGGCGACAACGGTGAGCATCCCGCCGATGCCAAAGGAGCGCAGGGCCGGGGCGTCAAATGCCATGAGCCCAGACAGGCCCGCAGCAACGGCAACGCCGGAGAATGCGACGGCCTTGCCCGACGTGGCCACGGCAATCGTGACGGCGTCACCCACGGGGCGGCCACGCCTGAGTTCCTCGCGGAACCGGCTGGTCATGAACAGCGAGTAGTCGATGGCGAGCGACAGCCCCAGCATCGTGGAGATGTTCTGGACAAAGATGCTGAGCTGGACCTGCTGGCCAACGAGCCAGACCAGTGCGAGCGTGGTGGGGATTGCCAGCCCGGCCACCAGCAATGGCATGGCCGACGCCACCAGCGAGCCAAACACCAGGACCAGGACGATTGCGGCCAGCGGCAGCGAGATGGACTCCGCCTTGCGCAGGTCCGCCTCGGACTGCGAGGCAGTGTCACGCGTGAACGGCGCGTAGCCGCTCATCTGCATCGTGATGCCGTTGCCAGGCAGCTTGGCCTCAGCGGTGAACCGGTCCAGCAGCGGGACCGAGGCCTCGTCTGTGACCTTGAGGGCGGCCACCACGTAGCAGCCCGTGCCATCGAGGGTGATGAACGGTGTGAGGCCCGTCTCGGCGTAGCCCACCACCTGCACGACATCCGGGTCCGAGCGCAGGTCCTTCACGGATGCCGCCACGTCGGCCTGGAACGCCGGGCTCTTGGCGTCCGCGCCTGCCGGACCCATGAAGACCAGCACCAGCGAGGAGCGGCCCTGGCCAAACTCGTCGGACAGGCGCTGTTGGACAGTGTTGGACTCGGAGTTGGGGTCCAGCCAGCCGCCGGCAGTGAGCACGTCTGTGGACTTGCTGGCAACAGACGCGGCGGCGCCGCCCAAGACAACGGCCAGCACAAGGACGATACGGCGATGCCGGTAGACGAAAGCGCCCCAGCGGCTGAACATGATGGCTCCAGATGGACACTGCGGCGTGGAATCGCCGCACTTGGAATGGGCAACAGGGAGGATCATAGGCCCGACACGGGTTGCTGCCGTGCGCCGCAGGACCCCCTGTGACACTGCCGAGAGGACGTAACTGATGGCCCACGTCATGACGGTCCTTGGCCCGGTTGACCCGTCCACCCTCGGCTTTACGCTGCCGCACGAGCACACGCAGTGCGCGCTCTGGCACATCCAGAACCGCTGGGACTACTGGGAGCTCACCGCGGACGAGCCGGTGATCCTTTCGGAGTTGGCGCTGTACCGCGAGGCCGGCGGCGTGACGCTGGTGGATGTGACCCCGCCGTGCATCGGCCGCGACCCGCTCTGGATCAAGCGCCTGGCCGAGCAGAGCGGCCTCAACATCGTGATGGGTGGCGGCTGGTACCGGACGGCCTACTACAAGCCCGAGGTGCTGATCGACCAGCGTTCAGTGGACTCGCTGGCAGAAGAGCTGGTCCACGACGCCACGGTTGGGGTGGGGGAGACCGGCGTGCGGATTGGGATCCTGGGCGAGATCGGGACCGACAAGCCGTGGATGACGCCCATTGAGGAGCGTGTCCACCGGGCGGTGGCGAGGGCGTCGCGCCGGACCGGACTGGCCATCACCACGCATGCCGTGATGTCCAACGTGGGCGCGTGGCAGATGGACGTCTTTGAGGAGGAGGGGGCGGACCCCGGTCGCGTCGTGATTGGCCATGCAGACAGCTACCCCAACCTTGACCACTACCTGCACCTGATCAGCCGCGGCGCGTCGCTTGAGTTTGACTTTCTGGGCATGGCGTTCACGCCCACGGAGAAGTACGGCGAGGGCCGCACGGTGGAGTTGCTGCTTGAGCTGCTGCATCGGGGCCATGGCGACCGCTTGCTGCTCAGCCAGGACGTCTGCCACAACAGCCAGCTCCGCCACTATGAGGGGAACGGCTACACGTACCTCCAGAGGGTGTTCCTGCCGCGGCTGCGCGAGGCGGGCGTCTCGGAGGCCGAGATTGAGCAGATCACGGTGCGCAACCCGCGGCGGGTGCTCACGGTCTCGTAGGGCTCGGGCCAGGGGGCGCGGCCGGTGTTCGGTCTGGGCATCGGGGCCCCGTGAGTCAGCGCAGACTCACAGCGGGGGTGCTGCTGCAGGACTCGGACCTCGCAGCGCGGGTTTGGGCATCGGGTCCTGCACGGAGCTGCGTCTCCTGAGTCTGGCCTGACTCAGGTCCGGCGCCGCGCGAGTGGGCGCGTGCTCGGCCGGGGGCTCTGCGCCACAGACCAGGGCCGGTGTCAGCCCTCGCAGGTGGTGTCAGCCGGCCTCGAGGCGCGTACGGAAGCAGCCAAACACCTGGGAGATCATCCGGGTTGCCGTGCCCTCGATCATTCGCGCCCCAACCGCTGCGAGGGCTCCTGACAGGGTCACGTCGGCCGACCAGGCCATGACGGTGGGTCCTTCCGCGGGACCCGAGAGCTCCATGCGGGCAACCGCGTCAACGGCCGAGCCCGGCGCCTGGCCCCGGGCCCCGATGACCGCGAGGTTGGGCTCCTGCCGCTCCGCCATCGTCATGTCCATCGCAAATCGTGCTGCGAGGAGCCCAATGCTGACCTTGGCCTTCACCTTGAAGTGGTCGGCATCAATGATCTCAACGGACTCGACGCCGGGACCGCAGGCGGAAACCTGATTGGCATCCATCAAGAACGCCCAGACACGGTCCCGTGGTGCTGCGATGGTGTCGGTGCCGGTGAACTTCATCGAGATCTCTCCGCGGGTAGGAGCGGGGTGCTCCGGGTACGAAGCCGCCCCTGGACAGGTGTCAGGGGGATGTCAAACCGGCCCGAAGCAAGGCCATCGGACCATGCGCAATCCGCCAGCCCAGAGCCCCGCGGCCCATGTCACCGCCCAGAATTGTACCCAATCTTGGTCATTGTGTCTCCATTCGCTCCTGCTGCGGGTCGCGTCACCGACCCAACGACATGACGCGCAGCTGCCCAGGACCTTCGATCGGCAAGGCCCCTTAGCCGGCCCGGTTCCGCTCCGCGACGCTCGCTGCGATGTCCCGGTTGATGTGCGCGCCAAGTGGCGTCCACGCAGGCCGCTCGACGTTGCAGATGTCCATGGCGATCCGCGCGTACACGCGGGATGCGTTGACGAGGTCTTCCACCTTGAACGACTTCTTCTGGGCGTGGCTTGCCGATCGCGGGGCGTAGGAGATCGCCGGGATGCCAAGCTCGTTGAACGCGTTGGTATCGCGCCACATCGACGTCACAGGGTCTGCCACGATCTGGGGCGGCGTGGCGAAGGTCTTGGCGTGTTGGCGCCGCACGGCCTCGATGAGTGGTTCCGCGCCCTTCGCCTCAAACCCGGGGCGGTACAGGAAGAGTTCAACGGTCCCCTCGACGCCCACGCGCCCGAGGAGGGCCCGGAGCTCTTCGCGGATGTCGAGCGGGTTTGCGCCAGGCAGGATCCGCGTGTCCACGTAGAACGAGCACACCTGGGGCGCGCTCGTGAGGCTGAACGGGTAGCCGCTGCGGATCGCGTTGATCGAGGCCTTCGGGACGATCCGCCCGTAGTTGCTCTCGTAGGTGTTTCGCACCTGGTAGTCGTACGCCCAAGTCTCAAACTCGGCGATGACCGCACTCGTGCGCACGATGGCGTTGGGTGCATCGGTGATCCCGGTGGGCCGAGGAAGGTAGGGCGAGTAGTAGCGGGGCGTGTCCGTGACCACCGTCACCTTGAACTGCGCCTTCCCGGGCTCAATCCCGACGATCCCGAACCCGGTTCCCTCGGCCACAAGCGCAAAGTCACCCACGACGCCGTGCGTCGCCATGAAGCGCGCGCCAAGGTCCTTCGAGAGATACGCAGGACCCTGCCACTCCTCAATGGGCTCGCGGCTGATCTCGCCCGCAACCGCGCTGACGACAAGATCGCCGCGGAGGGGGAAGCCCGCCTCCCGGATGGCCTTGGCGGCAACGAGGAACGCAGCCATCGGGCCCTTGTCGTTGACAACGCCGTCGCCGTAGATGTCGTCGCCCTCAACCCACGCGGAGTGATAGAGCGGGTCGTTGGGATCCTTTGCAGACCACGATGCGTCTCGCCGCAGCGTGGTATCCAGATGCGAGTTGTAGACGAGGCTGTAGCCCCCGCCTGTCCCGTGGATCCACGCCGCCACGTTGATCCGGTCCTCAACGAGGGCGTACCGCTTTGGGGTGAAGCCGTTGCGGGCCAGCCACGCGAAGACGAACTCGCCCGCCGGCCCCTCGCTGCCCGTGGGGCTGTCAATGTTGCCCAGCGCCAGCGCCAGGTCAACAACCTCCGCGGGATCGATGCGGGCTACAACGTCGTCGGGGTTCATCGGGCGGGGACCTCCAGGGTCACAGGGCTGCCTTGGTTGGACGGGATTGTTGTGGGGGGTTCGAGCGGATCCTTGGCCTCCGCCCGGGCCGGCACGCCAAACCAGGCAGCCAGCGAAGCGGTCGCAAGGACTCCCACCGCGACCAGGATTGCCGCGGTGGATCCTGACGCGTCCATGACCGCGGCAAGCAGGATTGGACCGATGAGCGCGCCAAGATCCGCGGAGAAGCGGTAGGTGCTCAGCGAGCGGGTCCGCTGCGCTGCCGGGACGATCTCGGAGAGGAGCGCCGTCTGCGAGCTGGTGAAGAAGTCGCCAAAGCCAATCAATGCTGCGATCAGCAGGAACGTGAGCGTGTCGTGCGTGAGGATGAAGGCGAGGTCGCCCGCTGCAACCGCGGCCAGGCCGGCCGTGATGATCCGGCGTCGGCCAATCCGGTCCCCCAGCATGCCGCCGGGTGTTGCCACAAGCAGGCCCGTCACGGACATGAGCGCAATCGCGGTGGCGATGGATACGCCGCCGAGGCCCAGGGCCGTCGCCGCGTAGAGCGGCAGCACGGTGTTGCGGAAGCCGTGCCGGTGGATCATGTTGGCCACGACGCCAAGGTTTGTCACAGCAAACGCGATGGTCCGCTGGCGGCCCTCAAGGACCCGGGACTCATCGGATCCGCCGCGCCGGCTGCCGCCCCTGGCGAAGTCAATCTTTGGGAGGATCGGCAGGAGGATGACCGTGGCCACGATGGCCAGGACCGCGGTGACGAGGAACGTGAGGCGCCAGTTCACCACGGTGCCCAGCAGACCGCCCACCATTGGGTAGAGCGCGATCCCGGTGTTGTTGGCCACATGGAACAGGCTCATCACCTTGCCGCGGTTGGCCGTGGACGCAGTGGCGCTCAGCGCGCTCAGGATGACCGTTGCCAGGATCCCGACGGCGAGGCCGCTGCCGATCCGCGCCGCGATCAGCATCTCCACCGACGCGGCCTGCCAGCCCACGAGAGACGCTCCGATCAGGACGAAGACTGCGATCACCGCCAGCCGCCGATGGCCCACCCGCTCCGCGAGGAACCCCGCGGGAAGGTCCACGGCGAGGCGCGCGAGGCCATAGGAGCCCACGATGATGCCCGCCGTTGAGATGCTGACGCCAAAGTCCGTACGGACCTGCGGCAGGAGCGGCGTCATGATGTTGGTGGCCGCGATGAACAGGAAGATCGAGACGCCCAGAAGCAGCGCCTCGCGCGGGATCCGCACGCTCTCGGCGGGAGCGGGGGCCGCGACCGCCATCAGACGGAGGGCTCGAGTCGGTCCCGGCTGCTCCGCAGCGCGGCTGTTACGTCTGCCACGGTGGTGCGGGTGGGGTCCTGCGCCAGCTCCAGCCGCTCGCAGACAGCCCGCAGCACGAGCTTGCGCACCTGGCGGGCGTCAAGCTGTGCGGTGGTGCAATCCACGGCCAACGCGGCGACGGCCGCCTCGTCGAGATCCCGGCCCGTCAGCTCGCGCAACGAGTCGGCGAGGATGATCCGAACGGCCTCAGCACCCGGGAAGCCAACCTCTTCGATGAGGTCCGCCCGCGAGAGGAAGGCTCCGTCCACGCCGGCCTTGTGGTTGGTGGTTGCCACAAACGTGACATTCGGGCACGTCCGCGCCACGTGGTCAACGCCCGCAAGCACGGCGTCAGTGGCGCGATGGACGTCCACCGGGTTGGTCTCAAGCGACGCGCCCGTCCGGCTCACGGCCAGCGCCTCCACCTCGTCCAGGAGGACGACGGTTGGCAGCGCCCGACGCGCAAGGTCGGGGAGCGTCCGCTCAAACAGCCGTGCCACGCTGCGCTGGCTCTCGCCCAGCAGCTGGCTGGGAAAGGCGTGGGGGTTGATGTCCACGAACAGGACCGGGCTGCCGAGGTCCAGCGCCGCGCGATTGGCGAGGCCCGCGGCCAGGGTTGTCTTCCCGGTCCCGGGCGGCCCAGCCAAGATCACCAGCCCGTGAAGGGGCAGGGCAACCTGGTTGAGCTTGGCGCGGTGCTTGAGCGAGAAGACGAGGTAGTTCCGGAGCCGGTCCTTCTGGTCGCCGGGAACGATGATCCGCTCCCAGCGGTCTGCCCAGGCCGGATCCGGCAGCTCGACGAGCTCGACGAGTCCCTCGATGCCGGGTGGGATGGTGATGCGCGGCACTCGCTAGGCCTCGGGACGCCCTTCGAGGTGGTCCGGCCAGACCACACCGGAAAGGTCCGGCGCGTCTAGTTGCGGGAGCTCCTCGAAGAGATTGATCGGGTCCATCAGGATCCGGATCATGTCGTACAGGGCATCAAAGTTGTGGATCCGCACCAGACGCGCGGTCCGCTCGCTTGAGGCGTTGAAGTGCTGGTGCCAGGCCCAGTGGTCAACGACGATCAGGTCGCCGGCCTCCCAGTCGTGACGCTCCTCGTCGATGATGCTGAAGCCGTTGCCCGAGATGACGTACAGCCAAGCCTCGCCGCCGTGGCGGTGGCGGGACTGGAAGAGGCCAGGGGCCAGCTCGTGCATCACCGCGGAGAGGCCCGCGGTGTGGAACCCGATGGACTTGTCCACCATGAACAGGCTGCGGGCGCCGCGCTTTGTGACCAGGCCTCGGACATCGTCGAAGCGGGTGATAAGGCGGGCGCTCTCGCTGCCCTCCCACTGACGCGACAGGCGCTGCGTCCGGCGCGCGTACGGGTCAGAGCCATCCACCGGCGTGACCTGCGTGGGCCGCGGCGGCAACTGGTCAACGGGGGTGTCGCCACCCTCCTCGAGCAGGGCGGCGCCAAACTGCTCCAGCATTGGCTGGACGCTCCACGTGTGGAACACGCCGGTCTGCTGGCCGTCGTTGCCGTGGCGGTGCCACGCCCAGGCGGGGAGGTGCAGCGTGTCCCAGGGCTTCCATTCCACGCGCTGCCCGTCGATCTCGGTCCAGCCGGAGCCGGACTCGACAAACATGATCGCGTCCCAGCTGTGACGGTGGATCGTCGAGGTCACACCGGGATCGATCTCGTGGATGGTTGCATCAAGGTTCTTGGTGGGCCGGTCGCCGTCCCAACCCGCGTACACGCCGCGGCGCATCCGGCGATGGGGGTCGTCGTGCATGACGACGCCGTCCCGCTTGAGCACGGTCTTGTGATAGCCGCGCCACTCCTCCAGGAGCGTCTCACGGCGCTTCTTCTGGATCTCGTAGTGGGTGACCTGGGTCTGCGTGGTGGTCTTCATGGGGCCTCCTGGCCGGGCGAGGAGAACGGGAGGGCGGGCGCGGAGGAACAGCGACCGCCCTCCCGAGGCGGATCAGCGGGCTGCGGGGACCGGTCCGGAGACCTTGGGGAAGACCTCCTTCGCGAGGATCTCGAGTTGCTGCAGCCAGTCCGGGAAGCGCATGCGGAAGTCAAAGATGATGAGGTCGGCGCCGATCTCCTGGTAGCGCTGGACGCCGCGGACGATGTCGTCCGGGCTGCCGGCCAGGATGGAGCCATCCAGCTCCTCGATTGTGGTGAACTCGCCGCCTTCGGGCTTGAGCCAGAACTTCTGGGCGTTGGCGTTCTTGATGAGGCCCGGGACGTTCATGCGCTTTGTGGCAGCGGCGTACGAGTCGTCGATGCTGGTCACCGGGACGGCACCGGTCATGATCATCGGCTTGCCCTGCTCGGCGCACATCTCGGCGATCTTGTTGCGGCGCAACTCAAACGTCGGGAACGTGATCCGACCCGGCAGCCAGCCCTGGCAGAAGTCCACCGCAAGGCGGGCCGAGGCAGGCGTGGCGCCGCCCCACCAGACCGGCACCGGGAAGAGCGGCTGCGGCTTGATGTCCACGTCGGTGAAGTCGTACAGGTCGCTGTGCCAGTCCACGCTCTCGCCAGCCCAGAGCTTGCGCGCGATGAGCGTCTGCTCTTTCATCATCTCGGGCCGCTTGACCTCGCTCTGCCCAATCACGTCGAACTCGTGCTGGAAGTTGCCCGAGCCGATGCCCAGGTCAAACCTGCGGCGCGTCATCCACGACATCGAGGCCACGCTGTAGGCCATGTTGATCGGGTGGCGGAACGGGATGATCGTCGCTGCGCCCAGACCAATCCGCTCGGTCTTCGCGGCGAGGTACGTCAGGGTCACGAACGGCTCGATGAACGTCCGGTCTGTGCCCTCCATGCCGTGCGGGTGGAACACGAGGTGGTCGCGGACCCAGATCGAGTCGAAGCCCAGCCGGTCTGCCAGCTGGACGCCCTCGATGAGCAGGTCTTGGTCGGCTTCCACACCAAAGTGGGGAAGGAGGAGGCCGAAGCGGGTCATGGGCGTGCGTCTCCTTTCGATGCGGGGGTCAACGGGAGGGACGGGCCTGGCGGCCCCAGCCGGGCGTCCCGGTCACCCCGCCGTTCTCATAGACGGGACGGCCGCGCACGATCGTCGTGTCCACGACGCCACGCACCCGCTTGCCCGCGTAGGGGGTATGTCCAATCTTCGAGAGGACAATCGCGTCGGTGATCTCAAGCTCTGCATCAAGATCCACGATGGCGATGTCCGCGTCCGCGCCAACCTCGAGCTTGCCCTTGTTGGCAAGGCCAAACGCCTTCGCTGGCGCCGTCGCGAGCAGATCCACGGTGCGCTCCAGCGTGAGGCGCCCAGTGACCGCCGCGTCGAGGAACATCGGCACGTAGAACTGCGTGGACGGCGTGCCCGTGTGGGCCTTCCAGCCGTCCGTCCAGCCGGGCTCCTTCTCCTCGCGGGTGTGGGGCGCGTGGTCGGTGGAGATCAGGTCGATCGTCCCGTCCGCAAGCGCCGCCCAGAGCGGCTCGGTGTTCTTCTCCGGCACGTAGTAGCTGAGCGCGTACGAGCCCAGCCGCTCGATGTTCCTCCAGTCGTTGCCAAGGAAGACAGCCCAAGGGTTGAGCTCGGCGGTCACGTGCTGGCCAGCGGCCTTGGCGGTGCGGAGCTGCTCGATGACGCCCGTGGTCTGGGTGTGGAGCAGGTGGAGCGGCGTCCCCGTTGCCTTCTGGAGTCGGAGCAGCAGGGCTGCGGCAGTGTCCCAGATGATGCCGTCGTGGGCGCTGTACGCCTTGGCGTAGGCCAGCGCGTCGCGCTCGCCCCGGGCCCAGAACCCTTCCTCGATGTGGCCCATGAGGGCCTGGTCGTGGGGGTGCACCATCAGCGGCACGCCGGTGGGCTCAATCGTCTCGAAGATCTCGAGGAGCTTGCCGTGGTCGTGGACACCGATGCCGGGCATGTGCGGGTAGTCACGTCCGGTGTCCACAACCATGAACACCTTGAAGGCCGCGATCCCGCGCGAGGCAAGACCGGGGATCTCCTCGGGCACGGTGCCCGCGGCGTTGATGTTCCAGTCAACCAGCGCCTTGGCGTTGTAGAGGTCGATGATGGCGTCCAGGCGCTCCACGGTGTTGGGGGGCGGCTGGACGTTGGGCATCGCGAAGGACGTCGTCACGCCGCCGGCCGCGCAGGCGCTGGTGGCGGAGACGATGTCCTCCTTGTGCGTGTAGCCCGGCTCGCGATGGTGCGAGTGGACGTCGATTGCACCCGGGATCACGTGCTTGCCGGTTGCATCGATCACGCGGACCGCGTCGAGCGGCGTCCCCGGCGTGACGATTGCGGCGATCCGCTCGCCCTCGATCGCCAGATCTGCGGAGAAGCGGCCGGTGGCGGTGACGAGGGTTCCGCCTCGGATGACGATGTCGTAGGTCACGGAAGTCTCCAGTCAGGCGGTGGGGCGCGTTAGCCGAAGGATCCCGGCCTCCGGCGCGCGCTCGTGGACGTTCACCTCGCCTGACACGAGATGGGTCTGGAACCACTCCACGATCATGGGGTTGACCACGTCGCGGTACTGGGCGTAGGCCGCGTAGTGCGTGGTCCCGGTCTGGACGACGAGGCGCTTCGGCCCGCGCGCCCGCTCGTACAGGGCGTAGGCGTGATCCTCGGGGGTGGTTGCGTCGTTCTCAACCGCAATGAGCATCACCGCGCGTGGGGCGATCCGGTCAATGACGTCGATGGGGCGGTAGTTGAAGATCGCCTCGGCGCTCGCGAGCTGCACCTGTGAGGGGACCTTGTCGTCCACGTCTGACTTGATGGTGGTGGTCTTGCGCTCGGGCGTGGGGACCATGATCCCTTCGCGCGGCGCGACCATCAGGGCCTCACCAGTGGCCGCGTACTGCAGCCCGTCCTGGCGGATCTGCTCCAGGAACTCCAGCCACTCATACTCGCGGCGCATGCGGTGGAGCCAGTCCCGTCCGTCTGCCACCGGGACCTGCGAGACGACCGCCTTCACGCGCGGATCCAGACCGCCGGCATAGATGGCGTTGCCGCCGCCGGTGCCACCGGAGCCAAAGGCGCCAATCCGTGAGGCATCGATGTCATCGCGTCCGCTCAGGTAGGTGACCGCGCTCCGGTAGTCCTCAACCTGCGTCATCGGGTCTAGGTAGCTGGCGTCGCCCTCGCTATCGCCGAAGCCCCGGTAGTCAAACACGAGGACCGCGAAGCCCGCCGCGAGCAAAGCCTCGTGATACGGGTGGTAGAGCTTGGCGCCCCGGAGACCCAGCCAGCCTGGTCCCTGGACAATGGCGGGGAAGGGTCCGGGACGGTCGTCCGGCAGCTTGAGGGTGCCCGCGAGCGATGCCCCGTGGCTGTGGAACCGGACCTCGGAGATCGCCGCCATGCTGCTCCTCTGCGCTCCCCGCCCTGCGACGGGTGACGGAACAGGCTGTGTCCGTCATTGGCCAGATTGTATCCATAGTGGGTACTTTTGTCTGCACCGATCTGGTCGAGATCGGGTCTGTTTCGGTCGGTTCGGGTCTGTTCCGGGTCAGGCGATTGGCCCAGGGCCCAGGCTGGCTGGGTTGTGGGGCACTCGTCTGCCGCCGGCGCGGCTTGGTATGTCGACGCCCCCAGAGCGTGGCTCCGGGGGCGTCGAGCGATTGCGGACGAAGGTCAGGGAACCGGGACGCCGATCTTGGCGTAGAAGCCGATGTCCACAAGCTTCTTGAGGAAGCTCTGGTCGTAGGCCGTGGTCACGTCCACGTTGGCCATCTCGGGCTGGACGGTGGAGAGGACTTCCTTGGGCGCCAGGAAGGCGTCCGCGGTCCACATCATGGTGCGATCGCCGGTGAGCGGGAAGTTCTTCACGAGCTTGGCCGCGTCTGCGACGTCGATCTGGGCGAACTCGGCGAAGTACTTGGCGGCCTCATCAGGGGCCGTCCAGAACATGTTCTGGGCTTCGAGGCTGGCGGCGGCAAGGACGAGAGCGGTGTTCGGGTTCTTGGCAAGGTACTCGTCGGTGGACACCAGGCCCGACCGGCCCCAGGCGAGACCGCTCTTGACCAGGTTGGTCAGCATGTTGAGGCCAAGGGCCTCCATGTCCGCCTGCATGGATGCGTCAACCGGGGCGCAGCCAATGGAGCCGCCCTGAAGGGCCGCGATGCGGGCGGACTGACCGCCAACCTCGGTGATGACGACATCGGCCGCCGTGTAGCCCAGGGACTTCAGCGAGAGCAGGACGGAGCCGTGCGACGTGCCGCCGAAGGTGCTGACCGCAACGGTCTTGCCCTTGACGTCTGCCCCGGTCTTGATGTCCTTGGTGCAGAACAGGCCGTCGTTGATCAGGATGGAGTTCATCGAGATCACCTTGAACGGCGTGTCGGTCAGGCGCGAGTTGATGACCGAGGACGAGCCGGCGGTGATGAAGTCCACCTGGCCCGCGAGCATCGCCTGGACGGCCTTGCCGTCGCCCTCGAAGCCGATGATCTCCACGTTGGTGAAGCCGTACTTCTTGAGGAAGCCGGCCTGCTCGGCAAGCTTGACCGCGTACTGGCTGAGCTCAGAGGTGACGCTCATGCCAATCTTGATGCTGGTCTGCTCCGGCGCCGGCAGGGTGCCGGGGGCGGGGGTGACGACCGGGGCCGCTGTCGGCGGGGCCGCCGTCGGTGCGGGGGTGGCAGCCGCACCGCAAGCCGAAAGGACCAGGCCGGCCGCCGCCACCATCGTGACGAGCCGTGCGCGAGTTGCAAGACGCATGTCCACTCCTACTAGCCTCCTCCAATGCTGCGGGCCTCTGAATGGCGGTCCGCGGCAGTGGCGGCGAATGTAGCCGAACGCGAGTGGTTTGTAAACATTCGCGGCCAACAAATATGCGATCGAACCCAATCTGGATCCGATCGCATAAGAACGCTGTGTCCCGGCCTCGGGCCGCCGGGTAGGCCGGCTAGTGGATCTCTGGTCGCCAGGAGTCGAAACGCCGCTCCACGACACGGATCATCTCGCCCAGGACGATCCCGAACAGGCCCAGCATCAGGATGCCGAGGTAGACGCGAGCCGAGTTGAGCATTGTGCCGTTGAAGCTGATGTACCAGCCGATCCCCTGGTTGGCCACCAGGAACTCGGCCACGACCACGCCCACCAGGGCGCGACCCGCGCCGATCCGGAGGCCGCTCAGGATGAACGGGATGGTGCTTGGCAGCACGACCGAGGTGAAGAGCAGCCGCTTCGAGGCGCCAAAACTCTGGGCGATCTGCTGGTGGCGGCGGTCCACGGAGTGGACGCCCGAGACCGTGCTCACGATGATCGCGAAGATCGAGAGCAGCAGAACGAGGATCACTTTTGCTTCGATCCCGATGCCGGCGACGAGGATGATCATCGGCGCCAGCGCCACCTTCGGTGTGGCGTAGATAGCCGAGAGCATGACGCTTGCGAAGTAGTCGAAGCGGCGGAACCAGCCGATGATGAGGCCCAGCGGGATGCCGACGACCGCGCCGATAGCAAACCCGATGGCCCATTCGCTGAGGCTGGTTGTGATGTGCGGCCAGATGGCGCCGCTGCCGAAGTCGGTCATCGCCGCTTTTACGATCAGCGACGGCGCGCTCATCAGCGACTTCTTGAAGATCCCGACGTCGGTGGCGATTTCCCACAGGACGAGGACGCCGATGAAGCCCATCGCACCGTAGAGCGCACGTTCGCTGGGCCGCTTGAACGCCCAGCGGCGCGGGCTCGGCGCCTTGCCGGCCACGCTTGCGTTAGCGGTCATGTTCAGCCACCACCGAACTGCGAGGCCGAGGTCTTCATCTGGCTGGCGATCAGTTCCCAGATCTGCTCTTCGTAGGCCACAAACGGCGGCGTCCGCTTGACGTGGAGATCACGCGGGCGGGGGAGGTCAATCCGGATGTCCGCCAGGATGCGGCCCGGACGGGCGCTCATCACGATCACGCGATCGCTGAGGTAGACGGCCTCGTCAATCTGGTGCGTGATGAAGAGGACCGTCTTCTTGGCCTGGTCCCAGATCCGCAGCAACTCAGACTGCATGATTTCACGTGTCTGCGCGTCCAGTGCGGCAAACGGCTCGTCCATGAGCAGGAGGCCGGGGTCCACTGTGAGTGCGCGCGCGAGGTTGGCCCGCTGCTGCATGCCGCCGGAGAGCTGGTAGGGGTACTTGTCCCCGAAGCCCTCAAGGCCAACAAGCCTGATCATCGGCTTGGCGCGCTCGCGCGCGTCCTTCTTGGACATGCCAGCGCACACGAGGCCGTAGGCGACGTTGTCCAGCACCGAATACCAGGGGAAGAGCGCGGACTCCTGGAAGACCATCGCGTCGTCCCGGCCCTTGGCCGCGGCCTTGAGCTTGATCTCGCCAGCGCTCGCGCGCAGGAGCCCGTTGACCACCTTGAGGAAGGTGGACTTGCCGCAGCCGCTGGGGCCGACGATCGTGACGAACTCTCCCTCAACGACGTCGAGGTCGAAGCTCTCCAGGGCAAGGAACGCTTCCTTGGTTGTCCGGTCGTGATACTCAACCCGGATGCCCTTGGCGCTCATGATGAGGTCTTTGGCTGCCATCTCAACGGCCATCAGTGACCCTCCTCCACATCGATGCTGGGTCTCCACCGCTGGAGGTAGCGTTCGATAACTCCGACCGCTTCGGTCGTGATGATTCCTGCGATGGTGAAGATAAGGACGCCGAACAGCATCCGGTCGCTCGCCAGGGCTGCCTCGGCCTTATCGATCATCACGCCGAGCCCCTCGGTCTGGGCATACATCTCACCCACGATGACGCCGATGAGGGCGCGCCCGATGGCGAGGCGGATGCCGGTGACGATGAACGGCACGGTGGCCGGCACGACGACCGAGGTGAACAGCTTGCGCTGCGTGGCGCCGTAGCTGCGGGCGACGTCGAGGTAGGTTCGGTCGACGGTCCGCACGCCCTCGGCGGTTGGCATGATGATCGAGAAGAAGGCGCCCAGGAAGATGATCAGGATCTTCATCTGGATGCCGAGACCCACCCACAGCACAACCAGCGGCAGCAGGGCGATGCGGGGCAGGGCGTTGAAGAAGTTCAGCCACGGGTCAAACGTGAACGAGACGCGCCGGTACCAGCCAATCAGGATGCCCAGCGGGACGGCGGTCACTAGCGCGATCGAGGCGCCCATCGTCAGCTCAAACGCGCTGATCCTCACGTCCGTCCAGAACCGCGGGTTCTGAACCTCTTTGATGCCGGCCGCGAGGATCGCAAGCGGTGAGCTGAAGAAGAACTCGGAGATCAGGCCCAGCATGGCCAGGATCTGCCACAGGACGAAGAACGAGACGAGGCCGGTGATCCCCAAGACCGTCCGTTCGTTGCCGCGGTACCAGCGGGAGAGCTTCGAGCGCTGCTTTCGATCACGCGACCGGATTGTCCGATAGCCGGCGTCCGCCGACTGGCCGGAGGCCGCCGCCACGCTCACGAGGTCACGTCGTTGTGGGACGGCGAGCGCCACGCGAAGACCCGGCCACTCACTGCCGTCCTCCGGCATGGCGGGGGCCGTCGCAAGGCACACATCCGGTCAGGGTCATTACCTCTCCTGCGGTGCGTCGGGCACTCCCGAATGGCCACATTGTCAGAACGAACGGGTACAAAGTCAAACGGTTTGTTATCACCTGCTCCACCGGGCAGTTTGCGGCGATCCAGACCATCGGCCAGGTCTATTCGCCCGGCAGGACGGCCGCCTTGACGAAGCCCGGGACCTGCTCGTGGACGGCACGGATTGCCTGGCTGGCCTGCGCGAGCGGGAAGAGGTGGGTGGTCAGCGAGGCCAGCCGCGCGGCCAGCACCGGATCGGCGTCGAGCAGCGCGAGGGCTGCTCGCACCTCCGCATCCTTGCGGGCGAGCACGGGCTGGATCCGCACCTCGCGCCGGATCAGGTCGTCGGATGCAAAGGTCACACGCCCCGCGCTGCCCAGCAGCCCTGCCATGACAAACGTGCCGCCCGCCCGGACATGGTCGGGTGCGCCGGCCATCGCGGCAGCGCTGCCGGTGACGTCCAGGACAATGTCGAACTCCCGCCCAACCGCTGCCAGCCGCTCTGCCCGGGACCAGCCCTCTTGGGCTACCACGGGCCGCGATCCGCCAGCCGCCGCGAAGGCAAGCCGCGCACTGTCCTGCGGGAGTCCGGTGACGACAACCTCGGAGGCCCCGCCAATCCGGGCGGCCTCTGCGGCGGCAAGTCCCTGCGGCCCGCATCCGGCAATCAGGACTCGGTCGCCCGGCCGCAGACCGCCAGCCCGCGAAAGCCAGCCAATGCCGTTGGCGAGCAGCGGGACCGCCAGCGCCGCCATGGGCTCCAGCGAAGGGGGAACCCGGTGCACGATGGACGCGCGGGTGATCCAGACCAGTTCTGCCAGGCCGCCCCAGAGGCCCGGTGGCTCCAGCGTTGAAGTGCGCGTGCCGTAGCCGCCCTTTTCGGCGCACAGCCGCTCATCGCCGTCGCGGCACCGGTTGCAGGTTCCGCACGGGAGGCTGCTCTCCACGAGGACACGATCCCCGACGGCGAGGCCCCGTCGCGCCGCGGCCTCGGCTCCAAGTTCGCTGATCCGGCCCACGATCTCGTGGCCCAGGATGAGCGGCAGGGGCGCCGCCACGGCCCCGGAGGCGATCTTGAGGTCCGTGCCACAGATCCCGCACGCCTCCACGGCCACGAGGCCACCCTCGGGCGTGACCGCCGGGCGCGGCAGGTTCCGCAGTTCAAACGTGTCGGGCGCAACCAGTACCGCTGCCCGCACGGTCCGGTGGATCTCCCGGTGCGATGGCGCGTCGGGCGACACCGTCAGCTCTCGAGGCGGGCCGCAGGGGCCGGGAGGGCGCGGGCGGCAATCTCGCCCACGAGGATCGCGGCCAGATTTGTGTTGGCGTGCGGGACCGTCGGCAGCACCGAGGCGTCGGCCACGCGGAGGTTGTCGAAACCGTGAACCCGGAGGTCCGGCCCAACAACGGCGCCCGGGTCGTCCGCGGGTCCAAGCCGGCAGGTTCCGGTGCCGTGGTGGTAGGTCTCGTAGGTGGTCCGGACGTGGTCTTCCCAGTCGTCTCCAACCGCAGGCATGATCATCGGCCCGTAGAACTCGGCCAGCGCGGGGTGGCTGGCGAGTCGTGCCACAAGGCCAATGCCGTCCACCAGTGCGCGGACGTCGCGCTCGTCTTCAAGCAGGCCCGTCCTGACGATAGGCAGGTCGTCGGGGTCCTGAGAGGCAAGCGTCACGCGGCCAGCCGAACGATGCTCAAGCAGGTGGATCGACACCGGGAGCATCGGCGGCAGGCCCGGCATGCGGATGCTTGGCCGCATGAAGACGTGCAGGTCCGGCACGGCGAGCGACGGATTGCTTCGGGCGATGAGCCGCACCTTGGGGATCACGTAATCCTCGCGCAGCTCCGTGGTTCCCTGGAAGGTGACATAGACCACGGCGTGGTCGCGGTGGTTTGCCCCCACGCCCGGCATGTGGCGGTGCATCGGGATCCCCACGCGACGCAGTTCGTCCTCGGGCCCAATGCCAGAGAGAAGCAGCAGCTGTGGCGAGTGGTAGGCCCCCGCCGCCAGGACCACCTCGTCCGCTTCAACCACGTCGGGCCCGTCCGGACCGGCCAGTTCCACTCCCTGGACGCGGCGCCCGTCGAGGATCAGCCGGGTTGCGCTGGTGTCGGCACGGATCTCGAGGTTTGGCCGCGGGCGTGCAGGATCGAGGTAGGCGACCGCGGTGGACTGCCGGACGCCGTCGCGGATGTTGTACGGCGAGGCGCAGATGCCAAAGGGCTCCGGCACGTTGAGGTCCGGGCACTCGGGGAGGCCAAGGTCCGCGGCCGCCTGGATGAGTGCCTTCACGGGCGGATCGGCAGGGTCGGACAGCCGGTAGCCGCGTTGGAGGCGGAGCGGGCCGCCCGTCCCGTGGATTGGGCTGTCCGCAAACTCGGGATCGTCCTCGATCGCCCGCATCATGGGCAGGAGCGCGTCGTACGACCACGCCGGGCCGCCGTACGCTGCCCAGGTGTCAAAGTCGGCACGCATCGGCCGCACCACGACCAGGTTGTTGACCGCGGAGCCGCCGCCCATGACCCGTCCTGACAGGAGCGGGAAGGAGGAGCCGTCGGCCCGCTCGGTGTCGTACATGCGGACGTATGGCGATTCGAGGACAACCTCGCTCTGACGCTTTGGGTCTGCGATGACACCCGGTACGGGCTGCGGGTCCGGGCCGGCTTCCACAAGCAGGACCCGCCTCGCGGGGTCCTCGCTGGCGCGTGCCGCCACGACGCAGCCTGCGGTGCCCCCGCCGACGACGATGAGGTCGTAGGCGCGGCTCATGATGACGCGGCCTCAAGCCGGCTCCGGAGGCACCCGGCAACCTGGTTGACCATCATCGTCGCCGTGGCCCGAAGCACCATCTCGCCCAGGATGGCAAGGCGGCCCTTCACTCGGACCTCAGCGCGATAGGCGAGCGTTGTGGTGCCCGGTGGATCCTCCAGCAGGGTTGCCGTCACGGTTGTCTCAAGGCGGCTCTTGGTGACCGAATCAAGCCCGGTCACCTCGACGTCGATGGAGCTGGGCGGCTCCATCCGGGTGATGACGGCCGTGAACGTGAAGTCTCCGTCGAGCGGGCCCACCGACGCGGTGATGGACCCCTCAAACGTCCGCTCGTCCACGGGGTGCACGTCGCGGATGCCGGGGACACAGGCTGCCAGTGCAACCGGGTTGCGCACGAGCGCCCAGCACCGGTCGATGGGTGCGTTGATCACGATGGTGCCGGTGAGCTTCATGGTTGTCCTCTGCCGGCGGGGGCCGCTGGCCTCGGTGGGTCGCCGAGCCTGCTCAGTAGGAGCGCCGGCGCCCTTCGTTGCGGGTCTGGGAGTCCGCCTCGCGGATGTGGCGCCGAATGAGGATTGCAACCCGCCGGTAGTGCCCGGCCAGCTGTGCCACCGCGCGGTCCGCGTCGCCTGTCTTGACCGCTTCGTAGAACGATTCGTGGATGGCGCCTGAGTGCTGGATGGTGGCCCAGCGCAGCGCGCGGGCGACCTCTTGGCGAAGGCGCGAGATGAGCCCGACGAGCCGCGGCCGACCCGTGATGGAGTAGAGGCGCGTGTAGAAGCGCTCGCGCGAGGCCAGTTGCTCGTCCGGGCTGGCTGCACCCTGCATCGTCCGGAAGAGGACCTCGAGGTCGCGCAAGTCCTCGTCGGTCATCAGCGGCAGGGCAATGCGAACGGCCTGACCTTCAAGCAGGATGCGCAGTTCGTAGACTTCCTCGATGTCGTCCGCGTCGAGGGAGGTGACGGTGAAGCCGCGGTGCGGCTCAGAGGTGACAAGCCCCTCGTACTCGAGGGCTCGCAGCGCCTCGCGCACGGGGATCCGGCTGGTCCCGAAGACGTCGGCGAGGTCCTCCTGGCGGAGGCGGGCCCCGGGCTCCAGCACGCCCGCGAGGATCGCGTTGCGCACCGCGGAGAGCACGAGTTCCTGCGCGGTGAGCTTGTCGGTCCGCACCCGCTCGATGATCTCCAGGAACCGTTGGCGCGACTCCGCCGCGTGGCTCTCCGACTCGACCGGTTTCATGCGAACACCTCTGCTTCCCCGTGCTTGGGCCTGCCGGCAACCATGGTCCCGCGGGCGGTCAGGCCATTGAGGTCTGTTCCCGGGTCCAGCGGATCATCATCGAATACGACAAGGTCCGCGAGGCTGCCCGCTGCCAGTCGGCCGAGTCTTGGCTCGCCGGCGGCATCTGCAGCATTCACGGTACAGGCGCGCCATGCGGTCACGCGTGACACTCGTGCGTGCGGGCCCCACGATCCGGGTGGGTCCACCGCGGCCCGGATCGCGCCGAGCGGATCCACGGGGGCGCACGGCGCGTCGCTGTTAAACAGGAGCGGGATGCCGAGCGCCTCGGCCAGGGCGAGCGGCATCAGCGCTTCGCGTCGCGGGCCTGGGAACACATCGGCCCATTCGCGCTGGTACGCCGTCCGGAACGCGGGCTGGGTTGACCAGGCAGCGCCAAGGTCCAGGATCCGGCGCAGGTGCGTCTCGTCCGTGTCCACGTAGGCGTGCTCCACCCGGAACGGGCCCGCCGTTGCGGGTGCAGCGGCCTCGAGCGCGTCGAGCGCCACGTCCACCGCGCGGGCGCCAACCGCGTGGACGGCCACCTGTAGCCCCTGCGCATTGGCGCGCGCCACGAGATCCCGCAGACGCGGCACCTCGATGCGCATCAGGCCCGTGCCACCTGTGCCTGCGTACGGCTCGTAGACGGCCGCGTTCCGGAAGATGTCAAAGCCGTCAACGCTGATCTTGACCCCCAAGACCTTTAGCCAGTCATCGCCCAGGCCACGCCGGATCCCAAGCGACTCTAGCCAGCCGAGGTCCAGCGATGACTCGTGGACGCGGTAGAAGAGCCGGACTCGGACGCCAAGCTCGCCCGCGGCGTGCAGCGCGGTCCAGTCGCCGGCCTCGTCGGGGAGCCGGATCATCTCGTGGAGCGTGGCGATGCCCATGCGGTGGAGGTCACGGGTTGCGTCGAGGAGCGCCGCCCGGCGCTCTGCTGGACCGGGCGTCGGGACGACGGTGGCCGGGTGCGACTGGTCCAGACGCAGCTTCGCCTGTTCATGCAGGATCCCTGACGGCGTGCCATCGGCCTCGCGCTCGATCCGCCCGCCCGCGGGATCTTGAGTTCCGGCATCGATGCCGGCGGCGGCCAGCGCGCTTGTGCTGGCGGCAACCACGTGCTTGCCGATCCCGCGCAGGACCACTGGTCGCCCGCCGCCGGCGCGGTCCAGCTCGTGCCTGTCCGGCCAGCGGCCCTCGGCAAGCCGGGCGGCGGAGAGCGAGTCGCCCTGGACCCAGCCATCGGCCGCGAGGGTCACCGCACGGGCCGCGACCAAGGTGAGGACCTCCTCCACGGACTCTGGCGCAAGCGTGTCGAAGTCCAGGAAGCAGCGCGCAAGCACCGCGGCCCGGTGGTAGTGCGTGTGGCTCTCGATGAAGGCCGGCATGACGGTCCGCCCCGCGAGATCAACAACCCGGGCGCGACTGCTGACGAGCGCCTCTGCCTCCGCGCGCGTCCCACCGCCGCGGACATCACTTCCCGCGATTGCGAGGGCCGAGAAGGGGACACCGGCACCGGGGTCCGTGTGGATCCGCCCGTTCACGAGCAGGATTTCACCGGGCGGCGGCTGCACCGGGTACGGCGCGGGGGTCGACACGGCTAGAATGTATCCATTCAGGCTGGGATTGTCGAGCAGTCCGGGTCTTGGTGGAGACAAAGCCGGAGTCCCGGCCGGCGGATGGGACGGCAGCGGATGGCAAACGGCAGCGAGCCTAGGCGGGGCACCCTCGCGTCCCGGCTTGGCCCGTTTCGCCACCCGGCCTACGCCATCTACTGGACGAGCGGCGTCGTATCCAACCTGGGGACCTGGCTCCAGGCGGTGGCCGGCTCCATCTTCATCTACCAGCTCACCGGGTCGTCGCTTGCGGTTGGCGTCTTCAACTTCGCCGGGTTTATCCCGATCCTGCTCTTCTCCGTCTGGGGCGGGCAGCTCTCCGACCGCTTCGACCGCAGGCTGGTGGTGGTGGCGTCCCACGTCGCATCCGGGCTGATTGCGGCAGTGCTCGCCGTCCTCACGATTGCCGGCCTAGCGGGCGCGGTCCACGTGGTGGTGGTGGTGTTTCTGCTCAACGTCCTCTGGGCGCTTGGCAAGCCCTCGCTCGTCTCGCTTGTCCCCAACATCGTTCCGCAGGAGGATCTGCAGGACGCCGTTGGCCTCAACGCGCTGCAGTTCATCGCTGGCCAGATCATCGGGCCGCTGCTAGCGGCGCTGGTGATGGCAACCGCGGGCGCCGGTTTGGCGTTCACCATCAATGCCATCTCGTACCTGGGTCCGCTGGTGGCGATGGCCTATCTGTTCCGTCACGGACTGGGCGGCCCGGAGGCTGCGCGGAAGCGCCGCTCGGACGGGTTGGGTATCTCCGCAGCCTCCTTCCTGCGGGCAAACGTCTGGGTGCCCGCGCTGCTTGTCGGGGTCACCGCCACAGCGGCCGTGACGGAGGTCCAGCGGACCCTCGCACCGGGCCTCGTGCACGAGGTCCTCCACCTGCCCGAGAGCACGGCCGGTGTGATCGTCGCCGCGCAGAGCGTGGGCTCGGCGATCTCCCTGCTCATGTTCATGTCACTCCGTCGCCGCGGCTGGGCTCGGCGCGCCGCTTCGGGCGGGCTCATCCTCCAAGGTGTGGGCATCGTGGTCACCGCGGCCGCCCCAAACCTTGCCGTTGCAGCCCTTGGCGTGGGCGTCATCGGCTTTGGCTTTTCGCTCTGCTTCCCCGTGCTCACCGCCCTCTTGCAGGACGGGCTGCAGGACGAGGTGCGCGGCCGAGTGATGGCGTTCCACCAGATCGCGCACTTGGGCAACCGGCCGTTCGCCGCGCTGTTCGTGGGCGCGATCGCCACAACCTTTGGTCTGCAGATTGGCATCCTGGCGGGCATCATCCTGGTCCCGGTGGGCCTCCTGGCCCTGCGGGCAGCCTGGGCTCGCCTGCCGGCGGCCGAGGTGGGAGCCCCTACCGGATCCTGACGTTCACTGCCTTCACCCGGGTGAACGAGAGGAGCTCGTCAAGGCCGTGCTCGAGGCCCACGCCCGAGTCGCCCCAGCCGCCGAAGGGGACAGCCGGGAACCGGGTCTCCACGTCGTTGATCCAGAGATAGCCCGCTTCGATCCGCTCAGCCATCCGGAGCGCCCGGTCGATGTCCTGGGTCCAGATGGCGGCGGTGAGGCCGTACGGGCCCTCGTTGGCAAGCGCCACTGCCTCTGCCTCCTCGCGCCAGGTGAGGGCCGCGAGCACAGGCCCAAAGACCTCCTCGTCCGCAAGCCGCGAGCCCGGGGCCACCCGGTCCAGCACGGTTGGGGTCATGTAGAAGCCGCCGGCGAGTTCCGGGGCATCCGGCACCGTGCCGCCGGTCAAGAGGCGCGCCCCGTCGGCCTGCGCCTGGTCCACCGCGGCAAGGCACCGGTCCCGGGCGGCGCGCGAGATCAGGGCGCCCATCTCGGTCTGGGGATGGGCAGGTAGCCCAATCCGGATCTTGGCGGCCTTGGCGACGACCCGCTCGAGGACATCTTCTGCAATGGACTCGTGGATCACAAGCCGGCTTGTGGAGCCGCAGCTCTGGCCCTGCACGCGCGTGTAGTTCATGCCGCGCACGATGGCGCCCGCGACCTCGTCGACGTCCACATCCGGGAACACGACAATTGGGTTCTTGCCGCCCAGCTCAAACGAGAGCGTCTTCATGCGCCCGCTGGCGGCGGCGGCGGCCTGGATCCGGAGCGCAGTCGCGGTGCTGCCGGTAAATGAGATGCGCGCGATGGATGGGTGGCGCACCATGGCGGCACCGGTTGCCGCTCCGCCCGACACCACGTTCACGACGCCGGGCGGCAGGATCTCGGCCGCCAGCTCGGCGATGGCGAGCGTGGCCAGCGGCGCCAGCTCAGACGCCTTCATCACCACCGTGTTGCCCGTCACCAGCGCGGCCCCAAGTCGCGCGCACGCGAACATGACCGGGTGGTTGAACGTGATCATCCGGCCCACCACTCCCCAGGGCTCGCGCCGGGTGTAGTGGAGGCCCGGCAGCGGGAAGACGGTCCCGGTGGCCTGGAGCGCGAGGCCAGCGCTGTCGCCCATGAGCCGGACGCCCTTGGTGACATCGGCACGCATTGCCGCAAGCGGGTTGCCCGTGTCAAGCGTGTCAAGGAGCGCGAGTTGGTCCGCGTCCGCCTCGATCCGCCTGGCCAGCTTGGCGATCAGCGCGCCGCGGTCCCGGGCAGGGACGGCACTCCAGGCCGGAAAGGCGGCTTCCGCGGCGGCGACCGCGCGCGTGACGCCTTCCTCGCCAGCCTCGGCGATGCGGGCGATCAGCCGTCCCGTGGCCGGATCGAGGACATCGATAAGCAGTGCGTCGGCGGCTGGCGCCTCAAGCACGCCCCCGATGAACGAGCCCAGCACCGGCGGCCGTCCGGCGGCGACCGCGTCAAGGATGTCCTGGGCAATCATCGGTCTGCTCCCGTCGTCTTCTGCTCCCGTCGTCTGTGGAATGTATCCGTTCTAGATCATAATGGGCACAAAGTGGCCCACGTCCCCGGGTTCCTTCCGGTGGCGGGTGGCCTTTCCTCGGGAGGACGGCGGTGGAGCTCTCAGTCGTGATCGACCCCGACCTGTGCATCGGCTCGGGCGACTGCGTCCGTGTGGTGCCGTCGGCCTTCCGCCTTGACGACGTCCTGGGCGTCTCGTCGTACATCGGGGACGCCTCAGCCAGCCCGGCTGGGGTAGTGGCGGCGGCGAACGGCTGCCCAACTCAGGCGATCCGCGTCGTCGGCGACGGCGTGGTCCTCCACGATTCGGGCAGCCGGTAGGACGGGATCACGCCGATGACACTCCTTGAGCGCTACACGACCACGGTTGAGCTGACCACCTATGACGACATCAGGGAGGCCCTCTTCAGCCCGGACCTCTCGCGAACGTTTGACCGGCGCACCTACGAAGACGGCAACATCCGCAACGGGATCGTGAGCATCCAGCACGGGCCGGTTCACCGGGCGCGGCGCCGCGTTGAGAATTCCCAGTTCCGGCCCGACAAGCTCCGCCTCTACGAGCGTGAACTCTGGCCCCCGCTCCAGGACGATCTTCTTGACCGGCTGCTGGTGGGCGACGAGGCAGACCTCTACCCAATCGCGGAACTCCTGGCCGCAGCCCTTGCATCGCGCCGCGCCGGGCTTGACATCGACGATCGCGATATCGGGACCCTTGAGCGGATCGCGGGCATCGTGGACGCGTTCAGTCAAGGGAGCGCCATCCTCGACGCCAAGGACCCGGACGCGGTCCGGACGCTTGTGTATGAGACCTACGAGACGTTTGAGCGCGAGTACATTGCACCCGCACGAGAGCGGCGCCTGGCGCTCCTGGACCGCGTTGCCCGGGGCGAGGCGGGGGAGGAGACCCTCACGCAGGACATCCTCACGGTTCTCCTGCAGCACGCATCGGACCCGCTGCTGGAGTTGAGCGACGGCAAGCGGATCGTGCGCGAGGTGGCCACCTACCTGCAGGGCGGCACGCACACGAGTGGCCAGGTTGCCGTCAACGCCATCGACCTGATGTTTGCGTCCGCAACCCCGGAGGCGCACCTCGAGCGCGCCGCCACCGATCTCCTGTTTGCCCAACGCGTGGGTCACGAGACGCTCCGTCTCCGCCCCACCACCCCCAAGGCAAAGCGACGGGCGGAGGTGGCCACCGTGATTGCGGGGCGCGCTGTGCCCGCGGACTCGCAGGTGCTGCTGAACCTTGTGGCGGGGAACCGCGACCCGAAGCACTTCGGGGCGGACCCCGAGGCGTTCAACCCCGACCGCGAGGTCAGCCCGGGCGTCGCGCGCTGGGGCCTCTCGTTTGGCGCTGGAGCCCACCAGTGCCCGGGCCGGACGGTGGGCGGCGGGCTGCCCGTGGCTCAGGGCTCGGGCGAGGATCCGGACCACCTGTTTGGGCTGGTGGGCCTGATGATCCAGGCCTTTGCACGTCGCGGGGCGCTGCCGCATCCGACGAAGGTGTCCGAGCCCGACACGCGAACGGATCGCTATACGCGCTGGGCCCACTACTGGGTGACGCTGGGTCCTCGCCGAGGCTAGGGTCTTGCCGCGGGTTGCTGGCCGGTGGCGCCCGCCCCCGGCCCCGGTGCCCCGGTTCGCAGGTCAGTGGGCGGCGGTCCACTCCAGAAGTGCAACCGCGCTCGCCACCGGCTGCTGCCAGAAGTAGCCGTGGGCGGCGCCGGTCATGACGCGCTTTGACGCGTTTGGCAGCCGCTCGAGGAGGGCGGCCGACTGCTCTGTGTGCACACCGGTTCCGCCCTGGTGCGTGTCCCTGTCGCCCACGAGGACCAGACACGGCATCGCCAGCTCCGCAATCCGGTCCAGCGTCTGGTGCTCCTGGCGGGCGACGACGTGGCGAAGGTAGTCCTCGAGGCCGGGGCGGTTGGCCCAGAACGCGTCCACAAGCCACGCGACCGTGCCCGGCTCGGTGGCTGCGAACTCCGGGGTGAAGAAGGTTGCGCCGATGTGCTCGCGCATGTAGCCCTCGTACCCGTGCTCGATCATGGCGATCGCCGTGTGCATTGGGATGCCGCGCGTCACAGGCTTCCCGGGGTTGAACTGGCCGGGTCCGGTGGCCGCGAGAACCAGCGTCCGGGTGCGGTCCGGCCGGTCCAGCCCCATCCACTGCGCCACGCGTCCGCCCATGGAGTGCCCAACGATGTGGCCGGCCTCGAGGCCCAGCGCATCCATGAGCCCCGCAGCGTCGCTGGCGAACTCCCGCGTGCTGTACCGCGCGGGCGTTGAGGGCGTACGGCCAGTGCCCCGGTGGTCAAACGTGAGGACCGCATGGTGCTCAGCGAGCGGGTCAACCAGTGACGGCGACCACGTGGCCCCCGGGTAGCCCGTCCCGGCGACAAGCACCAGCGGCACGCCGCTGCCGCGCAACTCGTACGCCATCGACAGGCCGTTGACGTCGATGATGGGCATGGGGCGGCTCCTGTCAGGCTGAAGGATCGGGGACGGAGGCGGGGTTCGAAACTGCGTCGGCGGCGGGATCGGGGAGGGGATCCGTGGGCGCGGCGGCAGTGCCTGGACGGAGGCGGTGACGCGGGGTGGCGACGTAGAGGACGAGGTAAAGCAGGAGAAAGCCGAGCGGCACGACACGGAACATGACGTCCAGCCCAAACGCGGCGGCCACAAAGCCGCCGATGAGGGGGCCAACCATCTTGCCCATGTCGAGCCCCGCGGTCATCGCGGCCGCGGCGATCCCCACTTGCGAGCCCTTCATCGAGTCCATCGCGGCCGCCCCTGTGGTGACCCGCAGGAGTCCGCGGCTCATGCCGTTGAGCGCGAAGAGCGGAAACTGGAAGGCGTACGCCGAGATCGAGGGGAGGATGATCAGCGTCCCCGCCGAGATTGTGAGCAGCGGCACGTGGAGCCGGTGGGCGGGGATCCGCGCGAAGATCCAGCCCGCTCCAAAGCGCGCCACCGACGAGACCGCCGAGCGCATCGACGAGAGCGACCCGATCTCTCCAAACGTGAGCCCAAGGCGCAGCCCGAGCAGGGGGAAGAAGCTTGCGAGCAGCCCGTTCATCACGTTGAGGTAGAGCGCAGTGACGGTTGCCGCCCAGACGGCAAACGGCAGCGCGCGGATGGTCCGGATGGCGCTCCGGAACGATCGCCCGACGCGGCTCCCTCTGCGGGCCTCGGGCTCGTCTGCCGCGAGCGCCCCGGCCCCTTCGTCCGGGGCATCCACGAGCGTGGGTCGCGGCAGGCGGATCGAAATCAGCGACGCCGCCATGACCGGAACCGTGGCCAGGGTGAGCATTGCGGCCTGGATGCCAAACGAGTCTGCAAGGACCCCGGCCAGCGTGGTGGCGAGCGCAAAGGCGATCCCTTGGAAGCCGACAAACCAGCCCATGGCAACCGCTGACGACATCCACGTCGGCTTGCTGATCATCATCACCGCGAGCAGGGCGGTGGTTGCCACGCCCCAGCCGAAGCCGTCGATGGACATCAGCAGTGTGAACTGCCAGATCTCGCGCATGAACGGCGTCAGCAGATATGCGAACGTGCTTGCGAGCCCAGCCCCGATGATCAGGTGCCGCGCGCGACCATGCCGGAAGATGCCGGCCGTGACGCCGCGCGCGAACAGGCTGGTTGCCGAGAACGCAAAGATGACGAGGCCGATGGATTCGGGACCAAGACCGCGCGCGTCCAGGTTGAGCGGGACGAGGAACCGAAGCGCGCCCTCGGACAGCTCAAAGAGCGTCGTGGCGAGGTAGACGCCCGCCAGCGGATTGCGCGGGTCAAGCGGGTTGCGGATGGCGCGTTCAAGCGGGGGCGTCTCGGCCACCGGGAACCCTCCCGCGCCAGGCCCGCTACTCGTCCCGTCCGCCGGGGATGGCCAGGAGACCGGCCTCGATGGCGTCTCGGGCTGCCTCAAACGCCGCGCGATCCGCCTCAATCACGCCTGGCCAGCGGGCCGGCAGCGCACCGTCGAGCGAGAGGTTGCCCTTGATGCCGAGGGCCCGCTCCATGAAGTTGTTCTTCACCCACCAGTAGCGGACGGGCTCGTCGCCGGTCTGCTCATGGGCGCGGGTGACGCCAAACGGCGGCGCGATCAGATCGCCGGCCTTCCACTCGAACGTGCTGGTCTGGCCGTCGGCCAACGACAGCGTGGTGCGTCCGGTCCCCTGGAGGACCAGGATCGCCTCCTCGGCGAGCGGGGTATGCGGTCGCAGGTGGCCGCCAACGGCGATCTCCACCAAGGCGTGGTCGATGGTCCGGTGGCCGCCCATGGAGTAGCGGGTCATGCCAATGCCCTCGCCGGCATCGGCATCCGGGGTCACGGCATCGCGGACGACGTCGTGGATGTAGTTGGTCTTGACCTTGCCGTAGTTCCCCTCTTCGCGACGCGTCCAGTAGTCGGGCTCGTCGTTGTAGCGCTCGGGGAAGCGGAAGTCATTTGCGTAGACAAACTCGCGGCTGTGGAACAGCTTGCGCAGCCAGCGGGTGTTCTTGAACGCAATCTGGAGCGCGGGCCGGTCCGGATCGGCGTTGTAGTGCTTGTGCCAGGCGTTTGACGGGATGGTGACGATGTCGCCCGCCTGCCAGTCCACGCGCTGGTCCGGGACGTCTTCGCCCTGGCGCAGTTCGCTCCAGCCGCGGCCGGAGATGATGTAGAAGGTGGCCTCGTCGAGGTGGCGATGACCCTGCTTCTCGCCGCCCGGGGGCACCTCGGAGACGTGGACGCCCAGGGTGGTGTTGCCGCCGAGGCTGTCAAAGGCGGCGGCCCGCGGGGCAACGCTTGTGGACGTGGCCGTCTTGTTGGCCCGCTTGGGACGGGGCAGCAGCGGGAAGTTGGGGATGTCGCGGGCGATGACGCCCTCGACCATCAGGAACTGGCGGCGCTCATCAAAGTAGAGGGAGCCGGACCCGGCTCCGGGCATGTCCGTCATCGGGTTCGGCTCCCTGCTTCGTGGTTGCGTCGTGAGGTGTGCTGGCTACTCGCCGGCGCCGGGAGTAGACGGGTGCCGCTCGATCTGGTGGAGCCCCATCTGCTTGACCGTGAAGGTGTCCTGAACGGCCAGGTAGCGCGCGACCTCGGTGGTCGAGTCGTTGAAGTGCTGGTGCCAGGCCCAGAGCGGGATCCCCAGCAGGTCACCCTCAGCCCAGTCGATGCGCTCCTCGGGCTGGCCGTCGTAGTTGATCACCGTGTGCCCGGTTCCGCGCACGATGTACAGGACCGCCTCGGTGGTGTGGCGGTGCTTGACCGATGCGCCGCCGGCGGGGAGCTCGGAGAGGTGCGGCTGGAGGCGGATTGCGCCGTTGAGTCGGTAGAAGCGCGCCTTCGTGTTGCGGAACTCCCGCGCGACCAGCTCGGTGGTGCGGAGATCCTTGACGATGACCGCCTCCGTGGGCGGGTGCTTCTTGTTCCATGTCTCGCGCTGGGTCATCTCGCTGATGGCCGTCCCGGAGAGCGGCTGCTCCGGTCGCGTGGTGAGGCTTCGGTTCTCGGACATGAGAAAGTCCCCTTCCGGATATATGTGGACACGGCTGCTGATAGTGTGGACAATAGCAGACGATTTGGACCCAATCCTGAGGCCAGTTACCGCCGCCCGCAACGTCTGACGGGGGGACGGGCCATGATCGAGGTCGTCATGATCCCGCGCTTCTCCTATTCTCGTCCGCGGTCTCTCGGAGACGCATTCCACGCCCACGCCGCCACTGACGGCGAGGGGGCGTATGTCGTCGGCGGCACCGAACTCCTGCAGGTCATGAAGATGGGGCTGGCCCAGTTTCGGACCCTGATTGACCTTAAGGGGATCGCCGAACTGCACGGGATCGAGGTGCTAGCGGACGGAACGCTCCGGATCGGCGCGTGCACCACGCACCGCCAGATTGAGCGCAGCCCGATCGTCGCGGCCTCACTGCCGGGTCTTGCCGAGCTTGAGCTGCACCTCGCCAATGTGCGGGTGCGCAACCAGGGCACCATCGGGGGCAATTTGGCCTTCGCGGAGCCGCATTCGGACCCCGCCACCTTCCTCCTCGCCTGCGACGCGCGCGTGGAGCTGGCAAGCCCCGCCGGCCGCCGGACCGTGGCGATTGACGAGTTTGTTCTGGGTCCCCTCTACACCTCGCGCGAACCGGAGGAGATCCTCACGGCGGTCCTGGTGCCGCCGGCGGGGAAGGGTGGCGGCCGCGGGTACGCCAAGGCCAAGTTCTTCGAGCGGCCTGCGGTGGCGGTTGGCGTGGCGCTAACCGTCGTCGACCGTGTCGTGGTTTCGGCGCGCGTCTCGCTTGGTTCCATCACCGAGGTGCCGATGCTGGTTCCCGCGGCTGCCGCGGGTCTTGTCGGTGCCGCCGCGGATCCGGCATCGCTCGCCGCTGCTGCCCGGATTGCGGCCGCGAGCGCGTTTGCGGACCTCGACGCGGTGGACGATCTCAACGGCGCCGCGGACTACAAGCGTCATCTTGCGGGCGTACTCATCCAGCAGGCAGCCCTCGCCGCCCTCACGGAGGCAACCCCCCATGCATGAGATCATCGAGGTTGGCCTGACCGTCAACGGGCGGCCGCACGAGCTGCGCATCGAGCCGCGCGAGACGCTGGGGGAGGTCCTCCGCGACCGCCTGGCCCTGACCGGGCTCAAGGTCTCCTGCGACTCGCAGGTCTGCGGCGCCTGCACTGTGCTGGTTGACGGCCTTGCCGTGAGCGCCTGCACCTACCTCGCGGTTGATGCCGACGGGCGTTCGGTCCGGACGGTTGAGGGGCTTGCAGTTGACGGCCGTCTGACGCCGCTGCAGCAGGCCTTTATTGACCATGCTGCCTTCCAGTGCGCGTTCTGCACGTCGGGGATGCTGATGACCGCAACCGCGCTGCTCGAAGAGAACCCGGCGCCCACGCGCGAAGAGGTTGTGACTGGCCTCGAGGGCAACCTCTGCCGGTGCACCGGCTATGCGCCCATCGTGGACGCGGTTCTCGCCGCGGCCGCCGCCACCGCGGAGGCAACGGCATGAAGCGAGTCATCGAGCGGCCCACGCCGCCCTCACCCATCTCGGTCTCCGTCCCGCGCCGGGACGGCATTGCCAAGGTCACTGGGTCCGCGCAGTTTGCCGTGGACGTGGTGGTGCCGGGGATGGCCCACGCGAAGATCCTGCGTTCTCCGTATGCGCACGCGCGCATCCGCAGCATCGACGTCACTGCGGCCCGCGCCCATCCGGGCGTGATTGCGGTGGTGACCGCTGACGACCTGCCGGACGTGATCCTGCGCTACGGGCACGCGCTGGCAGACCACCCCATGATCGCCACGGGCAAGGTCCGGTTTGCGGGCGAGCCCATCGTGGGCGTCGTGGCCGAGGATGCCGCAACCGCCGACGAGGCGCTCCGCCTCATTGAGCTGGACATGGAGCCGCTCCCCGCGGTCACCACCGTGGAGGCCGCGCTCGCCGACGATGCGCCCGTGATCCACGAAGAGGCGGCTGAGCAGCGTCCGCATCGCGGCTTCGAAGAGGACATCAGCAAGACCGCGGCCAACGTCTGCAGCCACTCGCGCCAGCACTACGGCGACGTGGACGCGGGCTTTGCCGCAGCCGCGCTCGTCATCGAGGGCGAGTTCCGCTACCCCATGTGCTACGCCTATGCGATGGAGCCGTACACCACGGTGGCATCGTGGAACCAGGGCCAGCTCACGGTCTGGTCCTCGGCCCAGCACCCGTATATGGTCCGGGACGATCTGGCGCGCTGCTTCGGGCTGCCGCTCTCGTCCGTCCGCGTCGTCGTCCCGTATGTCGGGGGCGGCTACGGCTCCAAGAGCTACACCAAGATCGAGCCGCTCACCGCTGCTCTTGCCCTGCGCGCCGGCCGCCCGGTCCGCTTGGCGCTGGTTGCAGACGAGGCCATCCTCACCACCCGCGGCGACTCCGCCCGGGTCCGGGTCAAGAGCGCGTTTGACGCCGAGGGGCACCTGCTTGCCCGCAAGGCCGAGGTCCTGCTCAACACCGGCGCGTATGCAGAGAACTCGCCGCTGGTTGCGCGCAAGGCCGCAAACCGCCTGTCCGGCCCGTACCGGATCCCGGCCGTGGACGTGACCTGCGACGCGGTATACACCAACACTGCCCCCGCCTCCTCGTTCCGCGGCTTTGGCGCCCCGCAGGTTGTCCTTGCGGGCGAGTCACAGATGGACGAGGCGGCCGAACGGCTGGGCCTCGATCCGCTTGAGATCCGTCGCCGGAACGTCCTCAAGCCCGGCGAGCGTCCGTGGCCCAAGGTGCGCGGGATCGATGCGGACCTTGGTGCCGACATGGAGCTTGCCGCCATCGAGCTGGACTGGGATGCGCCCGCCGAGCCGGGTCGCGGCAAGGCCATCTGCATCTCAGCGTCGGACGCGGGTTCGGAGCCCGTCACCACGGCTGTGCTGCGCGTCCACGCCGACGGTTCCGCCACGGTGATGTGCGGCAGCACCGAGATGGGTCAGGGCTCCAACACCGTGCTTGCGCAGATTGGCGCGGGCGAGATGGGGATCCCGCTTGAGCGGGTCCACCTCAATCAGAGCGACACCGGGATGGTCAGCTATGACCGCTCCACGGGCGCCAGCCGGACAACCACGCTCATGGGCCTCGCCATCCGCGATGCCGCCCGTGACGTCAAGGCGCAGCTGGTCGGCTGGGCGCAGGACGCCATTGCCAAGGACGGCGCCGAGGTTGTGGAGGAGCACGAGGGAGTGCGGGTAGGCGGCACGTTCCATGACTGGGGTGCAGTGGTCCGGGCCTGGTTTGCGGGCGCCGGCGGCGAGTGCATCGGTCGCGGGTATGTCCGCAAGGCCGGGGCCACCGAGGCCATGCCGCCGTTCTGGGAGGTGGGCTGCGTTGGCGTGGACCTCACCGTGGACGAGCAGACGGGCCGCATCCAGATCCACAAGCTGGTCACCATCGGCGACGTGGGCTGCGCCATCAACCCGCAGCTGGCCGAGGCGCAGGACGTGGGCGCCGCCATCATGGGCCTGGGCATGGCGACGCGCGAGGAGCTCGTCTACACGGCTGACGGCAACCTGCTCAACGGCAACCTGTTTGACTACCGTGTGCCGCGCGCAAGCGACATCCCGCCGCTGGCGACCGTGCTTGTTGAGCGCGGCGACGGCGTGGGCGTGTATGGCGCCAAGGGCGGCGGCGAGGGCGCCCTGAACCCGGTTGCTGCCGCGATCGCCAACGCCGTGTTCCGGGCCACGGGCGCCAGGCTCCGCCAGGCGCCGTTTACACCGGAACGCGTATGGCGGGCGCTGCAGGAGCGGGACGCAGCCGCTTCTTGACGCACCTTAGGCGGAAGGCATGACGATGCGCGGCCGTCTCGGCGTCTTCGGCATCCGGGACTTCGCGCTCTACTGGTCCGGCGGACTGCTGTCCAACGTCGGGACGTGGCTGCAGAACATCGCCGCGTCAGTGTTCATGTACATGCTCACTGGGTCGCCCCTGATGGTGGGCGTGCTCAACTTCGCGGGCTTCCTGCCCATCCTCTTGTTCAGCCTGTTTGGCGGCGTCATCTCGGACCGGTTCAACCGCCGCCGAGTGATTGTTGTGACCCATCTGGCATCGATGACCGTTGCCCTCGTGCTGGCGGCACTCACGTTTGCGGGCACGTCCCAGCCCTGGGTGCTGATCGTCGCCGCCTTCGTGTCCAACACGTCGTACGCGTTTGCAAAGCCGTCGCTCACGTCGCTGCTGCCGGCGCTGGTGCCGCGCGAGCGTCTTGCCGAGGCCACGGGGCTCAACCTCCTGCAGTTCACCGGCGGACAGCTGGGCGGCTCGGTGCTGGCGGCAATCGTGGTGGCGACCGCGGGCCCTGCCTGGGCCTTCCTGATCAACGCGTTCACATTCCTTGGACCAGCGGTGGCCGTCACGCTGATCCGCAACGTCCCGGACCCGGATCCCGCGGCGCGGCGCGTGTCCGGGATCCAGTCCATTCGGGACGGTCTGGGGTATGTCCGCGGAAGCCGGGTGTTGCTTGGGGCCATTCTTGGCGTGGCGGCGACAAGCGCACTTGCTGAGGCGTTGCGCACCCTGTCGCCCGTCTTGGCCACCGAGGCACTCGGCATGCCAGAGAGTGCTGCCGGCTTCATCGTTGCCGCGTGGGGTGCTGGCTCAGCAACCGCGATCTTGTCCGTCGGCCCGCTTACTCGCCGGATCCCCGAGTGGCGGGTGGCCGCTGCCGGCGCCGTGGTGCAGGGTGTTGCGGCAGTGATGCTGGGTCTGGCGCCTAGTCTGGCGTTCGCGCTCGCGTCGGCGTTCCTGCTTGGGATCGGGTACTCGCTCACCTTCACGGTGCTGACGGCCCGGCTTCAGGACGAATCGTCAGATGCGTACCGGGGCCGGGTGATGTCCATCCACACCCTCAGCCACTTGGGCATGCGGCCGTTCAATGCGTTTGTTGCCGGGGCGCTTGCCACGCTGCTCAGTGTCCACGGCGTCCTTGTGGTGATGGCCATGCTGGGACCGTTTGCCCTGCTGGCGATCCGCTACGCGCGAAGAACACCGCCCGCGGCGACGGACCCGCAAGCCACCTAAACGGCGGCGCGGGCCCTGTTACGCCCGGGTTGCGTCGCCTCCGCCGGCCACGGGCGTCTCGGCCGCCGTCTCGGCCGCCGTCTCGGCCGCGGGATCGGCGGGCGCATCCGTTCTCCGGGCGCGACGTGGCGTCGTCCGGTTGAGCCGCTCCACGTCTCGGCGACGGAGCAGATAGATCCCGTCCTCGCGCACCGCGGGCAGGCGGCCTGTCCGGATCGCGAGCCGCAGCCAGGCAGGGTTTCGGCCGTAGAGGGCGGCTGCCTCCGCCACGGTGAGCGGGTCGCCGTCTTGGTAGAAGTCGCTGTGGTGCCCGAGGTCGCTGTGGTAGATGGGCCCGACGCCTTCAACCGCATAGCTGGCTGGGCCGCCTGTGCCGGGCGCCGCAAACCGGCCTCGTGTCCCTCGCTCGTCATACGCCTGACGGGCCGCGGCATCGCCGAGGACCTCCCAGGCGTGGCTGACGCGCCCAAACCGCTTGGCCGCTCCCGGGTCATCCCCGTTGGCGTCCGGGTGCAGGTCCCTGGCAAGCCGCCGGTAGGCGGTGCGGATCTGCCCGCGGGTGGCGGTCTTGGCCACGCCCAGAATCGCATAGTGATCGGATCGGTGGGTCATAGCGCCCATGCAGAGTACCGCCGCCGGAGCCTCCCCGCGGTGTGGATGAGGTCATGGCTGCGGCTCTGCTACGAGGCTGGCGGCTGTCCATGTCTGCACATGGCGTGCCGGGAGTGCGTCGGCAAGGCGCACGTGTGGAAGACTGCGATTGAGCAACACACCGCGCACAACCCGTGGCGGGTGCTCACGATCTCGTAGGGCTAACCATGAGGCGGCACGCGCTGGCGGTTCTTCTGGCGGTCTGGCTGGCTGGCTGCGGCTCGCCTGCTCCGTCCGTCGTACCAACGCAGACCGCCCCTCCCATCCCCGCTGCGGTCCCCAGCGTGACGCCTGTGCCAACTGCCCAGGTGCAGCCGGCCCCGACGGGTGTGCCCACGCGGACGCCCGAGCCGACGCCGACGCCAGCTGCCGCGCCCACGCGGACGCCGACGCCATCACCCGCTGCGCCCTGGTACCCGCCAATCGGCGCGACGTGGCAGTGGCAGCTCTCGGGGACCATCGACCTGTCGGTGAAGGCCGCCGTCTTTGACCTGGACGTGGACGACACCTCGGCGGCCATCGTCGCGGCGCTCCACGCGGCTGGCCGACACGTCATCTGCTACGTGGACGTGGGGACGTGGGAGTCGTATCGCTCAGATGCCGCGTCCTTCCCGGCCAAGCTGCTGGGCAAGGTGGTGGACGGCTGGCCCGACGAGCGCTGGCTGGACATCCGCGCGCTCGATGTGCTGCTGCCAATCATGGAGAAGCGGCTGGACACCTGCGCCGCCAAGGGCTTTGATGCCGTGGAGCCGGACTGGCTGGACGCGTACGACCAGGCCACGGGCTTCCCGATCACGCGGGCGCAGTCCATCGCCTATGACCGTGCAATTGCGGCCGCGGCGCACGCACGCGGTCTGGGCATTGGCCAGAAGAACGCGCCGGGGCTGGTTGGCGTGTTGCACTCGACGTTTGACTTCGCCGTGGTGGAGCAGTGCTTCCAGTACGACGAGTGCGCGGCGTTCCAGCCATACCTGGACGCCGGCCGTGCCGTGGCGGACGCTGAGTACGAGTTGCCCACGTCGGCGTTCTGCGCCAAGGCGGCCGCCATGCGGGTCTCGGCCATCCGCAAGCGCTTGGCGCTGGACGCCTGGCGGCAGACCTGCCCCTGAGGTTGCGGCCGGGGTGGGGCTATGGCGCGCAGTCGCCGGGGGAGCCCGCCGTGGGGGGAGCCCGCCGGGGGGACCGCGCTGTCGCAGGTATTCCCCACAGGCATCGAATCGCCCGGTTTGTTGCCGCTGTGATGCCTGCGGGGCATCGGCGCGACAAGGATGGGCCCATTCCGCGGCCAAAACTGCCGCCGTGATGCCTGCGGGGCATCACGGAAACAGGTGTGGTTGAAATCGATGCCTGGCAGGAATATCGGCGACAGTTGGCGCGCGCGGGCGACAGTTGGCGCGCGCGGGCGACAGTTGACGAGCGCCGCCTGGCGGCAGACCTGCCCCTGAGCGCGGGCCGGGGCGTCTACGGCGCGCAGTCGCCGGGGGAGCCCGCCGGGCTGGGCGGCACGGGGCCGGACGGCGGGTGGTCGCCAGCCCAGATGGTCAGCCGGCCGCACGACAGGTCCACGCGGCCCATCGGGCTGTTGCCGGTGCCCACGCCGTTCTGCACCGTCATGATGCCGTCGCCTTCCTTGACGGTCATGAACGTCAGCAGGCGGCCGGACGACGTCTGCGCGCCAACATGCCACGGAAACGGCGGGAGCTTCGACACGTCGACGGTGGGCCCCACTCCGCCAGCCGGAAACACCCCGACGGGGCTCCCGTTGACCGTGAGCGTCACCTCAAGCGACGTCCCGTTGCCCACGTTGAGGCTGGGCCGGGGCGGTGGGGTGGGTGAGGGCGTCGGGGCTGGAACCACAATCGTCGCGCAGCCCGCTACCAGCAGGCCAACCGTGACAACCGCAGAGGCGAGCCGCCGCACATCGAACCCCCAATCGCCGCGCTGACCGCCGCGTCGCAGCGATTTTAGACCCAGAGTCACCAGTGACTCAGAACGGTCATGCTGCTGCACCACTCGGGCGCCGAAACGGCGCTTCCGACCTTGAACGCTGCACGCCACCCTCCTCCTTGAGTCAGGCGTGACTCAAGGAGCCAAAGGCCTGAAACGAAGAACGGCCGGCCGGGGCGAACCCAGACCGGCCGTTGTGGAGCACGAAAGGTGCGCGGGAACTAGGCGAGCTTTGCGTCCACCGAGAGGGTGATCGTCTCGCGCAGGGCGCTGGAGATTGGGCAGCCAACCTTGGCGTTCTCAGCCAGTTCGGCAAACTTGGCCTGGTCAATCCCGGCAACCGTGCCCACAACCGTGAGGTCGCTGCGGGTGATCCGCCAGCCGGCGTCGGTCTTGTCAAACGTCACGACGCACTTCACGGCCAGCTTGGTGGCAGGCGTGCTGTTGCGCGCCAGCTGTGCCGAGAACGCCATCGAGAAGCAGGCGGCATGCGCCGACGCCATGAGCTCTTCGGGGCTGGTGCGCCCGTTGTGCTCCTCGGTCCGCGACGCCCAGGTCACGGGCATCCGGGCGAAGGCGCCGGACGACACGTAGTCGATGCTGCCGCTGCCGTTGATGAGGTCGCCGTTCCAGGTGGCTTCGGCAAAACGAGTAATGGCCATGTTGGTTCCTCCTTGCAGTCCCCGTGGGCCGCTAGGTTGCCACGGGGACGCTGAATGTGTGGACGGAGGGGTCAGGCCGCCGGGGCGGCTTCTGGCGCCAGTTCAGCCTTGCGGTTGCGGTTGCTGATTCGCGTGCGGACACCGTCCACAAGCGAGTACACAACGGGCACCACAAGGAGCGTCAGGAAGGTGGAGCTGAACAGGCCGCCGATGACGACCGTGCCCAGTTCCGCCGCGATGATGGAGCCCTTGCTAAAGCCCGCGGCGAGCGGGATCAGCGCGAGGATCGTTGCGATGGCGGTCATCAGGATGGGCCGGACACGCGTTCGGCCGCCCTCGATGAGCGCATCTGTGGTGGACATGCCCTTCGCCCGCAACCGCTCGACCAGGTCAAGCAGCACGATGGCGTTGGTGACCACGATCCCGATGAGCATCAGGAAGCCGATGAGGGCGCTGACGCCAAGCGGCTTGCCGGTGAAGTACAGCGCGGGGAACGCGCCGATGGTGGCCAGCGGCAGGCTGAACAGGATGATGAACGGGGTGATGAGCGAGTTGAACGTGAGCACCATGGCCACGTAGACCACGACGACCGCCACACCCATCGAGACAAACAGGCCACCAAAGGCCTCGCTCATCTGCGCGGTGACGCCCGCCAACTCGACGGTCACGCTTGCGGGGATCTTGTTGGCCGCCACAAGCCCGTCGATGACGGCCTGGACGTCCTTGCTGACCTTGCCCGTGTTCTGGCTGGTGATCTCGGCCGAGATGGACGCCGCGGGCGACTGGTCGATCCGGGTGATCGAGCCCTGCGCCTTGACCTCCTCCACCGTGGCGATCTTGCCCAGCGTGGTCTTCACGGCCGTGCCCACCTTGAGGGCCTGCAGGTCCGCAACCGACGCGATGCTGGCGGGGTCCAGCTGGACAAACACGTCGGTGGCGTTGCCGCTGCTGTCAAGGACGATGCGCGTTGCGACCGTGCCCACGAGTGCGGCCCTGACCTCCTGGGCAACCTGCGCCGCTGTGAGACCGTAGCCAAGCGTCTTGCTTGGGTCAGGCGTGACCTGGATCTCAGGCGTGCCCTTGGACAGGTCTGACTTGAGGTTGAGCAGATCCTTGTTGTCCTTGAGCGCCGCCAGCACCGTGTCGTTGGCGGCAGCCACATCGGCGGCGCTGTTGCCTGACACAACAATGCTGAGCCCGTTGGAGGTAAAGCCCGCGGTCTGGGCAACGGCCACATCGAAGCCATTGGTCTTCACCGGCGCAAGCTCGTTGGCAAGCGTCGCTGCGTACGTGGCCACGTCCACCGTGTCGGCGAGCTTCACGGTGATGCGGGCGCTGTTGGCGGGCTTGCCGCCCATGGACGCCACGATTGCCTGGAAGCCGGCCTCGCCGCCTTCGCCCGGAATGGACGTCTGGACAAGCAGGACGCTGTCGTCCTTGGCAAGGATGCCCTCGGCCATGCGGGTCTGATCAAGGACTGCCTGCGACGAGGCGCCAGACGGCGGTGCCACGGTGATCTGGAGGAGCTTCTGGGAGCCCGCGTCGATGAACGCGGTGGGCAGGAGCGGCGCCAGCAGGCCCGTGCTCAGGAAGAGGAGGGCGGCAACGCCAACCACGCCCAGCTTGGTGGTTCGGCTGCGGAGGGCCAGCTTGATGGCCGGCGTGTAGGCCTTGATCCAGAATGAGTTCTTGGGCTCGCCGTCCTCGTCCACGTTGAGCTTGACGCGGTCGATGAGCAGGTACGCGAGCACCGGCACCACGGTGAGGGCGCACACAAGCGATGCCAGCAGCGCAAACGTGACGGTCAGCGCGAACGGGAGGAAGAACTGGGAGACGATGCCGCCCACGAACCCGAGCGGCAGGAACACGCCCACCGTCGTGATGGTGGCGGCCGTGATCGCGCCGGCAACCTCCTTGGGCCCGTTGATCGCCGCTGTCAGGCGGTCTTCGCCCATGGCTCGGTGGCGGTAGACGTTCTCAAGGACAACGATGGCGTCATCCACTACCCGTCCCACGGCAACCGCCAGGCCGCCCAGGGTCATGATGTTCAGGGTGATGCCGGTGATCTGCATGACCACAAGCGCCGTGAGGATGGAGAGGGGAATGCTGACCGCGGCCACCACGGTGGAGCGGAGGCTGAACAGGAACAGGAAGATGGTCAGGACCGCGAAGAGGGCGCCCGTGCTGCCCTCGCGGAGCAGGCCGTCCGTGGATTCCTTGATGAACCCGGACATGTCGTTGACAACCTGGACCGAGACGGTGTCCTTGTACTGGTCGCCCAGCTCCTTGAGCTTTGCGGTCACGGCGTCAGCCACCAGCACGGTGTTGGCGCTGGACGTCTTGGACACGGACAGCGACAGGGCGGGCTTGCCGTCAGTGCGGGCATAGCCGGTGGTGGCGACACCCTTGAGTTCAACCGTGCCCAGGTCGCCGATGGTGACCTTGGTGGGGGCGGCGGCCGATGCCGACGGGGCGGGGGCGCCGGAGGCGGCCGGGGCGGCCGACACAGCCGGGGCGGCGGCGGGCCGCTTGTAGCCGACGACAAGGCCGGTCACCTGCTCGATGCTGGTGATCTGGCCAATCGTTGAGACCGGGATCTTGGAGCCATCGGCGGTGACCTGTCCCGACGGGAACGTCATGTTGTTGGCCGCCAGCACACCCGTGATCTGGCTGAGCGTGATGCCGTTGGCCTCAAGCTTCGCGGGATCGAGCGTGACCAGCACGCGCTGCACTTCGCCGCCCGTGAGGTCAACGCTGCCGACGCCGTCGATGCCCTGGAGCGCTGGGACGATCTCCGTCTGCGCGATGTGCGCGGCGTCCGCAAGCCCGGTTTCAGACGTGGCCGCGATGGACGCGATGATCACCGGGGAGGCGTTGATGTCCAGCGCCGACACCGTCGGGTTCACCGAGGTGGGCAGGCCCGCGTTCTGCAGGTTCTGCTCAATCGTGGCCCGGATCTCCTTGACATCGGAGCCAAAGGAGAACTGCGCAACCACCAGCGACAGCGAGTTTGCCGATGTGGACTGCAGGCTCTTGAGGCGCGGAATGCTGGAGATCGCCCGCTCGATGGGCTTGGTGACCTGGTCTGCCACGTCCGCGGCGCCGGCGCCGGGGAGCGGCGCGATCACCGTGATGACCGGGAACTGGATATCGGGGAGCAGCTCCTGCTTGAGGCTGCCCCAGGCGGCGATGCCCGAGATGAAGAGGGCGCCGGCCAGCAGCAGCACAACGCTGCGCTTCCCGACGGCGAACGACGAAAGACGGCCCATGAGTTCCTTCCTGCCGAGTGTGTGGGTGGCGAGTTGCGGCTACGCCGAGAGCGCAGCCGGCGCGTCCCCAGAGGCGGCCCGAGCAGCCGCCCTTGAGAGCGCATTGAGGGACTGGCGGAGACCCGCCAGCTCCTCGTCGTTGAGGTGGTTCAGGAGTTCGCGCATCTGACGGGCGTTGAGCTCCCGGAACCTGTCGATAAACGTGGCGCCGGTGGCGGTCAGGCCAACGACGACCTGGCGGCGATCAGCCGCATCCTCGTGGCGCGCGGCCAGACCCGACTCGACGATCCGATCAACGAGCCCGCTGACCGTGGACAGCGAAACCCCAAGACGGGTGACGAGATCGGACATGTGGAGGTCGCCGAGCGCGCTCAACAGGTACAACAGCTTGGCTTGCGGCATCGTCACGGCGATCTCGAGGAACTCCGGGGCGTGTCCGCCAGCAAGCTGGTGCATGAGCGTCTCGTAGCCGGAGATGATGTCGGCGACGAGGTCGGCGCGGTCGTGTGCGCTGATGGCGAATTCCTTTGGTCGAGGCTGATGCTTGGTCTACACCCAAGTATTCGGCCCTGACCATACCCCGGATTGGGGGGGTGCCCCCAAAACGTCGGGGTGCCCGCAATCGCCTACTATCGGCCCGTGCCCACAGCCCATCGCGCCATTTCGGCTGCCGTCGCCCGCCGCTACCTCGCCGCCCACCACCTGCTGGCGCCGCCGCGCGCCCTGCCGGCTGAGCCAGCGTCCGTGATGCGCGTCATCGACCGGCTTGGGTCGCTCCAGTTTGACCCGCTGGAGGTGGCCGGGCGCAATCACGATCTGGTGCTGCTGGCGCGCGTGGCGGGCTATCGCCGGTCGTGGACCGAGGACCTCCTGTACCGCGATCGCCTGTTGTACGAGACGTACAACAAGATGTTCTCGCTGGTGCCCACGGCGGAGCTGCCCTGGTATCGCATCACGTGGGACCGATCCAGCTCGCGTCATGAGGGCGAGGCGTTTGACGCGCACGCGCCGCTCGTGGAGGAGCTGCTGGGGCGGATCCGCGACGGCGGCCCCACCTCCTCGCTCGAGATTGGTGCGCGTGAGGCCATCGACTGGTACTGGCGCCCCACAAATCAGGTTCGCGCGCTGCTGGAGGCGATGGCGGAGGCCGGCGTCCTGGCCATCTCGCGCCGCAAGGGCAACCAGCGCTACTACGATCTGGTTGAACGGGTGTTCCCCGCTGAGCTCTTGGCCCAGCGCATCCCCGAGCGTCAGCAGCTGCTCCACAAGCTGCGTTCCCGGTACCGCGCCAATGGCCTGCTGGGCGCCACGGGCGAGTACACGCTGTGGACCGGGACTGGCTCCGCGGTGGATCGGGTCTCGCTCCGTGACGAGCTGGTGGCCACCGGGGCCATCATCCCGGTGACGGTGGAGGGGCTCAAGGGCGTGCGCTTTGTGCCGGTGGAGGCGTTGCCCGAGCTGGATGCCGCCGAGGCTGCCGTCTTGGCCGGGGCTCCCGCCGGCGGTGGGGCTGCCTTCATCGCACCGCTGGACCCGCTGGTCTGGGACCGCGACCTATTGGCGGCGCTCTACGGGTTTGACTACAAGTGGGAGGTGTACGTCCCGGCCGAGAAGCGCCGTTGGGGCTACTACGTGCTCCCGCTGTTCTACGGCGACCGGTTTGTGGGGCGGATTGAGCCGCGCATCGACCGCAAGACGAGCACGCTGCGGATCCTGGGTCTGTGGTGGGAGGACGGGTTTGACCCGTTGTCGGACGCCAATCCCGGGTTCGCTGGCGCGTGTGCCGACGCTATCCGGGCGCATATGGCGTTCGCTGACCTGACGAAGGTGGCGCTGCCGCGAACGGCTGCGCATCGCGCGTTCTCGGCGGCGGTCCGCTCGCGATTGGCTGGCGCGCAGGGGTAGCATCGGCGTCATGGACATCGAGATCCGGGCCGTTGAGCCCGACGAGTACCAGCTTGCCGTTGACGTGATGTCAACCGCGTTCCTCGAGCGCCCGGATGTGGCGCGCGTCGCGGGGGTGGTGCGCGACACGTGGACGCCCGGGCGGACGCTCGTGGCGTTTGATGGCGCGGCTGCATGCGGAACGTTCCGCACCTGGGGCACGGAGCTCACGCTGCCTGGCGGCGCGGCGATCCCCGCTGCGGCTGTGACCGCTGTCACCGTGCTGCCCACCCATCGACGCCGCGGCATCCTCACGGCCATGGCGGCCCGCGCGCACGCCGCAATGCGCGAGCACGGCGAGGCGGCCGGGGTCCTCTGGTCCTCGGAGTTCGGCATCTACACGCAGTTTGGCTATGGGCCTGCGACGCGTGATGCCACATGGACCATCAAGACCCACGACACCCGCTGGCACGGGGACGTCTCGGGCAGCGTGGAGTTGGCGCCGCTCACCCAGGCGTCGGCCGACGTCATTCGTGACGTGTATGAGGCGTGCCGGCCGCGGCAAGCGGGTCACCTCCGCCGCCTGCCAGCGCACTGGCAGTCGGACCTCGGCCTGCTCCCGCCCACCTTTGGCGAAGCGTGGAAGGGGTTTCTGGCGCTACACCGCGATCCGGCAGGCGTGGTGGACGGCTACGCGCGGTACTCCACAAAGACCGAGTGGCCAGATCACATCCCTCAGGGCACCGCTGAGGTGGAGGACCTCCACGCGACCACGCCCGAGGCGTACGCCGCGCTGTGGCGCTACCTCGCGTCGATTGACCTTGTCACCGTTGTGCGGGCCGAGTCCCGCCGCTGCATGGAGCCGCTGCCGTGGCTCGCGACAAACCAGCGGGCGGTGCGCCAGAGTTCGGCCATTGATGCGCTCTGGGTCCGCCCCGTGGACGTGCCGCGAGCGCTTGAGACACGCGCGTGGGAGAGGGCCGGCTCGCTTGTGCTCGAGGTTGCCGAGCCCGGCGACGAGAGTTGTCCGGCCGCCACCGGGCGCTGGCTGCTGGACGTGTCACCCGACGGCGCACGCTGCACGCCAACCGACCGATCCGGCGATCTCGCGCTGCCGCTGGCGGCGGTTGGAGCTGCCCTCCTGGGCGGGACGCGTCTGCGCAACGTGGTGCTGACCACCGGCTGCGACGAGGCGAGGCCCGGCGCGCTGGCGCTGGCCGATTCCCTGTTCCGCACGGCCGACGAGCCCTGGTGCTCAACCGGGTTCTAGCGCTTCGGCCGGCGGGCAGCACAGCGGCCTTGCCCCGGGCCTTGCCCGCGGCTCACGCGGTGAGTCATCGCGATCCCGCGAACACTGTTGGCTCGCCCGATGGGTCAAGTAGCGCCCGGGACGGTGCTGCGGTGCCTCGCGCGGTCCTCCCCGTGCTCTGGATGGCTCACGGCGTGCGCTTGGGATCGCGAGGACTCACCGGGTGAGCCGTGGCACCGGGTGACCGCGCCGGTGCGGGGTTGGCCTTAGCCAGGGTGAGCCGTGGGGCTGGGCTCCGTGGGCGGAACCGCCTTGGCCCGCAGCCTCAGATCCTCCAGCCACCGCAGCAGCTGGCGGTGGACCGCCTCAGCGCCCACCAGCGGCTCGTCCACCGTCCACTCGGCCGGATGCAGGATGAACGCCTCGGTCTGCGCCCCGCCCATGCCGCCATGGGATCCAATCAGCTCCTCAAACGCCGCCACCTCGTCCGTCTCGGCGTCATACAGGCTCACCAGCACCAGGTCGCCGCAGTGCTCCATGCCCGCAAGACGCCGCAGACCCGTGATTGCGTGCTCGCCGTACGGCGCCACTGGGTCCTCGCCCTCCACGCGGCCACTGTCCAGATACCGCGAGCCCCGCGCGCCCACGACCACCGTTCCGTGCGCCTCGGAGCGCGCCATCAACAGGCCGATGCCAGGGTGGCGCCCCAGCGACGCCACGAGCCCCGGCCACGACCGATCGATCTCCTCCACCGTGGCTCGCCCCGCCATCCGCGGGAAGTAGACCAGCGCTAGGTTCCCCGATGGCGCAACCACAAGTTCCGGCAGCGTCGTATCGGCGGCGCGCTGCTCGTCGGCGGCAGTGGCCTCGGCCCGGCTCGAAC
>CAIYHO010000153.1 GCA_903925955.1 uncultured Chloroflexota bacterium
ATGCCCATGAGACAGGCGGGGCCGCAGCGCTCATGCTCCTTGCGGGGTATCTCGTGGCCGCCGGGGCGCCGTTTGCCCTTGGCGCCGTGCGCGATGCCACGGGCTCCGTTGGCGGGGGGCTCTGGGCGCTTGTGGCGATTGCAGCGGCGATGCTGCCGCTGACGTGGGTGCTGGCGCCGCAGCGGCTTCGCCTGCGCTCAAGCGCGGCCGCGCGCGATACCGAGGGCCAGGCGGGCTAGCGGCGGACCGCTTCGATCGAGAAGGAGAGCGGTAGGCGCCCGCGCTCCGCCGGGGCGACATCGCGGTGGCCGCGCCACCAGTCCACCGGATGCTCCGTCACGCGCAGCAGCCGCAGATCTGCTCCGGCGAGTGCGGTGATCACCTCGCCAAGCGTCCAGGCCCGCGCAAACTTCCAGTGCTGCTCGCCGTCGGGAATGGACAGGCTCTCGATGTAGGCCGGGGCCCAGCCGCGCGATGCCTCCGTGCCGCCAAAGTAGTCGTAGTCGGTGAGCAGCCAGCCGCCCTCGCCGTCTCCGTCAAAGAGCCACTCCGCCGGGTGCCCGTCAAACATGACAAACCGCCCACCCGGAGCGAGGAGGCGTGCGATGCCTGCAGCCCAGCCGTCAAGGTCCTGCACCCACATCACTGAGCCACGGCCCGAGAACACGATGTCGGCCGTGCCGTCCATCGATGCTGGGAGCGTGCGCACATCGGCCTGAACCCAACTGGCAGGCGCGCCGACGGCCACGGTCAACTGCTTGGCCAGCGCGATCATCCGCGGGCTGAAGTCCACGCCAACGACGGCGGCTGCGCCAAGGCGCCACAGCGAAAGCGTGTCCTCGCCGCCAGCGCACTGGAGGTGCACCGCAAGGGCGCAAGCGTGGAGGTCCCCAAGGAGCGCGGTCTCGACGGGCAGCAGGCTGTGGCCGCCGGAGGTGAGGAGCTTGATGGAGCCCGGGAGCCGCCGCTCGTAGTCCTCGGCGGCCTCGTCCCACGCAAGTAGGTTGGCAGCATGCATGGCCGCGACGTCCGCAGCCTCAGCCGGCGTGGCAGGTCGGACATCGTCGAGGTCGTCGGGGTTCATGGCGGCGAGCATACGGGCTTCGGGTGCTCTGCGGGGTCTGGCGGGCAAAACGATGGGCCGCCGTCCCCGACAGCGGCCCGAGGCCGATGTGTCGCCAAGCCGGACACCAAGTCCGACCCGGCCTGGCGATCCAGAGCTCCGGCCCCGAACCGCCGCTACCTGCCGGCTCGGGTATCGCTCGAGATGTTGCCCGCGCGAGGCCGCGTCACGAGGTTCGTGGTGCCGCGGGATGCGTCCTCGCTTGCGGTCAGCCGGTCAACCAACCATGGTTGCCGTCGCAAGCCCGGTCCTCTGACCGTTTGCATCACCGTCATCGGCTGCCTCCCGGACGTCCCTCGCGGGGGAGGGTGGAGTCACCCCTATTATCTCCCTGTGCGCAAGAGCCATTCCCGCCTGCTCTCCACGGCACGGCCACGCCCTAACTCGGTATCGTTGGGAGCCTTATGACCTTCACCGCACCACGTTTGCGAGCATCGTCGCCGCCGATGGCGCTGGTCATCGCGCTTGTGCCCTTGGCTGCTGCCACCAATATCGTGGGCAGCTACCTTGCGGGGCTGCTGAAGCTGCCGGTGTTCCTGGACATGATTGGGACGTGCGTCGCGGCGATTGTGCTGGGTCCGTGGTGGGGCGCAGCCGCGGGCGCGCTCTCCAACGTGGGCGGCTCGCTCTTCAACGGACCGTCGAACATCCCCTTTGCGCTTGCAAACATCGCAGGCGCGCTTGTGTGGGGCTTTGGGATCCGGAGGTTTGGGCTTGGGCGCAACGGGCTCACGTACTTCGCCCTGACCCTGGTGGTGGCCGTTGTGGTGGCACTGGTGGCCGCGCCGATCGTTCTCTACGTCTACGGCGGCGCCACCGGGCACGCCTCTGACGCGGTGACAGCAGTTCTGGAGATTGCGGGACAGGGGCTTGCCTCCGCCGTTGTTGCGTCCAACCTGGTGCTCAACGTGGCCGACAAGATGATGGCCGGGTATGTTGGGCTTGCCATCGTGCGCGCCCTGCCCGAGGACCTGCTTGCCGGTGTGCGTCTGCCTGGGACGGGCCGCTTTGGGACGCTGGCCATGGTGCTGGCCGGCGAGGCGATTGGCGTGGCCCTCGCGGCGGTCTACCTCCTCTTCCTTGCGCCTCCGGTTGGCTGAGCCGCTGGCCCCTTGCGGGTGATTGACCTCCACGACGTCACCGTCAGATTTGGCACCAGGGGCGAACCGGCGCTTGACGCCGTCTCGCTCCAGGTGGCTGCTGGCGAACACGTGGTTGTGGCGGGGCCGCTGGGCGCCGGCGCCTCAACGCTGCTGCGGCTGCTCAATGGCGTTGTGCCCCACCTTGTGGCCGCCACGGTCATAGGGCGGATCCGGGTTGCCGGACTGGACCCCCTGACCCTGCCCGTGTACGCGATGGCGGGGCACGTTGGGATGGTGCTTGATGACCCCGGGCTGACCGCGACACAGGGCACCGTGGCCGAGGAGGTGGCGTTTGGGCTGGAGAGCCTGGGCATCCCGGCGGGCGCGATGCGGCCGCGTGTGGCGACGGCACTCCATGACGTGGGGCTTGACGGTCTTGACGATCGCGACCCCGCCACGCTGTCGGGCGGCGAGCAGCAGCGGCTTGCGCTTGCCTCTGTCCTGGCGATGGAGCCGTCGCTGCTTGTCCTGGACGAGCCTGCCACAAATCTTGATCCGGCCGGTGCAGCCGCGCTGCTGGCAATCCTGCGGCGTCTTTGCGTCGGGCGGGGCGTGACGGTCATCCGGGCTGACCGGGACGCGTGCGGCGCAACGAGCGGGGCAACCCGCGTGGTGCGCCTTGCGGCGGGCCGGATTGCCGCCGACGGGCCGCCGGATCCTGACGCTGCTCTGGGACTCCCGGCGCCGCTTGGGCCCAGGTCGCCGACGGGCCACGTGGTGCTGGCCGTGTCTGACGTCTCGCTGACCTACCCCGGGGCGGCGACGCAGGCCCTCGACGGCATCTCGCTGGAGGTGCGCGCGGGCGAGGTGCTGGGCATGACCGGCCCCAACGGCAGCGGCAAGTCCACGCTGGCACGCCTTGCCACCGGGCTCACGCAACCCGATGCCGGAACCGTGGTGGTTGGCGGCCTCGACACGCGCGTGCGGCGTCCGGCGCGCGAACGTGCGGCGGCGGCTGGTCTGGTGTTTCAGGACCCCCGGCACCAGCTGCTTGCCGCGACGGTTCGTGAGGAGCTAGCCCTGGGGCTCCGCGCGCTGCGGACTCCGGAGCCGGAGATCAGCCGGCGTACCGCGTTGATTGCAGAGCGCTTTGGTCTTGGGCCGCTGCTGGACCGGCACCCGCTTCGGCTGGGCCGCGCAACACGCAAGGTTGTGGCCGTGGCGGCGATCAGGGCGATGGCGCCGCAACTGCTTGTTCTGGACGAGCCCACGATTGGCGCTGACGACGCGCTGCGGCTGCTGATCGCCCAGGAGATTGTTGATGCAGCCGGGGAGGGGACTGGCGTGCTGGTGCTCAGCCACGACGTTCGGCTGCTTGCCCTGGTGGCCGACCGGGTGCTTGTTGTGGCGAATGGCCGCATCACTGCATCCGGGAGCCCCGGGGTGCTGCTGGCAAACAGCCTCGCGCTGGCCGGGGCAGAAGCGGCGTCTGCGCCTGCCCTATGAACTCGCTCTTCACCTTCGTGCCCGGCACGTCGTGGCTGCACAGGCGGAGTCCCGTCGCCAAGCTTGCGTGGTTTGCGGCGGCTGTGGGCATTGCCTTCGCCACCTATCACCCTGTGCCGCTGGCCGTGGTTGCCGTCACCGGGCTTGCGCTTGCCGCCCTGTCCGGCGTGGGACGCCCGGCACTTCGGACGATGGCCGTGCTGGGGCCGCTGGCCGCGTCAATCATCGTGCTGCAGGCGCTGGCGCCTGCCACGTGCGTGGCGCCATGCCTTGTGGCGGCGCAAGTTGGCCCGTTTGCCATTGGTGGCGCCGGCCTCACGCGCGGCGTCTCGTTGGTGCTCCGGGTGCTCGCGATGGAGACATGGGCAGTCGCGGTGCTTGTCACAACCCACCCCAGCGACCTGTTTGCCGGGCTTCGGCGTCTGCACGTGCCGTACACCGCGGCCTTCATGGGATCGCTGACCGTCCAGCTCGTGCCTGTGCTTGGGCGCGAGCTTGAGATCGTGCTGGCTGCCCAGCGGGCACGGGGAATGTCAGCGAGAGGCTTTGGCGCCCTGATCCCGGCGCTTCGGCCCGCATTTGTTGCCACCTTTGAGCGGGTCCAGGGGATGGCGATCTCCATGGAGGCGCGTGGCTTTGGGCTTGCTGGCGCCCGCACGTCGTGGCGCTACGTGGGTCTTGACCGGGTCGATCAGGCGCTCGCCATCCTTGGCGCCGTTGCGCTGGTAGCCGGTGTGGGTGCGGGCATCGCCTGGTGGGGTCTGGACTCGCTGCCGGTGGTTGTGTGGCCTGCGGCAGTTGCCGTCGTTGTCACAGCGGTGTCGGCGGCTGCGTTTGGCTGGCTCCTGGTCCGCGCTCTCGTGCTGACCGCGCGAGGCTGAACAGCCCGAGTCACGGGCCGAGACGGATCAGTCGTGCGCGTCGTCTTCGGTTGGCCGAGACGGATGCTCAACCTGGATGGTGCTGTGCTCTACGTCGAAGTCGGCGGCAAGCGCGATGTCCACGAGATGCAGGACGTGGTACGGATCTTGGCCCTCGGCTGCGGTGACGTGGGCGGTCAGCATCGGGAGTCCGGTAGTGATCTGCCACGCATGGAGATCGTGGACTCCTGCCACCCCGGGCACGTTGAGGATCCGCTCGCGTACCGCTTGTAGGGACATGCCCGGTGGCGTTGACTCCATCAGCACGGCCATTGCATCGCGCAACAGCAGGATGGCCCGCGGGACGACGAGGCAGACCACCGCAAGTGATGCGATGGGGTCCGCCAGCTCCCAGCCCGTGAAGAACACCAGAGCGCCAGCGATGATTGCGGCAACCGAGCCCACGGCATCGCCCAAGACGTCGAGAAACGCGCCACGCGCTGCGAAGCCGTCATGCTGGCTTCGCAGAATGAGCGCAGCCGAACCCGACCCGATGAGCCCAATCATCGCCGCAACCATCATCGGCCCGGGTTCCGGCGTCTCCGGTGCCAGCAGCCGGGTGACGGCTTCGTAGGCAATGAACGCGCCAAGGGCCACAAGCAGGCCGGCGTTGACGCAGGCGGCGATCACCTCGGCCCGGGCTGACCCAAACGAGCGGTTGTGTGTTGCCGGCCGGGCCGCCATGGTGGCGGCGCCAAACGCAATGGAAAGGCCAATCACATCGGTGATGCGGTGGGCGCCATCCGCAATCAGGGCGAGGCTGCCGGAGAGATACGCGGCCACCGCGTCCGCCGCGAGTGCCACTAGGGCCACCCCGAGAACAATGGCGAGATGACGTCGATTGCTGCCGGCGGAACTCGTGGGCGCCGTGGAGTTGGTGGCGGTCATCGCCCGATTGTACGGGCGGTCCCCACAGTCAGGAGCCGTGTGGGGCGATCACCCAAACCAGGTGTCGATCTCGGTCCGTCCCACTTGGTGCATCGTGAGCAGGTCGCGGATGGCCTCCGGCGGCAGCGATGTGCGACGTGCGACAAGCGCGGCGATCCGGGTGGCGTCATCGCGGCATCGATGCAGGGCCGTGCGGTCAAGGCGCGGCCACAGCGCCAAAGCGCGCCGCTCGAGGGCGCTTGGGCCAGCCCGGTGGACGACTGCGCCGTCCACCTCTAAGAGCTTCATGCTTCACCCTCCCACTGGTCCTTCGTATCCTGACGGCTCTGCGTGAACATCGGGAGGGCCGGACGGCAAAGAAACCAACACTTTCGGCAGGTGGAGGTTGACCGATGCCGTGGTGGCGGGCACCCTCACGTCATGGCACGTCCCGCTCAGCAGGTTGCACGCTTCCTCGTGCCGCTGCTTGTGCTGGCCCTGGTGGCTGCGTGCGGGTCCAGCGCCACGCCCACCCCCGCGGTCAGCATCCCGGCGGCAACCATTGTCCCGTCCACCCCCTCCGCCTCGCCGCCGCGGGCTGCCGGGCATGAGCTCTATGGCTTTGTGCCGTATTGGGAGATGGACGACACCATCGTGGCGCACCTCAACGCCTCGCCTGTGGCCACCATCGCCCTGTTCAGCGTGACCACAACTGCGGCTGGCGCCCTGGACACAACCAAGACCGGCTACAAACGCATCGTGGGCGCGCAGGGACGGAACATCGTGGATGCCGTCCACGAGCGCGGGCATCGGATCGACGTGACCTTCTCCAGCTTTGGAGCGGCGCGCAACCGCGCCTTCTTCCGCAAGCCCGCTGTCCAGGCGGCGGCGGTCAAGTCGCTGGTGGCGCTTGTGTTGAAGGTGGG
>CAIYHO010000154.1 GCA_903925955.1 uncultured Chloroflexota bacterium
ATCTGCCGTTTGGCGAGCGCTTTGCCTTCCTGGGCGCCGTCTCGTGTCTGCTTGGGGCGTGGGCTGTGCGCCCGATCGCCGCGCGGCGTCGCCGGTGGCTCACCGTGACGCTGGTTGCGCTGGCAGCGATCCTCGCGCTCCGCGACATCGGCACCTTCTATGCGGCCGTTGGCGCGGGCAATGTGCGGCCGTTCATGCCCGTGCCGCTGTCGCTGGTGGTGGCAGTGCTGCTGGGCGTGATCGCGGTGATGGCGGCCCGGGGACGCGGGGGCAGATCTGCCGGGACCGGCGCCAGACGTGATCTGGTCCGCCTCGCTGCGGCTACCGCCGCCGTGGCGCTGGCCTTCCCGCTCGCGCAGATGCTGTTCTTCGGGACGACGGACTACCGTCGGCCAGCCGATGCCGCGGTCATCTTCGGCGCCCAGGTCTACCCGTCGGGGCTGCCGTCGCAGACGCTGGCGGACCGCATCGCCACCGGCGTGGAGCTGTATCGGCAGGGGCTGGTGCCCATGCTGATCATGTCCGGCGGGGTGGGCAAGGAGGGGTTCGACGAGGCGGCCGTCATGCGCGACGTGGCCGTGGCCGCGGGGGTGGAACCGACGGCAGTCGTTGTGGACTCGGCGGGCGTGACCACAGAGGCAACCGTTGCCAACGTTGCGGCGCTGCTGGGGCTCCGGCCGGGCGGCCCAACGCGGCTGATCGCGGTGAGCCAGGCGTACCACCTGCCGCGCGTGCAGCTCGCGTTCGCGGTCACCGGCATCGACGTGCTCACGGTCCCGGCCGTGGACCCGCAGTTCATCGGCCCGATGCCGCTGATGATCGCCCGCGAGGTGGCCGCGTTCTGGGCGTATGACCTGCGGGTGTGCCTCGGCTGGTGAGGCGCCAGCCCACTCGGGCCGCCTCGGGCCACGCCGCTGATCGGTGGCACCGATCGATTCCCGGCCGCGGACCCTCGAGTGATCGGTGGTACCGATCGAATCGCCCCGATTCGGGCCTGTTCGCTGCCAATTCACGTCGAAATGATCGGTGGCACCGATCACCGGAGCGGTTGCCACGCGAAATCGATCGGTCCCACCGATCACACCCGGGAGGGGCGGCGGCACTCCGGCCTCGACCAGGCGCTCTGGCTCCGCCGCAACCCCGTCAGGGGTTCAAAGTCGGCGCGCACAGCGTTTTGCCACCCTGTCAGGGTGTTTGCTGCCGAATCCCAGGCCAATCCGGGCTCGATCCGGCAGTTTCACCCCTCACAGGGTTGCGATTCACGGTGGCCACCGGAAACGAACCCCTGACAGGGTGGCGCGTGCGGTTCCGCGGCTGTTAGCGGCGTGGTCCCGGCGAGTAGAAGGGGTCAGCGGCCAAGGCGCTCCCTCTGGCCGCAAAGTCGACAGACTTCCAGTACTCGTCCCAAGTCACCCATGCACCCGGACTAGGCTGATCGCCGGACACAAGCAGGGCGCGCAGGGCTGGGACGTCCTCCACGCAGATGAGCCCGACATGCATGCCCTCCAGGGCGTCGACCACATAAGCGGCGGCCGAGATTGGGGCGGTCCGGTCGTTGATCTGCCGACCGTTGACCTCGACCAAGGGCGGCCACTCGATCTGTGTGGCCAACTCTTCGGCCCAATCGCGGACAGCGGCGTTTGCGAGGCTTCCGCGCTCCCACGCGTCCAGCATGTGCAGCAGCGTCGGCACAAGTGCTCCGCTATCCGACAAGCCGCACCTCCCCGAGATGACACTCTCGACCGCTACGCCGCTACTCCCACTCGATCGTGGCGGGCGGCTTGCTGCTGATGTCGTACACGACGCGGTTGACGCCGGGGACCTCGTTCACGATGCGCGAGGAGATCTTGCCCAGCACGTCGTAGGGCAGCTTCGCCCAGTCCGCGGTCATCCCGTCCTCTGACGTCACGGCGCGGATGGCCACCACGTTGGCGTACGTGCGGCCATCGCCCTGGACGCCCACGGACCGCACCGGCGTGAGGATGGCAAACGACTGCCAGACGCTGTGGTACAGCCCGGCCGCCTTGATCTCGTCGATGACGATCCAGTCCGCGTCGCGCAGCGTGTCGAGGCGCTCCGCGGTGACCTCGCCAAGGATCCGGATGGCCAGACCCGGCCCCGGGAAGGGCTGGCGCTGGACCATCGCGTCCGGCAGACCCATGGCGGCACCAACCAGGCGCACCTCATCCTTGAACAGGTAGCGCAGCGGCTCAATCAGCTTGAAGCGCAGATCGGCCGGCAGCCCGCCCACGTTGTGGTGCGTCTTGATCTTCTGCGCGGTCTTGTTGTCCGACGTGGCGGACTCGATGACGTCCGGGTACAGCGTGCCCTGCGTGAGGAAGTCGATCTGGCCAATCTTGGCCGCCTCCTCCTCAAAAACCCGGATGAACTCGTCGCCGATGATCCGGCGCTTCTCCTCGGGATCCGTGACGCCGGCAAGACGGGCGAGGAACCGCTCGCGCGCGTCCACCATCACCAGCCGCATGCCCAGGTTGGCCTCAAATGTGACGCGCAGGAGGTCCGACTCCTTCTTGCGCATCAGCCCGTGGTCCACGTAGATGCAGGTGAGCCGGTCGCCCACCGCACGGTGGACAAGCGCTGCGGCTACCGCGGAGTCCACGCCACCCGAGAGCGCGCAGATCACCTGGCCGCTCGACCCGGTTTCGGCCGCATGGCGGTCCACGCGCTCGCGGATCTCCGCCACGGTGGTGTCGATGAAGTTGGCCGACGTCCATGCAGGCGCAATCCCGGCGATGCCGGTCACGAAGTTGCGCAGCATGTCCTTGCCGCGCGGCGTGTGCACCACCTCGGGGTGGAACTGGATGCCGTACAGACGGCGATCCGGGGCGGCAAGCCCGGCGTATGGCGTGGAGTCCGTCTGCGCCGTGGCGGTGAAGCCCTCGGGCAGCCGGGTGATCGAATCGCCGTGGCTCATCCAGACGGGCTGCTCGCGGTCGATGCCGGCGAAGAGCGCGCCCGCGTCCGTGATCTGGACGCTGGCCGGGCCGTACTCGCGCTTGGCCGACGGCTGGACGTCGCCGCCCAGCTCGTGGGCCATCAGCTGGGCGCCGTAGCAGATGCCGAGCACCGGGAGGCGGCCGCTCCAGATGGATGCGTGCGGCTTGGGTGCGTTGGCGTCGTACACGCTGTTGGGACCGCCCGAGAGGATGATCGCGCGGACGCCGCGACGCTCAAGCTCGGCCAGGGGCGTGTCGTGCGGGAGGAGCTCCGAGTAGACGTTGAGCTCGCGGACGCGGCGGGCGATCAGCTGGGCAAACTGGCTGCCGAAGTCCAGGACGGCGACGACGCCGGGCTCCGGTATGACGGCCGCGGTGGGCGGGTCGTTGTCCGTGCGGACGGGGGCAGGCGCGTCGAGGGCAACCTCGAGATAGGCCTCAACCTCAGCATCGTCTGAACCCAGCACACGGTGGCCGGCGTTGGCCGCGTCCCCGTGGACGGTCTTGCCCCGGTCCTTGGGCGTCGGCGTCGGCGTTGACGGCTGCTCGTCCTGCTCGGTCAATGCGCCCTCCCGGGTTGCGTGCGGCGGTGTGCGCAGAGTCTAACTGGCGGAGGTCACGAGCCGGTAGGCGCCGGGCCCTGCTTCACTGCTTCCGCATCCGGCGGCCAGCTCTCCAGAGCGATAGGCCAACGATCCCAGCGGTTACAGCTCCTGCGGCGACTGCGACTCCGCTCTCGCACGGCACGGAATAGCCGAACGCTGACAGGCACTGCGGAGGCTGGGACATCATTCCGCTCCCGGGGAAGAGGAGCACGAGCACGACGAGCCCGGCGAGCAGTGCAATCGCGACCTTCGCCGGACTCCAACGGCGGCCCGGGCGGTCTATCTGGGTCATGCGGGTCCCTCCGCGGTTCAGGAGCTGTTCACCAGCGTCGAACGGCTCGCAGCTCCTTAATACCACTGGCAGCAATACCACTGGCAGCGGTGCAAACGCCTGGGGTCGGGCAACTTGGCCGCCGACGGGGCGTTGGGGATGTCCAATGCAGCGTTGCGGGGTCTTAGCACCGCCCGCGGTGGTGGTAAGGCCTAGATCGGCCACCGGTGAGACTCAGCGGCGCGGGACGAACGGCTTAGCACCCCTGCCGGTGGTATTGCGGTCCGCGTAGCCGCTAACCGGCTCAGCCTCCGGCGACTGGCGCCAAGCGGAACGTGCCCTTGATCGTCGTCTTGCCGTCGCCGTCCCGCGTGTAGCGGAGCGCGCCGCCCGGCAGCGTGATGTCCAGCTTCGTGACGCCGCTCTCATCGTCAATCGACCCCGTCCCGCTCACGGTCATCCCCGGCGTAAAGGCGCACGACGTGAGCGTGAGGTCCGTGCCGGCATCGGTTGGCGTGTATTCCAGGACCCCGCCAAAGTCGCAGCCCATCTTGATGGGGTCCGCATCAAGCATGTCCAGGTAGTCGTTGCTGTTCTCCACCTGGTCCGTAAACGAGCCCATGAACGCCGCAGCGTCCTTGTATTCGGCCTCGGTGTCGGCCGCGGTGGCCACATAGTCGTCCGACACGGAGCCCGGGCACGTCAGGTACGGCCCGCCAAGGCTCGTCCCCATCACCATGTACGCGGCCACATTGTCATCGGGGCAGGAGAGCCCCCAGCCAAAGATCACGTGGGGACCGCCGGTCTGGATGATCACGTTGACGTTGGAGAGCCGGTTGGCGATGCGGATGGCGTTGGCCACGGGCGTGATGGGGTCCGTGGTGGCCACCATGACCACCGTGGGGTACGGCGCGTTGACGATGGGCGCCGGGCGCGGGTCCATGGCCGGGTGGTTGGGCCAAAAGAGACACGGCATGTCGGCGTAGTACACGTCGCCAAAGCGCGAGGTGGCCGCGCCGTTGCTGCGCCCCACGGCCATGAAGGCGACCAGCTTGTCTGCCTCGGAGCCAGCATCCGCGTTGTACACGTAGTCCTGGCACTCCACCGCGTAGTACATGGCGTCCGAGTACGTAGGGTCCGGGACCACCTTGAGGGTGTCCGCGTCCACGGAGATGGCCGCGTAGGTCAGGCGCGCCAGCGGCACAAGGTCCCCGTCATAGGCGGCAGTCAGCGCACGCAGCAGGAGCTCACGGTCGCCGGGCGAGTAGAGGTAGCTCACCACGGCGCTCTCGATGTCGCCCGCGGTCAGCGTCCGAGGCTGCGTGGTGCCATCGCCCATCGGGAAGTCCAGCGTCAGCCCGCCTGCGTCCGCGCGAGCCACCAGCTTGTCGTACTCGGCCAGAGGTTCGCGACCCTCAAGATCGGCCGTGCAGACGGTGTCCGCAGAACAGCTGTTGAGCGTGGCGATGAAGGTGTCGTTGAAGGTTCGGGCCGCCTCGCCCAGATAGCTTGCACCATCCACCGTGAGGTCCACAGGCCCATCGAGGTAGAGCGTGGCGATCCGGTCTGGGTGCGCGGCCGCGTACGTCTGCCCGTACTGGGTGCCGTAGCTCTCGCCGTAGAGGTGGAGCTTCTCGACGGCCAGGTACTCGCGGATGGCCTCGAGATCCTCCACGGCCTGGCGCGTGCTGTAGAAGGGCAGATCCGCGGGGTCCGCCTTGGCTTCGGTCAGGCAGTCGCCGACGTAGGTCTTGGCTGCGGCACCTGACTGCTCCGTGCGGGCCGGCTCCGCGCTGGGGACGTCCGTCCCGTAATACACGGCCGTGGCCTCGGGGCAGAAGATGGGGTGGGACTGGCCCACGCCGCGCTGGTCGATGAAGACGATGTCGAAGTGCTCGGGAATGGACGTGGGGTAGTAGCCCGTGTAGTTGTCGGCCGATGCGATGCCGCTTGACCCAGGCCCGCCGGTGATCACGACATAGGTGCCCACGCGCTCCTTGGTGGCGCGCTTGATGGCGAACGTCACATCCCACGTGGGGCCAGCGGCGGCGTAGTGATCACGCGGGACCGAGAGCGTGACGCACTCGAAGTCGCTGTCCGGACACGCCTTCTTGCCGACAAAGCTCCAACCGCCGGGGATGGGCTGGGCGGCGGCGGTTGCGGTGGCGGCCGGGGTTGGCGCGGCCGGAGTGGCCGCTGCGTCGCTGGCCGAGGGCTGCGCCGACGGGACGTGGGTTGGCTCGGTGGGGGCCGGCGTTGGCGTTGCCGGCGCACAGGCCGCCAGGCTCACCACCACGCCTGCTGCCAAGACA
>CAIYHO010000155.1 GCA_903925955.1 uncultured Chloroflexota bacterium
CGGCAAAGGCGAAGCTGAACACGGCGATTGAGCCTGGCTCCAGGTTTGAGGCCATGTAGGTCACGGCGAGGAAGATGAGCTGGGTGGCACCCAGACCCAGCGCCCGCGGCCCCAAGAGCGTGATGGCGCGTCGCGTCTGCGAGTCCTTCAGGTCCACCATCGGGCGGAGCTGCGCCCGCGCCTTCAGCAGCCCGGGGATCTGGACCAGCACGTTGCCGATCGATCCCAGCACCACGCCCACGGCCAGGCCGGCCACGCCCATCTGCGGCACCAGTAGCAGCGCGCCAAGGATGATTGCGCTGTTGTAGGCAAGCGGCGCAACGGCGCCCTCGGTGAAGCGGCCGGCCGCATTGAGGACCGTGGTGGCAATGGCGCCTGCGGCCAGAAAGAGCGGGCTCAGCAGCATGATCTGGGTCAGCTGCACGGTCTGCGCCACTTGGGCGTCGGCAAAGCCCGGGGTTGTCATGGGCACAAGGATCGGCGCCAGGAGGCCCGCCACCACAACGAGTGCCGTGAGCACGCCTACAAGCAGCGTGGCGATAGTGGACGCAACCCGCCAAGCCCGGGCATCCTCGCCAGAGGCAAACAGCGACGCGAGCACCGGGATGAGTGCCGCCGCAAGCGCCCCCGCGGCAACCAGCTGGAACAGGAAGTCAGGGATCCGGAACGCTGCAAAGAACGCGTCAAGGCTGGCGGTGTCGTGCACCACCTTCGCAATGACGACATAGCGGACGTAGCCCAGGATCCGCGACACCAGCGACGCCACGGTCACGATGAGCCCGGCTGCTGCCAGCGTTCGCCCGGATGCCCGCGCACCCGTGGGCGCCGCTGCGACCGCCCCTTCCTCGGGGTCCAGTGTCGTCTCGTCCATCACGGCTGCGCCCTCGCTCGCGGATGCGCCTGCCGGTAGGCATCGCGGAGGCGCGTGGGAGAGACGTGCGTATAGATCTGTGTTGTGGCGAGGCTCTCGTGGCCAAGCAACTCCTGGACAACGCGCAGGTCCGCGCCACCGTCGAGCAGATGCGTCGCAAAGCTGTGGCGCAGCGTGTGCGGGCTCACGCCTTCGGGCAGGTCCGCTGCGCGGAACAGGCCGTCCAGACGCATGCGCATCCCGCGCACGCCAAGTGGTCCACCGCGGTGGTTGAGGAAGACCTCGGCAGGGGCTGGCCCCGCATCGGCTCCGGCCGCCGCCGGCCGGCGTGCCGCAAGAACCGGGCGCGCGTCATCGAGATAGTCTCGCAGCGCCTCGCGCGCCGGCCGCCCCAGCAGCCCGATGCGCTCCTTGCGTCCCTTGCCCAACACGCGCACCTCGCCCCGCCGCAGGTCGAGGCGACCCAGGTCTGCCGCTGCCAGCTCGCTGATGCGAAGCCCTGCCGCGTACGCCGTCTCGACAAGCGCGCGATCCCGAAGCGCAAGCGCATGGGCAAGCTCCGGATCGCGCCGGACGGTGGCGCGCCCGTCACCAGGTGCGGCCGCACCCAGGGCGAGCCCCTCATCGACAGCCGCGAGCAGCCGCTCCACCTGCTCCACCTCAAGCACCTTGGGCAGCCGACGAGGCAGCCGAGGCGTGGCGAGCGCGCCCCACGGATCGCCTGGGGCGAGGTCCTCGCGGGCCGCGTAGCGGTGAAACGTGCGGAGAGCTGCGAGGCGCTGCGCAACCGACGAGCGCTCGTGCCCATCGCCCAAGACGCCCATATAGGCGCGCAGCTGGCCCTTGGCCGGCGTACGCCAGTCGATCCCGTGATCCGCAAGCCACGCCAGATAGGCCGTCACGGTTGCAGAGTAGGAGCGCACCGTCTCCGGCGACACGTCACGCGCCTCGAGCGTCCGCACGAACCAGCGGAGTGCCTCTGGGCCGGTCACGCGTGAGCGCCGCGGGTCACGCCGGTGGCTGCCGCGGTCCGGCCGCCTTTGTCCCCCGCGCCCGCGTTGTCCCGGCGCTGGCTGTCTTCCGGGGGGCGGCGGGCTTGCGTCCGCCGGTGCTCCCGCCGCGGCCCCGACGCGCGGGTCTGACAAGCGCTTCGGGGTTTGCCGGGCCGCCCACGAAGACGCGTCCAACAACGTCGCCCTCAGGCAGCTCCACCGCCGAGCCGCAGGTCAGGCAAAGCCCGCCTTCGGTCTGCTTGACGATAGAGCCCTGGCCCTCGTCATGACCCTCATGGGCGGCGCCAACGGGCTCAAAGTTTGTGGTGAAGTCGCACCGCGGATACCCGGAACAACCCCAGAACACGTTGCCGGTCCGGCGCACGCGCCGGGCGACAAGGTGACCCTTGCCATCCTTGGGACACGCGACCTCAAAGGGCAGCTGGTCGGGCGGCGGGGGGCCGTCGCGCTGGATGTACTTGCAGTCCGGATAGCGGTTGCAGCCGACAAATGGCCCAAACCGGCCGCGCTTGGCGGCAAGGACGCCCTCACCGCACTCGGGGCACGGGCCACCGGTGCCCGGCAGGACAAGTTCCTCCTGCTCCTGGCCCGGCAGCGGATGCGTCTCCTTGTGGTCGGGATACGTGGAGCAGGCGACGAACTTCCCGTTGCGGCCAAGGCGGATCACCATCGGGTGCCCCTCGGAGCAGACCTCGTCCGTCTCCTCGGTGGTCACGTCCTTGCGGGTGACCTCCTTGCGAACCTTGTCCACCTGCTCCTTGAGCGGCCCGAAGAACTCGGCCAACAGCGGCACCCAGGCACGCTCGCCGGCGGCAACCTCATCGAGGTCCGCTTCCATACGGGCGGTGAACCCAAGGTCCACGTATGTCTCGAAGTACTTCACCAGGAAGTCCGTGACGATCTCGCCAATCTCCTCAGGACGGAGCCGCCGCTCCTCCACCCTGACGTACCCGCGGTCCACGATTGTGGAGATGGTGGCGGCGTACGTGGACGGGCGGCCGATGCCGTGCTCCTCGAGCGCCTTGATCAGCGTTGCCTCGGTGTAGCGCGGCGGCGGCTCGGTGAAGTGCTGGGTGGGGGTGACGGCAAGGACGCTGGTCCGGTCACCCTCCTTGACCACCGGCAGGGAGCCCTCGGCCTCATCGCCCGCCGCGTCGTCACGCCCCTCGGTGTAGACCCGGGTGAAGCCGTCAAACAGCGTCCGTGACGCCGATGCGCGCAGACGGTAGTCGCCAGCCACCAGTTCAACCGTGGTGGTCTCAAGCGTCTTGGCCGCCATCTGCGAGGCGATGGCCCGCTGCCAGATCAGCCGGTAGAGCTTGAGCTCCTCGGCCTTGAGCACGCCTTGCAGACTGTCCGGGTCACGATCAAACGAGGTGGGCCGGATGGACTCGTGCGCCTCTTGGGCGCCCTTCTGCTTGCTCTTGTAGAAGCGGCCCTTGCCCGTACCGTAGTCGGGCCCAAAGCGCGACGTGATGACCTTCTGCGCCTCAGCCATGGCAACCCCGGCAATCGCGGTTGAGTCTGTGCGCATGTAGGTGATCAGGCCAACCTGGCCGTCTGGCGTCTCAACGCCTTCGTAGAGCCGCTGGGCAACCGACATGGTGCGCTTCGGGTTGAACCCGAGCTTGCGGCTTGCCTCCTGCTGGAGGGTGCTGGTGGTGAACGGCGGCGCCGGGTTGCGCTTGGACGGCCGTGTGGCAACCGAGTCCACAACCGGCTCGAGCCCCTGCAGCGCGGCGACATGGCGGGCCGCCGTGTCTTCGTCGGCGACTTCGAGGGCTTTCCCCTTGATCCGCACCAGTTCGGCGGCAAACTCGGCGCCCTCTGCGGTGCGCAGCAGCGCCTCGAGCGTCCAGTACTCGCGAGCCGTGAAGGCGCGGATGTCGCGCTCCCGCTCCACAACCATGCGCACTGCCACGGACTGCACGCGCCCAGCCGACAACCCGCCGCGGACCTTGCGCGAGAGCAGCGGGCTGAGCGTGTAGCCCACCAGGCGATCCACGATCCGGCGCGCCTGCTGGGCGTCAACCAAGTGGCGGTCGATCTCCCGGGGATGGGCGAAGGCTTCGCGGATGGCCCCCTCGGTGATCTCGTTGAACGTGACGCGGTGCGTCTTGGTGATTGGGATGCCGGCCGCCTCGGCCACGTGCCACGCAATGGCCTCGCCTTCTCGGTCAAGGTCTGTGGCCAGAAAGACGTCTACTGCGGAACGTGCCGCCTTGGAAATCTGGTCAACCTGGCGGCGGCGATCCTCTGGAACCACGTACTCGGGTGCGAAGTCGTGGTCCACGTCCACGCCAAATTTGCCCTTGCCCGGGTTCTCGGGCAGGTCCCGGACGTGACCGTACGAGGCGAGAACTTGGTAGTCCTCACCGAGGTAGCGCTCAATGGTCCGCGCCTTGGCGGGAGACTCCACGATGACAAGGTGTTTGGGCATGGCGGCCGGGAGTGTAGCAAAGGGGGTTGCATCCGCCACTTATCTGCGGCGGGGTGAGCCGATGCGAACCATCCGCCGGCACAGTGATTCGGGCGCGCGCGCTGGGATCGGCCGGGTCCGGCCGGGTGCGGCTGGGTGTGCCCGGGTCCGCCGGACCTAGATGTCGCGGATGCGCCGAAGGAAGTCCTCGTCGATCTCAATCTCGCCGTCGGGCGCGGGCGCAGGCTCGGGCTCCACGTCCGTCATCGGCACCAGCGCCGATCCGGCGGGCTCCGGCGTCCACGTTCCCAGGCTGTCCATCGACACGTCGCCATCACCCGCCTCGGCGCGGTGGCGGGCGATCGCCGCCTGCGAGATCTCCAGAAAGCGGATTGACAGATACGGGAAGTAGAAGACGGACTCAGAGCGGTCAATGAAGATTGGACGCTTGCCATCCACGGTGCGCACGTTGGTGCACACCAGCCCTGCGTCCCCCGCCGTGGGCGCGCCAAACAGGTCCGCAAGCAGCGGCTGTTCGTTGTTGATGTGGACGACGACGTCACGGATCACAGCGCCATACTCCCACCTGCGGGCCACCCCGCTGCCAAGCCGAAGGTCCGGGTGCGTCCCATGCGACAGTCCCGAGACGTCAGGGGTAGAAGTCCACCACCAGCCGACAGTGGCCGTTGGCAACCCAGACACCGATCCCCACGTGGCGATACGCCGGGTTCATCAGGTTTACGTAGTGCCCACCGCCGTAGCCCTCAGCCTGGAAGTACCGGTGGTCCGCAAGCATGGCGCGATACGGGCTCTGGTCGCCACAGCCGATGTTCTCGGCCACGGGCATCGCGGTGTACCCGGCGCGTCGGAGCCGGTCCCACGGCGCACCGTCAAACCAGTGGTTGCACAGCCCGCGGACCGCGAGGAACTTCGCGTAGGGCCGGGCAACGCGTGCCGAGATGCCGGGATCGATCACAAGCGGCGCCACATTGCGGCCGCCGGGCGAGGCGCAGGTTGCTGAGGTGGTCACGATCCCGCCCAGTCGCGTGCAGTTCATCAGCTTGAGGTAGTACGCCTCAACGGCCGCCCAGGTGCCCGCCACCGCACCGCCACCGCCGGAGTGCGGGATGGGCACGACGGTCTTCTTTGGCTTGGGGGCCACGGTGAACTTGCCGGTGTCAGCGGCGGCAAGCGGGGCGAGCGCCTTTGAGCGCGCGGTGTCGGCAACTGTCATCACCACGGTGGCGCTGTACGGAAGCACCGCCGACGGCTTGAAGACCAGGACGGTGTCCTTCTCGGCCCACGAGATCTTGCCGGACACACGCTTGCCGTTTGCGGTCACCGAGAAGGCTGCGGCCGTGGACTTGTGGTCCATGGCGGCCGTGAAGCGCACTGAGAGCACAGAGGCGCGGTCCATGCTCTTGCTCCCGTCAAGCGGTCTAAAGCGGACCACCTGCGGTGCCGTTGCCGTTCCGATTGTGAACGTTGGCACGGGCTCGAAGGGCACGCCGCTCACGTCGTGCAGGTTTGGCAGGGTGAGCGTGTACTTGACGCCCGGCGCAAGCGGCTCAGCAGGCGCAAACAGGAACTCCATGGCCGTCTCGCCGGCAGTCACCGTGCCCGCCAGCGCCGGCGACACCTGCAGCGATGCCTGCACGGCCGCAAGCGTTGCCTCGTGGTCGAGCGTGATGGCAAACGCGGTGTCGAGGCGTGCTTTGCCCGCCGATGTCTTGGTGGCGTTGATCGTGCCCTTCGCCTGCCCTGCAGTCAGGACGACAGCTCGGACAGGGCCGGTCAGCGGTCCGCCATCAGCGCTCCGTGCCGTTGCGGCGATGGTGATGGTGTAGAGCGTGCCGGCTTCCCAGGCATCCACCGGCGTGACGGTGAGGGTCTTGCCTGCAGCGTCCCACGAGAACGTCACGGCGGCGTCTGGACTGATCCGCAGGGCCCCAGCAACGGTTGCCGTGTCCATCGGCGCGTCAAACGAGACGGTGAACGGCGTGTGGAGGCCGTGGCCCGTCCCGACGGAGTCAAGCAGCTCGGCTGACACAGGCCGCAGCACGGTGGGCTGCAGGGCGGCACCGGGTGTTGGGCGACTAAACCCGGCAAGCACCAGCGTGCCGATCACCATGACGGCGACCACGCCAAGGATTGGGCGCCGTCGAAGGTGCCCGCCAACCGTGCCAAGAAGCACGAGCGCCAGTGCAGGCGCGATGAGCAGCGCGTCGCTGAGCTTTCGCATCAGGCCGCCTCCACGCTCGTCGGTCGTTGCCCGTCCCGTGAGTCGGTAGGTGCTGACTGAGTGCCCGCCGTACCACGGCAGGCGGCCGCAGGGTAGCACCGCCTACTGCAGCGCGTCTACCGCGCGGCCCGGGCGCGGGGTCTTGCGGGCGCCGACGCACGCCTGCCACGTGGCATTTCACGCGGCCGCAGAACCCGTTGGGCGATGGGGCGGGAGCGCCTTCCGGCGACCATCCGTTGCCCACGCACCCGATGGGTGATACCTGCCAAACGCCTCCACTACAAGACCCCGGTCCTCAAGCCCCGTGAGAACCCCCAGCACGGCCGCGCCCCGCAACCCCGTGCGCGCCACCAGCTCATCAACGCTTGAGGCGCCTCCAAGCAGAGCGGCTTTGACAGCCCTCCCGGCGGGCCCCAGCACACCGTCGCGCTCGCCTTCGTCCTGCCAGCGGCGCGCGTCGCTGACGTGTGGAGCCCTGCCAATCTCCAGGTCCTCAAGCAGTTCCGCCACGCCCACGACAATCCGCGCCTGCGGTCCGCCTTCACGCAAGAACGCAAGCGACCCGGCCACCGCAGGGTCGTCCATGCGGCCCGGCACGATGAACAATCCCCGTCCCTGCTCCAGGGCCCACGCAGCCGTGGTGAGCGCGCCGCTGCGGATCCCGGCCTCAACCACAACCGTTGCGTCTGCAAGCCCGCTGATGATCCGGTTTCGGCGCGGAAACGTGCCGCGCGTTGGCGTTGTGTCAGGTGCAAACTCGCTGACCACCGCGCCACCTGTCTCAACGATGGACGCCGCCAGGCCGCGGTGGGCCGCCGGATAGAGATGGTCGTGGCCGCCGCCCATGACCGCAACGGTTTGACCGCCCGCACGAACCGACGCCCCGTGCGCCGCGCCGTCCACGCCCAGAGCAAGCCCAGACACCACCACTGCGCCGCTGGCGGCCAGCGCCTCGCCAATCCGGGCAGCCGTGGCACGGCCCAAGCCCGTTGGGCGCCGCGTCCCCACCACCGCCACCGGGTGGGCGGCCTCAAGGGCGGCCGGGTCACCGCGCACAAACAGGATGGGCGGTGGCAGCTCAACGCGGCGAAGGCGTGACGGATAGTCAGCATCCGCAAGGGTGACAACCCTCAGGCCGCTTCGCTCCACTCTTCGCAACTGCGGCCCCGGATCCCCAACCAGGGCGACTAGCTCCGCGGCTGCCCCAACGGTGAGCGACGGCGCCGCCCCGTCCGGGCCTGCGGTTGCCTCCACCAGCACCGCCACTGCCCCGGCGCCGGCGGCCGCCCCCGCAATTCCCACCGCGCTCCCAAAGGCCGTCAGCAGACGCCCAAACGACACGGGCCCAACCCCGGTGACACCTGCCACCACCACCCACGCGTCACGCTCGCTCAGCCGCGCGGGCCCGCCAGCGCCGTCGGGCACATCGCGACCAAGCGGTCCACGGGGTCCCACGCCAAGCATCAGGCCGTCCGTCCCAGCGCGTGGGCGTCAACCGGGGCGCGGAACCGGGCCGCCTCGTCAAGATCCGCCGTCAGCACGCGCTCATGGCCCTCGATGTCTGCAATGGTCCGTGCGACCCGCAACAGGCGCTCCGTGCCCCTGCCCGAGAGCCCTTCCCGCTCCGCGAGCCGCACGGCACGGGCCCTTGTGACGCCGTCGAGACCGCAGACCGCGGCCAGCGCCCGGCCCGAGAGCCGCCCGTTTGGCACCGGCCCACTCCGTTGGCGCTGGCGGGTCCGGGCTACCGCGATCCGCTGGGCCACCACCGCAGATGACTCAGGTTCCGGGCTCCGCAGCAGGACGTCCGGCGTCACGCGCTCCATGGGCACCCACAGGTCCAGCCGGTCGCGCAAGGGACCCGAAACCCGGCGCAGGTAGCGGGCTGGAGTGCCCGGCGGGCAACTGCACGCCCGGTCCGGTGAGCCAGCCTGTCCGCAGGGACACGGGTTCATGGCGGCCACGAGGGTGAAGCGCGCCGGGAATGTGGCCCAGCGCCCAACGCGGACAACAGCGACGCTCCCCTCCTCCAGCGGCTGGCGCAGCGCCTCCAGCACATCACGGCCAAACTCCGGGAGCTCATCGCAGACAAGGACCCCTTGGTCAGCGAGGGTCACCTCGCCAGGCGACAGGCGCGGACCCCCGCCCACCATGCCTGCGTACGACACCGTGTGATGCGGCGTCCGGACCGGCGGCCTTCGCACAAGGCGCTCCACGGGTACGTCCGACGCCACCGAGGCCACGATTGTGGCCTCAAGGGCTGACATGTCATCGAGGTCCGGAAGGAGCCCCGGGATGGTTCGCGCGATCAGCGTCTTGCCCGCGCCGGGCGGACCAATCATCAGCAGCGCGTGGCCGCCGGCAATTGCGATCTCCAACGCGCGCCGCGCCGTCGCCTGCCCACGCACATCCGCCAGATCCGTCGTCAGGGGATCCGCTGGCGCAGGGCCGGACACACTCGCAGGGCCCGCGGCGGGATGCGGTTGGCTCTCTGCCGCCGACCCTCCAGCCCTTGGGAGTGGCCCCGGCACCGCCCGCTTGGCGCGGCCCGGACGAAGCGCAGCCACAGCGTCAGAAAGGGACTCGGCTTCCACAACCTCAACGCCCGGGGCCAGACGCGCCTCGGCAGCAGAGGCCGCTGGCACCACCACCGTTGTGACCCCCGTGTCCCGCAGGGCCAGCACCATCGGCAGGACACCGGGCACGCTGCGGACCTCGCCGCCGAGCCCAAGCTCACCGATGAGCGCCCAGCGGCCCGCGACAGCGCTGACCTGTTCGGACCCAAGGAGGATCCCGATGGCGATGGCGAGGTCCAGCGATGCGCCGGCCTTGCGGATCTCCGCCGGGGCCAGGTTGACGGTGATCCGCCGTGGCGGGTGGCGATATCCGGAGTTGCGCAACGCGCCCCGAACACGCTCCCGGGCCTCCGAGAGCGCCGCATCCGGCAGGCCGACAATGGTGAACCCGGGCAATCCCGGCGCAACGTCAACCTCAACGCGGACGGCGCGGCCAGACAACCCGTGGAGCGTGGCGGATAGAACAACAGCAAGCACGAGCGGACAGTACGCACGGCCACTTATCGGCCACTTAGCGGCCCCTTATCCAGCGCTTGTCGGCTGCGCCGCTGCGGCACCCACAGCCGGCGATCTAGCAGCGGGCGATCTAGCGCCCGGACCCAAGCTGCGGGCGGTTTGCCATGCGGGAACCCAGGTTGTCGATGACCTTTGCAAACTGCACGATGGACTTGCCAAGCGCGGAGTCTGCACGGTCGCCCATGACTGGGGCGCCTGTGTTGAGCGCAGCGATCGCGTCACGGTAGTCATTGGTGACCTGGTGGTCGATTGGCCGGCGCAGCGCCTTCTCAGCGCTCTTGGGGCCAATGCCGGTGTGCGCATTCGCGCGGTTCAGGACAAGGCGGACCTTCGCCTGGTCGTAGCCCAGCCGGCCAATGGTCTCAAGCACCAGGCGTGCGTTCTTGAGGCTGGGCAGATCGGCGGTCAGGACCAGGAAGATCTGGCTGGAGATCTCCAGCACCATGAGGTTCAGGTCGTCCAGCCGCTTGTCGATGTCCACGATCACGTAGTCGTACACCCCGGCCAGGGCCGTCAGCACCTGATAGAGGTGGTTGGCCGTGACGAGGTCAGCCGCCTCAGGCGATCGCGGCGCCAGCAGCATGTCGATGCCAGTCTCGTGCGGCTGCACCAGGCTCCGGAGGAGTTCTGCGTCAATCGTGGGCGCGTTCACAGCGTCTGCGATGCCCTTGCGGTCCATCGGCAGATCCATAAACACGCGGTGGTCACCAAACTGGAGGTTTGCGTCCACCACGCAGACGCGGCGGCCCAGCTTGGCCAGCGCAATGCCGGTGTTCAGCGCGATGGTTGTGGTGCCCACGCCACCCTTGGCGCCGTAGTAGGCGTGAATGCGGCCCATGGCGCTGCGGCCAACGAGCGCATCGCCGGGCGAGAAGCGCGAGGTGAGCGACTGGAGACGCGCCAGCAGCTCCGCCGGATGGAACGGCTTGACCAAGTAGTCGTCGGCGCCTGCACGCAGCGCGCGGACCTTCTCGGCCACATCGCCGGCGAGTGTGAGGACGATGATCGGGACCCGAACGCCGGGGGCCTCCGCGGCGCGAATGCGCTCAGCCAGATCGTGCCCGTTCAGCCCCGCGAGGGTGGCGTCAACGATGACAACCGCGGGCGCCTCACGCTCCCAGATCCGGAACGCGTCAAGGCCGTCCGTGGCCACAACCACTTCGTAGCCTTCATCGCGGAGGAGCTGCTGGAGGAGTCGCTGGACGCCTGCATCCTCATCGGCAACGAGCACCTTGCCGGCCATCGCAGCTCTCCAACGACGACGGCCATGCGTGGACGAGCCCATGCTCGTCGGCCGTTCCTTCCCGGAGTATAGGGGCGCAGCCCGGATCGTCCGGCGTCCATTGGTTCAGATGCAGTAGCCCGGATGGCGGCGACCCATCGCCGCCGCCACCAGTGCTTGAAGCGGGATCAGCGCCCGGCGCCGTCCAGCGGCCCCACGCCGCGCCCGGACATGCCGTCTGCAACGTAGCCGCTGATTCGGTTGGCGAGGTTGGTGAACTCGGTGGGGATGACGAACTTGGTTGACGGGCTGGCACCCAACGCCTTGAGGGCCTCGAGGTACTGCAGCGCCATCGTCTTCTCGTCGATGCCGTGGGCGGCCGCGTAGATCCGCTCCAGCGCCTGGCTAAAGCCCTCCGCCCGCAGGATGGCGGCCTGGCGCTCGCCCTCGGCCTTGAGGATCTCGCTCTGCTTCTGGCCCTCCGCGACGTTGATCGCAGACTGGCGTGCGCCTTCAGACTCGGTGATCACCGCGCGCCGCGTCCGCTCGGCGGAGAGCTGGCGGTTCATCGCGTCCTGCACGTCGCGTGGCGGCGTGATCTCGCGAATCTCCACGGTGGTGATCTTGCCGCCCCAGCGCTCGGTGACCTCGTCCAGCTTGGCGCGCAAGACCTCGTTGATCTGCTCGCGCTTGGACAGCACATCGTCGAGGAGGATGTCGCCGATGACCGCGCGCAGCGTTGTGGTGGCGACGCCCTGGAGGGCGCCTGCGAAGTACGCAACGTTGACCACGCTCTTGAGCGGGTCCGAGATCCGCCAGTAGATGAGGAAGTCCACGTTGATTGGCGCGTTGTCCTTGGTGATCGTGGTCTGGCTTGGGACCTCGATGAACTGCTCGCGCACGTCAACCTTGACCGGCCGGTCAATGACCGGGATCAGGAACCGCAGGCCCGGGCCGCGGACCATGCTGTCGCTGGTGCGGCCAAGGCGGAACACCACCATCTGCTCGTACTGCTGGACAACCCGCACGCTGAGAAACAGCAGCAGCAGGACCAGCACCAGGACAACCACCAAGATCGACAGGCCGACAGCAGCATCCATCTATGACTCCTCTCCGTGGGGCGGGACGCCGTCCGAGGCGGCGTCTTCCGGGGTGACAACGGCCGTCAGGCCATCAAGGGTGACCAACCGTACGCGGCGTCCACGCGCGAGCGGCGTGCCGTCGGACGACCTGGCGCTCCAGGCCTCCGATGCGAGCAGGACGGTCCCGAGTGGGTTGATCGGGGCTTCAACGACACCGAGGGCCCCGGGCACCATGTGCGCGGCAACACTGCCAGTGGGAGCGGGCATCGAGCGGGTCCACACCGCGATCCAGGCAATCCCCGCCATCAGCGCAGCCATGGAGACGGCCACGACCGCTGTCACCGGCCACGCAACCTGCACCAGTGGCGCCGTTGCATCAAGCGGACGCGTATACACAGCACCCGCGCCCAGGACAAAGGCGACCAGACCGCCCAGCGTGAGCAGGCCATGGCTTGTGATCTGCGTCTCCAGCATGAACAGGACCAGGCCAATGGCCACCAGGAGCAGCCCGCCGAGATTGAGCGGCAGGCTCCCAAAGCCAATGAACGCCAGCACAAGGCAGATGGCGCCGGTGATCCCCGCCACCAGCGATGGGTTGATGAACTCGAGCAGCAGCCCGCCAAGCCCGATGACAAAGAGCACAAACGCGATGTTTGGATCGGACAACAGGTGGAAGAGCGAGAGGGCTGGGTTCATCGGCGCCTCCTGGATAACGGCAGCGAGCGGCGACCGAAGCGAGAGCGTGCCGCTGGCGCCGCCGGCAACTGTGACCGTGCGGCCATCGGCAGCGGCGAGCACGGCGTCAAGCGTGTCGGCGATGCCGTCCACGACGTGCAGGGCGACGGCCTCCGTGGCGGACGACGCGCGGGCATTTGCGACGGCATCAACTGCCCAGACCACATTCCGGCCGCGTGCCTCAGCGATTGCGGTGATTGCCGAGATTGCGTAGTTGCGGACCTTGAGGCCCTCGGTCCCCGTGAGGTCTCCCCCGCCGCTGTCCACAGGTGATGCCGCACCGATGCTGGTGCCGGTGGCCATGTAGGCAAGGTTGCCCGCGAGCGTGATGAACGTGCCAGCGCTGGCGGCCTTGCCCCCTGCCGGCGCCACCCACACGATGACCGGGACCTTCGCCTCCAGCAATGCCGTGGTGATCTGGCTCATCGCGTCAAGGCTGCCGCCGGGCGTGTCCAGCTGGATCACAACCGCCCCGGCGCCGCCATCACTCGCCGCAGCCACGCCCCCGGCGATGTAGGCGGCCATCGCGCCGTCAACGACGCCCGTGGCGTGCAGGATGACGACGGTGGCTCCGGTTGCAGGGCCCGCCGCAGCAACAGGCAGGGACAACAAGAAGAGGACCGTCCCCGCCGCAAGCAGCGATCGGGCGGCCGCTCGGTATGCCTGGCGTACTCGGTTGGTCATCACCCCACCCGAGTATGGCACTTCATGCGCAGATGCCCCGTGCCGGTGGGCCTATCCGGACGGGCGCTCCGTCAGCGTCTCAAACGCGAGGCGGCTCCACGTCTCAAGGCTGCCCCGTAGCTGGGCAACGCGCTCGGTGGGCTCAAACGAGCCCTCGAGCTTCTCTGTCTCGCGAATGGCAACCGGGCGCCCATCGGCATCGGCGGTGAAGACAAACCCGATGTGGACCTGGCCCACGGCCGTCGTGTCGTCGTTGAGCAGGCCAAGCGGCGCAAAGTCCGGCACAAAGTCAGCCGTGACCTCCTCGCGCCATTCACGGAGCAGGCCGCCATGCACGTCGCCGTCACCGGGGTTGAGGTGGCCGCCCACGCCAATCGACCAGAGGTCGTGCAGACGCGCGTCTCCGCCGCCCTTGGTCCGGCGCATCAGGAACCAGTCCTCGCCGTTGCGGAGCACCAGATACGGGATCACCTGCTTGAAGGCCGGGTCCTCCTCGGCATCGCCCCGACGCATGAACCGCCCCTGGCTTGCCACCACGGCCAGCGCGTCCGCGAGATCCGTGGGGCGGATGCCCAGCCAGCCGTCACCGGGCACCAGCGCGTCACGCGGCACCACCAGGACCTGCTCGTCGGGGTTACCCACCCGGATGCTCCAGCCTGGCCTTGGCGGCATCCATCCGTTCACGGATCACGGCGGCGTCGGGACCGCCGGGCGTCTCCAACAAGGCAATCCACGTGTCGATGGCGCCGCGATACGCCCGCAGCCGCGCCGCGATGGGACCAGCGTTGGTGACGGCAATCTCGGCGCCCATCGCGGTGTCACCACGGGCCAGCCGGGTGGTGTCACGCCAGCCGCCTGCCGCAAGGGCCGATGCCGCCGCCCAGTCCTCAGGTGCCGCGCCCGGCGAACCCGTCACAGCTTCAACGAGCGCCACAGACGTCAGGAGCGGCAGATGGCTGATTGCGGCAACCAGGCCGTCATGGGCAGCTGCGTCAATCTCCACCGGCACCGCACCACACGCGAGCGCGAGCGCCCGCACAACCGCAGGATTGCCACCGCCAAGCGCCGACGTGACAACCCACGGACGTCCGTGGAAGAGGGTGGCGTCTGCTGCGCCAAACCCGCTGGTCTCGCGCCCGGCCATCGGGTGGCCGCCAACCCACGGCAGGTCTGCCCGACGTGCCGCCGCTTCGAGTGCCTGCTTTGTGGACGCGACGTCGGTCACCGTTGCGCCAGTGCGCAGGGCGCCACGCCACTCGCCGCCCAGCCGCTCCACCAGCGCCACGCACGCAACGGGCGGCGCCGCCAGGACCAGCACATCAGACTCGGCGATCAACGCCCGGGCATCGACGAATGCCCCGTCGATCACCCCTGCCGCCAGCGCTTCTCTCGGCCCCGCGCCTGACGGGGTCCAGGCGCCAACCCACCAGTCGTCGCCCGTCACGCGCAACGCGCGCGCAATCGACCCGCCAATCTGTCCGAGGCCCAGAAACCCAACACGCATACTGGCCGCCCGACTCCTGCTACCAGCCGCGATCCGTGTCACGACGACGCCGGACGCGGCGCTCAGCAACACGGCGCTCCGGCAACCCAGCCGGCGGACCGGGATCGTCAGGCGGGTTCACCCGCTGCTGTCGCTGACGCCGCACGGCGCTGCGCCGCTCGTTGGCAAGCAGCGCGCCGCACCGTGGACAACGCTGCTCGTCACCGAAGAGCGCCTCGATGGGCGCAACCGTGTAGACCTCCCGCCCGCACGCATGGCAGGCGAGCTTGGGCACGGCTCAGCCCACCTTCGGCAGACCGGCGAGCGCCGCAGCAACCTTGTCGGCCGGGTACTCGAAGTCTTCGAGGCCGCCCTGGAGGTACTTCTCATAGGACGAGAGGTCGAAGTGGCCGTGGCCCGAGAGGTTGAACAGGATCACGCGCTTCTCGCCGCGCGCCTTCGCGTCGAGCGCCTCGTCCACCGCAACCTTGATGGCGTGGGTGCTCTCAGGCGCCGGCAGGATGCCCTCGGTGCGGGCGAACTGGATGCCAACCTCAAACGACGCGCGCTGGTGGACGCTCTGGGCGTCAATGAGGCCCTGATCCTTCAGCAGCGACACAAGGGGCGCCATGCCGTGGTACCGCAGACCGCCAGCGTGGATGGCCTCCGGGATGAAGCCCGAGCCCAGCGTGTGCATCTTCACAAGCGGGGTCATCATGCCGGTGTCGCCGAAGTCGTAGGCGTAGACGCCCCGCGTGAGCGACGGCGCTGCAGCGGGCTCCGCGGCGATGATGCGGTAGCGGCCCTCGCCCCGCAGCTGGCGGCCAACCCACGGGAAGGCCATGCCGGCAAAGTTGGAGCCGCCGCCGGCGCAGGCGATGATCACGTCGGGCTCCTCGCCCGCCATCGCCATCTGCTCAATGGATTCGATGCCGATGACCGTCTGGTGCAGGAGCACGTGGTTGAGCACGGAGCCCAGGGCGTACTTGGTGTCGTCGCGGCTGGCCGCGTCCTCAACCGCCTCGCTGATGGCCATGCCAAGCGACCCGGGCGAATCCGGCGTCTCGGCAAGGACCTTGCGGCCATAGTTGGTGGTGTTGCTGGGGCTGGGGACCACGGATGCGCCGTAGGTCTCCATCAGCATCCGGCGGTATGGCTTCTGGTCGTAGCTGGCACGGACCTGGTAGACCTTGACCTCAAGGCCAAACAGGGCGCCTGCCAGCGCCAGCGAACTCCCCCACTGCCCGGCGCCGGTCTCCGTGGCAAGGCGCTTCACGCCCTCCTGCTTGTTGAACCAGGCCTGCGGGATTGCCGTGTTGGGCTTGTGGCTGCCGCCGGCGCTGACGCCTTCGTACTTGTAGTAGATGTGCGCCGGGGTATCGAGCGCAGCCTCGAGGCGGTGGGCCCGGAACACGGGCGCCGGTCGGTACAGCTGGTACGCGTCCCGGATGGGGTCCGGGATCTCGATGTCGCGGTCGGTGGCAACTTCTTGCATGATCAGCGCCATCGGGAACAGCGGCGCGAGATCGGCAGGGCCAATGGGCTGGCCTGTTCCCGGGTGCAGCGGCGGGAAGGGCTGAATGCCGTTGGCGAGAAGATCGGAGACGATGTTGTACCAGGCCCGCGGGATCCGATCCTCGTCAAGGATGAACTTGGTGCGGCGGGGTGCGGGGCTGGCCATTGGGGCGATCTCCGGGCTGGGCGGGTGGGTCCGCGGAGCCTAGCGCGGGAACGCCAAAACCCGCAACCGTTGCGAACGGGTTACAGCGTTCCTGACCCGCGTGCCACCGTCCGCAAGCATCATCCGCGCAGCGGCGCCTCCACGATCGGCTCATAGCGAGGGGCTCCGCCGCCTAGGTGGCTGCGGTACAGGACAAGGTGGTCCGCACGGAAGGTGCTCGACCAGCCGTCGGCCCCAGCCCAGAGCGACTGCCCCAGCGCGTGCGATACCGCCGGACGGGTTGCGTCTGTGCGGGCGATCGTGAGGTGCGCCCGTCGTGGCCGCTCATCAACATCGAAGCCAAGCCTGCGCAGTGGCGCCACAAGACCCAGGTCCAGCGCCTCCAGCTCCGCGTTGCCGCGCTCCACGCCAATCCACAGGGTCCGAGGGTGTCGGCCGTCCGGGAATGCGCCGGCTCCGGCCAGCTCCACGTCAAACGCGGCAACGCCTGCGGCGGCTTCGCGCGCGGCTTCGGCCAGGGCCTCAATCAGCGACTCGTCGGTGTCACCGAGAAACCGCACGGTGAGGTGCAGGTTCTCCGTCCGGACCCAGCGCGCAGAACGCCCCATCGGGCCCTGGCGCACCGGGTCAATGACGGCGCGACAGGCGTCGAGCGTCTCGGCGGGCAGCGGTACCGCAAAGAACAGGCGCAGCAGCGCCTCAGCCACTGGTCTCGCGGGTATAGCGGGCGCGGTCAGCGGCAAGGACCTCAAGCGCGTGATCGCGGTCGCGCCAGCCAGCGATATCAACCGCCTTGTTCTCGAGCAGCTTGTAGGTCTCAAAGAAGTGCTCGATCTCAACCAGACGGTGCGGGCGCATCTGCTCCAGGCGCTCGATGTGCTGCTGGTGCGGATCATCCACGGCCACGCAGAGCACCTTGAAGTCAAAACCCTTCTCGTCGCGCATCTCCAGCCCGCCGATTGGCCTGCCCCAGACGTGGCAGCCAGTGAATGTGGGCTCGTCGATGATCAGGAGGGCATCGGTGTGGTCGCCGTCGTCGGCGCGCGTGTGCTCGATGAAGCCGTAGTCAAAGTTGTAGAAGACGGCGGAGCTCAGGACGCGGTCCAGCCGATAGACCCCGGCATCCTCGTCGTACTCGTACTTGTTGCGGCTGCCGCGGGGGATCTCAACCACGATTTCGATGATCTCGGGAAAGGCTTCGGCGTGCTTGCTGCTCATGAGCGAACTCTAGCGCGCCGTCAGTCGTTGTAGAGCCGCTCCTCGATGAGCTTCTCCTGGACTTGGCGCCCGATGGGGTCAAAGCAGGAGAACTCGAAGTGCTTCTCGAACTCGTACTCCACCGTGTCGGGGCCGCCCCGGTTCTTCTCCACCGTGAGCACAATCCAGTCGCGGAACCGCTGCGCCGCATGCGGGTTGAACTCGATGTTCACCTTCGCGACGATGTTGTACTTCTCGTTGAGGATGAAGATGATGTCGGCCTCGTAGTTGATGGCCGATGACCCGCGCAGGTGGTAGTTGCGCAGCCGGGCTGCCTTGAGGCCCTCCTTGTCGGCCGCAACAATCGCCAGCATCCCCACGCCCTCGGTGAGCGCAATGTCCTTGAGGCCGTTCACCACGGAGGTGACCTTCTCGGTCTCGGTGGGCGGCTCGGGCAGGACGGGCACCTTCTGGAGGTAGTCCACCATGACGATCAGCGGGCGGTCCCCGCTGATCTCGCGGTGCTGGCGGACCAGGTCGCGGATGCCGTCGATGGTCCCAGCCGTCTGCGAGCCACGGAGCAGGAAGAGGCGGTGGCCGTACCGCGCAATCTTGTCCACTGATGGCCGCAGGCGCGGGTTGGCAGTCAGCTGGACGGTGGTGCCGCTGCCGTCGGGCATCCCCGCCAGCAGGATCTCCTTGCGGACATCCGCAATCTTCACACCGGCGGAGCGATCCGGCAGCCTGTCGATCACAGACTCGGCCGCAATCAAGCGGTTGAGCAGGTACTGCTCGTCGTGCTCAAAGCAGATGTAGAGGACATTGGCGCGCCCGCCGCTGGCGACGTTGCGCGCCATCTGGAGCGCCATCGTCGTCTTGCCTGTGCCCTGGGCGCCGCCGATGAGGAGCAGTTCGCCCGGACGCAAGCCGCCGCCGATGGCGCGGTCCACCGGGGTCATCCCCAGCGGAATGGGCTGATACTCGTCAACCTCCCCGGCAGCGATCCTCTCGCTGAGGTCCACCAGCACGTCCATGGCGGAGCGTGGTGTCAGGCTGCCGTTAGGACCCTCAACCCGCCATGCTGCGCGGGGCGCCAGCTGGATGTCATCGGGCTCGCTTGCCATCGGCGCCAACCTCCCTGCCTCTCTCGTGTGACGGGCCTGCTCCCCGAGCGCCCCCGGGCCGGGACTCCCGGCGTCCGGCCCGCATGGTCAGCGGCGCATCGCCGCCAGCTCGTCCCAGAACCGCGCAATGACCCTGGTGCCACTCTCAAAGTTGGCCTCGCTGAGCCACTCGTTGGGAGCGTGGGCGTTGCAGTTGGGCTGCGGAAAGCCAAGCAGCACCACCGGAAGGCCCAGCACGTGGTCAAACGCGGCGGTCACCGGGATCGAGCCGCCCTCGCGCATAAACACGGGCTCTACCCCGTAGACCGCTCGGAGTGCTCGAACCGCCGCCTGGGTTGCCGGATGATCCGTGGGCGTGAGGCTGGCCTCGCCGCCGTGGATGTACGTGGTGGTCACGGTGACGCCTGGCGGCGCAATCTGCGCCACATAGTCACGCAGAGCCTCAAAGATCTTGGTGGGGTTCTGCTTGGCAACGAGGCGCGTGGACAGCTTTGCGTGGGCGTGTGCCGGAATGATGGTCTTGGCGCCGTCACCCTGAAAGCCGCCCCAGATGCCGTTCACATCAAGCGTTGGGCGCGAGGTCTTGCTCTCGAGGATGGTCCAGCCAGCCTCGCCAACCAGGGCGGGAACCCCCGTCTCCTCGCGGTACGCCTCAGCATCAAACGGCAGGGCCGCCATCGCAGCCCGCTCATCGGGGGTCAGCGCCACAACGTCGTCGTAGAAGCCGGGGATCTTCACGCGGCCATCGGGACCCTTGAGCGACGCGATGATCCGCGCCAGGGCGTTTGCCGGGTTCTCAACCGCGCCGCCGTACCCGCCCGAGTGGAGGTCCACCGGCGAGAGCACCACGTCAATCTGGGCGTACATGATGCCCCGCAGGCCAACGGTGATGGCCGGCACGTTGCCCTCGAAGAAGGTGGTGTCGCTGATCACCGCCACATCGGCCGCCAGCCGGCTGCGGTTTGGCCCAATCCACGCAAAGAGGCTATCGGAGCCGTACTCCTCCTCGCCCTCAAACACAAACGTCAGGTTGACGGCGGGCGCACGACCCACCAGCCGCAGCGCCTCCAGGGCGTACAGGTGCATGACAATCTGGCCCTTGTCGTCGGCAACTCCGCGCCCGACAAAGCGGCCATCCTCGAGGAAGGGGTCGAACGGCCCGGTCTCCCAGAGATCAAGCGGATCAGCAGGCTGGACGTCGAAATGGCAGTACACAAGCGCCGTGGGGGCGCCGGGTGCCTCGTGGATCTTGCCGTAGACGATGGGGTGCAGATCGGTCTTGACCACCTCCACCTCCGTCGCCTTCAGGCCGCGCAGGCGATCGGCAATCCACTCAGCGGCCGTGACCATGTCCGCGGCATGCTCGGGCAGCGCCGAGATGCTGGGAATGCGGGCGAACTCCAGGAGCGCCTCCGCCCGCGCCTCGCGGAGCGACGTCATCGCCGCTTCAAGGCTGGGGTCGAGCGCTGTGCTGCCGGGGATGGCGGAGTTCGCGGTCATGACGGCTCCTCAGTAGCGGTGCGGCGGTGCGGCGGTGCGATGAGCCGATCCTAGCGCGAAGGGCGGCCCTTGCGGGACCGCCCTTCGATCGGCTTGCGGGGTTAGGTGCAGGTCAGGCCGGCTGTGGGGCCGGGTTTGGCGCAGGCGCGCTGCCTGCGGCGGGATCGCCTTCTGCGTCGGTGGGCTCGGTCATCACCCGGGGAATACCCGCGTGACGCTCGGGCTTTGGCGGCAGATCCGTGAACAGCGTTGCGAACCCTTCCGCGTCCACTGTCTCCTCGGTGATCAGCTTCTCGGCCAGACGGTCAAGACGCTCGCGATGCGTGGTCAGCACCTCGGTTGCCCGATCGTAAGCGCGGTCGATGATGGCGCGGACTTCCTCGTCGATCAGCTTGGCGATGTCCTCGCTGAAGTTGCGCTTCTCACCGAGGTCACGCCCGAGGAACACCATTTCCTCGCGCTTGCCAAACGAGAGCGGCCCAAGCTTGTCGCTCATGCCAAACTCGGTGACCATCCGGCGCGCCAGGTCCGTTGCCTTTTCGATGTCGTTGCTGGCACCCGTGGTGGTGTCCCCGAAGACGAGCCGCTCCGCGACGTTGCCGCCCAGGAGCCCTGCGATCTTGTCTTCGAACTCGGTCTTGCTCTGGAGGTAGCGGTCCTCCGTGGGCAGCGCCATCGTGTAGCCAAGGGCCATGCCGCGGCTGATGACGGTGACCTTGGCAACCGGGTCGCACTTGGGCAGGATCCGCTGCACGATTGCGTGACCGCCCTCGTGGTAGGCAATGATCCGCTTCTCTTCGTCGGAGATGAGCCGGCTCTTGCGCTCCGGACCCGCGACGATGCGCTCGAGGGCCTCGGAGAACTCGTTCATCCCGATGACCTTCTTGTTGCGCCGCGCCGCAAGGATCGCTGCCTCGTTGACAAGGTTGGCGAGATCCGCGCCGGAGAAGCCGGGCGACTGGCGCGCGATCTCCTCCACGACGATGGCCTTGTCAAGGGGCTTGCCCTTGCTGTGGACCTTGAGGATTGCGGTACGGCCCCTCATGTCCGGCCGGTCCAGGATCACCTGGCGGTCGAACCGGCCCGGGCGCAGCAGCGCCGGATCCAGCACGTCTGGGCGGTTGGTGGCGGCCACGACGATCACGTTGGTGTTCGTGTCAAAGCCGTCCATCTCAACAAGGATCTGGTTGAGGGTCTGCTCGCGCTCGTCGTGGCTGCCGCCGAGGCCGGCGCCGCGCTGGCGGCCCACCGCGTCAATCTCGTCCACAAACACGATGCAGGGGCTGTTGCGCTTGGCCTGGTCAAACAGGTCACGCACGCGGCTGGCGCCAACGCCCACAAACATCTCAACAAACTCGGAGCCCGAGATGCTGAAGAACGGCACGCCAGCCTCACCCGCAACGGCACGCGCCATCAGCGTCTTGCCGGTGCCGGGAGGGCCCACAAGCAGCACGCCGCGCGGGATGCGGGCGCCCAGCGAGTTGAACTTCTCCGGGAACTTGAGGAACTCCACCACTTCCTGGAGCTCGGTCTTGGCCTCGTCAACGCCCGCGACATCCGCAAACGTGACGACGGTCTTGTTGCCCAGGAACATGCGCGCCCGGCTCTTCCCGAAGGACATCGCCTGGTTATTGGTTCCCTGGGCTTGGCGCATCATGAAGAAGATGAAGCCGCCGATGATCAGCAGCGGCAGGAGGCCCGAGACGAGCAGGCTGACCCAGCTGCTGTCCGACGAGGGCTTCTTGATATAGACGTCGGGCTTGAGGGTCACGCCGCCGGCAACTGCCGCCGTGGACATGTCCTTGGACACGTCGCCCGTGATTGGGTTGGGGACAACCACGGTGTACGTGCTGTTGTCCGAGATGGTGACCAAGAGGGTCTCACCCTCTTGGACGGCCTTCTGCACCTTGCCGGCCTTCACGTCGTCTAGGAATCGGAGGTAGCCCTCCTGCGCCTGGGGCGTTGATGACGTGACCCACGTATAGAGCAACGCCACGACACCCGCCACCAAGACGAGCATCACGATGCCGTTGCGCAGGAATTTTGTGTTCAAACGGAGCGCCTCCGAGAGGGTTGGCCGACGTGAAAGCCGACCGTTGGCCGAGTATAGCGCCGGGTCCCCTTCACCCCCCTTTGGCGGGCAACTTGGGCTGCGGGTCGCAACTGTGGTTCGCTTGGGGTCGATGGGCGGATGTGCCAGACACAAAGAAAGACCGCCCGGGACGAAACCCAGGCGGTCAGAACGTGCCGTTTGGTGGCTGGGGACAGAATCGAACTGTCGACCGGGCGGTTATGAGTCGCCTGCTCTGCCGCTGAGCTACCCAGCCACGGGCGGCGATTGTACCGACACGCCGCAGGACCTGCCAGCCCTGTCGGTTGCGGGACAATCTTGAGTCGCAGGGCCGGAGGACAGACAATAGACCGGACCAAGGATCGATCACGGGAGGCACTCATGGGCAACAACGAGCCGGGCCAGGGCGGGATCCCCGGGTGGGGCCAGCCGCAGGAGCCACAGCAGGCGCCGCAGCAGGCGCCGCAACCGCAGCCCGGGTGGGGCCAGCAGCCCTCCCCGCAGGCGCAGCAGCCGCAGCAGCAGGGCTGGGGCGCTCCCCCGCCGCAGGCGCCGCCGCAGGCGCCGCAGCCGCAGCCCGGGTGGGGCGCTCCCCCGCCGCAACAGCAGGGCTGGGGCACGCCGCCACCGCAACAGCAGCAGCAGCCCGCGTGGGGCGCGCCGCCTCCGGCCGGCTGGAACCCCGCGCCTCCCCAGAAGCAGGGCAACGGCTGTCTCAAGGGCTGCCTGATCGTCGGCGGCATTCTGCTTGTGCTGGCCATCCTCGCCGTCATCGGCCTGACGGTCTTCGGCCTGAAGTTCGCAGGCGACATGGGCATCGGTGCCAACGGCGAGATCAAGGAGTGTCCGTACGTCTCCAATGCGGACTTGGCGAAGGTGCTCGGCTCGGATGCCACCGCAATTCCGATCAGCGGGATCGCGGACGCAACCCTCGGCATGGCACTCGACAAGCGCGTCATCAAGGACGCGGACAACTGCATGCTGACCGTCGGCTCCGGCGCCAGCACCGACACAGGCGGCTTTGGCCGGATCGCCAAGTACAGCGGCGGTGACGCCAGCTCCAAGTTCTCTGCAGAGAAGAAGGCCGCCGACGCTGGGGCCTACCTCGGCGATGACGTCAGCGGTCTGGGCGATCAGGCCTTCTGCACCACGGCAAGTGAGACCTACCCGGGCCTCGGCGTCCTGGTCCGCAAGGGCAACGACCTGGTCTACGTGAGCATGCTCGACGCAGCACCAATCGCGAGCGACGGGAGTCTTGCCACAAGCTGCGCAGTCGCACAGCAGTTAGCCAAGCTCGTCATCAAGTAGGTTCGGAACCGGTACCCGGCGGGGTCAGCCCCCGGCGCCACCAGCGTCGGATGGGTCCCCGCCGGGGCCGAACAGCAGCCGCAGCCAGGACTCCAGCGGGTTCGATCGCTCAGCGGATCGGCCCAACTTCATCCCCACGCTCCCCGGAGCGTCCGAGGCGAGCGGCTGTGCGTCTGCCGCAAGCGAGAACGGGATCTCGTTCGCGCCGCCAAGGCGGTACTGGCGCGCCTGTTGGGCGACATACGCGCTCTGCCCCACAAGCGTGAGTTCACCTTCCAGCGCCGCCACGGTCGCCTTGCGCTCAGCGTTCGCCTGCTGCATCGCCTCAACCCGGGCTGTGGCCTCGCCGGCCTGCCCCACCTGGTGCGCGAACAGCACGATGACCCATGCCGCCACCATGGCGCCGAGCAGCAGCGCAATGCGTCGCCGCGTCAATCCGGCCACTGGAAGATCGGCGAGCGAGCGGGCCGGGATGGCGGTCACCATCGGGCGACCTTCCGCCTCTCGAGGGGTCATCGCGTCGGGTTCGTCGAATCGATGCATCCGCGTGAGCGTAGCTTCACTCGCAACGACTGTCAACCACTGATGCGTACGTCGAATCGACGCCACAACGGGTCCTTGCCGCACGAGGCGTGACATCCAAGGTGGCACAGCACCCCTTGCGCATCGGCCCAAGGTGCGCCAACATTCGCACATCCGTTCTATTTGCCACCGGAGCCGGCATGCGCACCTACGCCCCAGCCTCAACCATCGCTGTTCTGGATCGGCTGCTCGAGGAGCCGTCGCTTGCGCGCGGCGTCGTCCACCATGAGGTGCGGCCGGTGCGGGATGCGGTCTACGCAGAGTGGCCGGACTGGCTTGATGAGCGGCTCCGCCGCGGCCTCGCCAAGCGAGGGATCGAGCGGCCGTACATTCACCAGGCAGAGGCCATTGAGGCCGTACACGCGGGTCGTGACGTCGTCGTCGTCACACCTACCGCGTCAGGCAAGTCGCTGACGTACATGGTTCCCGTCCTGCAGGCGCTGGCGGAGGACCCCTCAGCACGTGCGCTGTTCCTGTTCCCCACCAAGGCGCTCGGCCAAGACCAAGTCGCTGAGCTTGCGGCGCTCGTCAAGGACGCAGAGCTCGAGGTCGCGTCGGCCTGCTATGACGGGGACACGCCGGCCCCCATTCGCTCAGCCATCCGCAAGGCCGGCCAAGTGGTGGTGACCAACCCGGACATGCTCCACTCGGCCATCCTCCCCCACCACACAAAGTGGTTCCAGCTGTTTGAGCAGTTGCGCGTCATCGTGGTGGATGAGCTGCACACATACCGCGGCGTCTTCGGCAGCCACGTGGCCAACGTCCTGCGCCGCCTGCTGCGCATCTGCGCCCACTACGGCAGCCATCCAGTGATCGTGTGCTGCTCGGCAACCATCGGCAACCCCGCCGAACTGGCGGAAACCCTCACCGGGCGGCCGGTCCAGCTGGTGGATCGCAATGGCGCCCCAGCCGGCGAGAAGCATCTGCTCCTGGTAGATCCCCCGGTGCTGGACGCATCCACAGGCGCACGCGGTTCGGCCCTCACGCTGGCAGAGCGGTGGGCGGTGCCGTTCCTCCGCGCCGGTCGCCAAACGGTGGTGTTCGGGAAATCCCGCATGGCGGTCGAGATCATGCTCAGCAACCTGCGGGAGCGCATGCGCGAGGATCTGGGCCCCCGCAGCCGGATCCGCGGCTACCGCGGCGGGTATCTGCCCACGGAGCGCCGCTCCATCGAGCAGGGGCTCAGAGACGGCGAGGTGCTCGGCGTCGTGTCCACCAATGCGCTTGAACTCGGCGTCGATATCGGCCGCCTGGACGTCGCCGTGCTTGCAGGCTATCCCGGGTCCATCGCCGCAACCTGGCAGCAGATGGGGCGCGCTGGCCGCCGCGGCGATGTCAGCGTGGCAGTGCTGGTCGCCTCGCCCGCGCCTGTGGACCAGTATGTGATCCACCATCCGGAGTTCATCCTCGGCGGCCGTCCAGAGGAGGCCCGGCTGGATCCGGACAACCTCCACGTACTGCTGGCCCACTTGCGCGCCGCTGTATTCGAGCTGCCGTTTGAGGCGGGTGAATGGTTTGGCCCAGGCCCTGCGGACGAGCTGCTTGCATTCCTCGGTGAGGGCGGACAGGTTCGCCAAGCCGAGGACGGGCGCTGGTACTGGAGCTCGGAGAACTTCCCTGCCTCTGAGGTCTCCCTCAGGACAGCGGCCCCTGAGAACGTCGTCATCATCAACACCACGCCAGACAGGCCCCGCGTTCTGGGCGAGGTGGACCTCTTCTCGGCCCAGGTGCTCGTCCATCAGCACGCCATCTACATGCACGAGTCGGTGCAGTACCACGTGGACAAGCTTGATTGGGGCGAGCGCAAGGCGTACGTCCACAAGATCGACGCAGACCACTACACGTATGCCAACCGCGCCGTAACCCTCAAGCCCCTGGACGTGTTTGATCGCGCTCCCGCAACAGGCGGCACACGGGTCCACGGCGAGGTCATGGTTGCCAGCCTCGTCACGCTGTACAAGAAGCTCAAGTTCGGCACAGATGAGAACGTGGGCTGGGGGCCTATCGATCTGCCGGAGATTGAGCTGCAGACCACGGCGTACTGGCTCACAACTGAGGACGCCGCGGTCGGCTGGCGCAGGGACGAGCTGGACGTTGCCCTGATCGGCGCGGGGCGGGCGATCCAGGCCGTTGCCGCCGTCCTGCTCATGGTGGACCCTCGGGACCTGGGGCTTGTCGCCCAAGTCCGATCGCCCCACCATGAGGCACCCACGATCTACCTGTACGAGGCCGTCCCTGGCGGTGTCGGCCTCTCGGAGCGCCTGTTCGGACGCCACGACGAACTGGTAGACGGCGCGGCAGAACTCATCCGCGCCTGCCCATGTGATGCAGGCTGCCCGGCGTGCACAGGACCAAGACTCGAGCCCGATGTTGACGGCAAGGCGCTGGCGCTGAGGCTCCTCGCTGCGCTGGCAGCGGAGCGGCGTCCGCGAACCGCCGTCGCATGACCGCTGAGACCACGGCCGCCGTGACGCGTGAACGGCGCCTGGCAAATCTGCGGGCGTCGCTTGCCAAGACCGGCGGTGCCAGCGCGGGACCGGACGAACTCCCGGCCCGCGCACCATTCGGCGGGCGGAGCAGCGGCGTGCTCGCCAATCGGCTCGCACGGGCTCTTGGGGCCGAGGCAACAGACACCGGGCGTGGCTGGCTTGTCAGGCGCGTCATCTCCCCGGTGGAGATGCCGGTTGATCGTGAGCGCCTTGCCATGCTGCCTGGCCACCCGCCCGCCCATGCGCCCCTGGTGTGCATCGACACCGAAACCACAGGCCTCGCAACGGCGGCGGGGACGCTGGCCTTTCTGGTTGGGCTGGCACGCTGGGATGGCGATGACTTCCGGCAGACGCAGCTGCTCCTCCCGGATCACGCTGACGAGCACGCCCTGCTCGAGGAGATCGAGCGCTGGGTCACGCCTGACACGTGGCTCGTCAGCTACAACGGCAGGGGCTTTGACTGGCCGCTGCTCGAGGCGCGCTTCCGGCTCGCCGGCAGGGCGGCCCCGGCCCACGCCGGGCATTTGGACCTGCTGCCATTTGTCCGGCGGGTGTTCAAGCACCGCATGGAGGACGCACGTCTTCGGACCGTGGAGACCAGTCTGCTTGGCGTCAGCCGCTCAGGCGACGTCGAGGGCTGGGAGATCCCGGCCATCTACCTGGATGTCCTGCGCGGTGGTCCCGTGGAGCCGCTTGCCGGCGTGGTGATCCACAACGAGAAGGACGTCCGCTCGCTTGGCCTCCTGCTGGCCCATGTAGAGCGGCGGTATGCCGGGCGCCAGAACCGCCACGAGGCTCCGCGCGGGGATCTGGCCGGGCTCGCCAAGGCATACGCAAGAGAGCGCCGCCACGAAGATGCGCTCGCCTGTCTTGACGATGCTGCGGCAGGGATCGGCCCTGAGCGGGATCCTTTTGGGCGAACGCCACGGCCACAGGCAACGGCAGCACGCGAGGCCGCAGACGACGCGTGGTGGCAGCCGCGCGTCAGGCCAGACTTCGGTGGCCGCAGCCCCGGAAGCGGCTGGCGCGGGCCCCTCGCGGCGGGACGAGGCGGACCCCTGGGTCCAGACCCTGCTGCCCCAGTCTGGGATGTCGGCCCGGTCTGGACCGACGAGCGGCTGGCCGCGGAGCGCGCCAGAACCCTGCGCAGGCTGGGACGCTGGGCAGAAGCCGTTGAGGCGTGGCAGGCAGCCGCCGCAGCCGGCGGCGCCCTTGGCGCAATCGCGTGGATCGAGGCCGCCAAGCTGCGCGAGCATCGTCTGGCAGATCCCGCAGGAGCCCTCGCTGCAACGCGCGCCGCATGGCGGCTGCTGGAGCGGTCACGGACACTGGGGCGGCCCTATCCGCGGGTTGAGGCAGATCTGGTCCGCCGCGGAACAAGGCTGACTGAACGGATCAGGCGCACCGCGCCAGGTGCAGCCTAAGCGTCAGTCCGGGTTGTCCCCGCCAAGCATGCGCCGGACTACGGACGCGTGATCTGGCACGCCGTACAGGCCAGGACCCTCAAGGATGAGCGAGCCCACGGCCGCACCCATTCGCAAATCTGGATCGCCGTCAGGCCAGCTCTTCGTGAGCGACGGGTGCACCCGTGCCGCAAAGACGCCGGCAAGGAATGTGTCGCCCGCGCCCACCGGGTCCACGTAGCGCTGGATCGGGATGCTGTGCCAGTGGCGGAGGCCGGCAACGGTGCCGCCCTCGCCCACCTCATACGCATCGCCGCCGTGGATGCCGTTGGTAAACAGCATGGTGGCGCCTGGCCGCAGCAGACCAACAAGGTCCAGGGCAGAAAGCGAGGCATCGATGTCGTCACGACCCACGCCCACAAGGGTCGCGCGCTGGACAACGCGGGTTCCCGTAGGCGGGAGGTGCTTCACCTCGGCCCCGGCGGTGAGGACGCGAAGCAGCCCCTGCCAGCCAACGGCAACGGCGGCATCCTTGGGCGGCACGTCGGCCCACTCCTCGGTGACCTCTGCCGCCACCGGAACCAGCATCCAGGCTGGGGCCTTGCGCCAGGCGTCGGGGAGGGCGCGAGGATCCACCGGGTCTGAGACCTGAGGGGTCTGCTGGACGCGGCCCGTTGGCGTCTCGATGTTGATGAAGATTGGTCCGCGAGAGCCCGGGACAACCACGACATCCACGCCCGCGTCACGGACCATGTCAAGTTCCATCGACGACGCGGCCAAATCGTCGGCCACGACGATCGCCCCGACACGCAGCCCAAGCCGGGCAAGCGTCAGTGCGGAGTAGGAAGCGCCGCCGCCCAGTCGCCAGCCGCGCGCGTCGTCCTCAACAAGGTCTCGACACGCTGAGCCCACCACCACGACTTCGGGGGTCCGGTCCATCCATCCTCCAACCGTTCTGTCTCGGCCCTGAACCAGTGCCACATATACTTGGGCACCCGCGCAGCAGCGCGCGAGCCGCACGCGCGGCGCCGATCGAGGTTTCCATCATGCACTTCTACGAGCTACACGAGGGCGATGACGACGTCTTCGCCGACCTCCTCCTCGCCCGTGAAGACGAGATGGCTCCCGAGGAGTTCTTTGACATTGTCCAGTCGATACGCCGTCGCGTGCTGGAGACGTTCAACCAGGACACGCTTGTCCAAGCCATCGCGGACGAGCTTGAGCGGGACTACGAGTTCATCTCCATCACTGATGAGCGCCTCACCGCTGCCGTGAACGTCTCGCGCGATGAAGAGGAGAACTTCCTCGCGGATCTTGATGATCCGGAAGAGGAGAGCGACTACGCGACGATCCTCGCCGACATCAAGGCCGAGGAAGACCACCGCAACTAGGGCTGCTCTGGCTCCCCCGCCGGAGCTGGGCGTTGGCCACGAGGCCTGGGCCAAGGCGCCCTGGGCCTAGCGGCTGAACAGGATCTCTAGGACGTCGCCATCGCGGACCCGGTACGTCCGGCCCTCGGCGCGCACCTTGCCGTGCTTCTTGGCCTCGGCCATCGAGCCGAGCAAGAGCAGGTCCTCGTAGCCAATCGTCTCGGCGCGGATAAACCCCTTCGCAAGGTCCGTATGGATGGCCCCCGCCGCCTCCACGGCCGACGAGCCGTCTGGAATGGGCCAAGCGCGCACCTCGTCCGGACCCGCGGTCAGGAACGAGATCAGCCCCACCAGCCGATACGACAGCGCGATGACGCGATCGAGGCTGGACTCGGCAAGTCCCAGCTCCTCCATGAACACGGCGGCCTCGTCGGGCTCAAGCTCGCCCAGCTCCATCTCGATCCGCGCCGAGAGGGAGTCGATCATGGCGTGCTTGTGCGGGTATCCGGCCTGGACGTTGGCGATGAGGGCAGGCGCCTCGGACAGCGCGGACTCGCCCACGTTGAGGAGCACCAACACCGGCTTCTGCGTCAGGAACCGGAAGCCGCGCAGCAGCCGCTCCTCCTCGGGATCCAGCGCCTCATCGCGGATGGGCCGGCCGGCCTCAAGGATGGGCTTCAGGCGGGCGAGGGCCCCCTCTTCGCGCTCATTGGCTTCGCGCTCGGCCGGGGTCCCGTGGCGCCCGCTCCCGCGCAGCCGCTCGAGGCGGCGGTCCACCATGGCGAGGTCCGCAAGGATGAACTCCAGATCCAGCTGTTCCAGATCCCTCGCCGGATCCACGGATCCCGACGCATGCGGTCGCGCCTGATCGTCCCAGGCCCTCACCACGTGCAGCAGCGCCTCTGCGTCGCGCAGACGCGCCAGATGCTCGGCCGGGAGCTCCTCCGTGCCCACGTGGCCCTCGGTGGACGCCGGCGGCGCGGGCAGGTCCACATACGTCACGTCCGCCTGGACGATCTTCTTGGGCTTGAAGACCACGGCCAGCTTGTCAAGCCTGCCGTCGGGCACCTTGACCACGCCAACGTTGAGCTGAAGGCCACCATAGCCACCGGTTTCGGCGTGGCCGCGGGTGAGCGTGTTGAAAACGGTTGTCTTGCCGCACCCGGCGAGGCCGACGATCGCGATCTGCATGCCGTGATGCTACCGGTCAGCGGGCAAGGCGGCCGTCAGGCTGGACCGGGCACCAGGTAGCCGCCGGCATAGAGGGCGAGCACAGGGACCAGCAGCACGAGGCCCGCAGCAAACCCGATCGCGGGCAGGCGCCACGACGAGCCCGATGCGAGGACGCCCGCCGTCTCCGCCAGCTGTCGCAGCGACACCGCCTGGTCCGGGCGCAACGCACGTTGCGGCACGAAGGTGCCGGCCCCCGTGCCGAAGTCCAGGATGAACGCCTCGCGCGTCACCAGGATCCTCCGGAACGTGGACCAGTCGGAAACGGTGGACGACATCGGCAGCGCCATACGCACGCCCGTCGTGTCCGCCTCAAGGCGAATCTCCGCTCTCCCTATCTCCGGCCGCCGGCTCCACGCCCACGCGCCAATCAGACCCGGGACCACGCCCGTGGCGAACCCGGCGCCGATGAGCAGCGGCATCGGCCAGACCGGATCGCCGATGAGGAGATCCGTGACCGTGATCACGACGGCGAACGCCGCAAACACCGCGGCAAGCTTCGTGTAGCGGTTGGCGGCGGCCGTGGCGGCGATGACGTCGCGCGCTGTCAGCCGGTACCGGACGTCAACGGCGTTCTCGCCCGCTTCAGTACCCGGCATTGGGGTCAACCACATTGACAAGCGGCTGGCCATCGGCGAACCGGCGCAGGTTGGTGCAGAACAGCTCCACCGAACGGTCCACGACACGCGCCGACGACCACGAGGTATGCGGCGTCAGGATCAGATTTGGCAGGTCATACAGCGGCGACATGGGCGACAGCGGCTCCTCGCGGAACGTGTCCAGCACTGCGCCGCCCAGGCGTCCGTCACGCAGGGCCCGGGCCAGCGCCCGCTCATCCACCAGCTCCCCGCGCGCAACGTTGATCACCCACGCGCCGGGCTTGAGCGCGGCAATCGCCTCGTCCGAGATGAGGTCGTGCGTGTCATGCGTCAGCGGTGTCGCGAGCACCACAAAGTCCGACTCGGCCAGCAGTTCGTGGAGGCGCTCTGGCGGCAGCACGCGATCCAGCATGAGCGATCCGAGATATGGCTCATCGCCGTCGCCTGGCGCGGCGGCGGCGCCTGCCTCAGGCCTGCGCCGCGTGGCGATGACCCGGCATCCAAACGCTGTGGCGAGCGCGCCAACCGCGCGGCCGATGGAGCCCAGCCCAACGATGCCAACTGTGACATCGCGCAACTCACGGGCCTCAAGCGGCTGCCACGTGCGCTCGGCCTGCAGCTCCAGGAGCTGCGGGAGGCGCCGCGTGACGGCGAGGATCATCATCATCACGTACTCGGCCACGGGCCGCGAAAAGACGCCGCGCGCGTTGGTGATGACGAGGCCGCGCGCCCGGCTGGAGGGCGTCAGGACCCGCTCCACGCCAGCTGTGGCCGAATGCACCCAGCGCAGGTTTGGCGCCCGGGCGAGGATGCGGTCAAACGTCTCCGCCGGGAGCCTGCCGCGCAGCATCACCTCAACATCGTCAAGCGGCCCGTCGGGATGCCCGTCAAAGCCAACGGTCACCAGACGGGCGCCGGGCGCAGCCGCCCTGACGGCCTCGAGATCCCGTGAGCGGTAGCGGGCAGCCAAGATGGGTGTCAGCGCAATGGCCACCGGGACACCGCCAGGTCCGGACCCGGGACCCGGTGTGGTTGAGCTGCTGTCGGTCACGCCATCCCTCCATGACTCGCCATGTCTTGCCCAAGATCCATGCGCCGCACCCAGGCCGCCGGATCGTCCAGCTCCGCCGGCGTCGGCAGAGACTCCGGACCGAACCACAGCTGCTGAAGCGCCACCGGGCCAGCCAGGCGCTCGATGCCTGCGACAAACAGCTCCCCCGTACGGTACTGCTCCATCTTGAGGTCCATCCCGGTGATCCGCAGCATGGCCCGCTCATACGGGGTGCGCTGTGCCCGGCGCCCGTGGAAGCGCGCGGAGATGCGCTCTACCCCGGGCACAAGGTCCTTGCCCGCCGCATCCATCACGTGGTCGCCAAAGCCCTCAAGCAGGCTCATCACTGCCTGCGTCTCGCGAAACAGCTGACGCTGCTCGCTGGTCATGAGGCGCTCCAGCCAGTGCTGGTCGTCGCCGCGCCCGTCACCACGCAGCGCCGCGCCCACGGCCCGAAGGGCATCACGGCCCAGCGACGACGCATCCTGTGAGAACAGCGCCACCTGGCGCTCCAGCCGCTCAGCCAGATACGGCCGCAGCCACGGGTGCGCCTCAAACTCAAACGCATGGGTGGTCTCGTGGAGCGCAATCCAGACGCGGAACGGCTCCAGCGGCACGTCTAGGGCGCGCGCGGTGGCCCGGATGTTCTCCTCCACAAACAGCAGCCGCCCGGGCACGGCCTCTGCGGAGAGCAGCGCAAGGTCGTACTGGCCAAGCACGCGCTGGCCCATGAAGCCCAGCAGCATCGCAAGCTGGCGCGTGGTCACCCATCGGTTGGCGAGAAGCATGGCGGCGCCGCCCAGCCCGGCACCGGGCGGCAGGACCTGGTCCAGCAGCCGACCCTCAAGCTTGCCCAGGAGACTGGCAAAGGCCGCCGTGTTGGCGCGCACCCATTCGCCGCGGTCCACCACGGCCACACGGTCCACCACGCCCGGCAGCGACGTCCCGAGGCGTGCCTCAAGCGCCGGCACCACCTTGGCCATGGCATCTGCGTACGCAGGCTCCACGGCCCGCAATTCGGCGGCGGTGAGCGAACCAGGGGCCTTGCGCAGCGACGCCTCGGCCAGCGCCTCAACGCGGCGCCAGTCCACAAGACCTGCCGAGCGCGCCTGGCGCTCAAGCCTGCGACCGGCCACGGTCGCTGCGACCCCAATCACGGCGCCAGCCACAAACCCCGCCTGCAGCAGCCGCGCCTCCGAGACAGGACGCCCGTTGTGGGGTCGTGCCGAGGGCGCGCGCGACATCAGTCGAGCTCTCGCAACGTCACTGGGTCGATGTCGGGAAACGCTTCGCCAAACATCCGCGAGGCAATAGAGCGGAAGAGCGCCACATCGCCGGTGGTCAGCTGGCGGTGCGTCGGCGGCGCGCCGTAGACCTCGCTCGGGCGCGAATGGCCGGCGGCGCCAGGGTCTGCGGCCGTCCCGCGCGTTGTGCCGGGCGCCTCAAGACCGTTGACAGATAGCAGTTCGGCCAACGTGGCCGAGGTTGCGGTGGCGGAGTCCACGATGGCCACGCGATCGCCCACGGCGGCGGCAAGGATGGGCCGCAGCAGTGGATAGTGCGTGCAGCCAAGCAGCAGCGTGTCGATCTTGGCCGATGGCGGCCGCGGAAAGACAAACTCCCCTGCCCCGTCGCGCTCGCCCAGCAGCGGGGCCAGCTCCTCAAGCACCATGGCTTCAAGCTCGTCGCCGCCCAGGATGCCGGCCTCCACCATCGGCACAAACCGCGGCGTCGCGTGCTCGTAGACCTCGACGGCGGGGTTCTCATCCTTGATGGCGTTGAAGTAGGCGTGCGAGCGAACCGTGGCTGGCGTGGCAATCACGCCCACCCGGCGGTTGCGCGTGGCAAGCGCTGCGGCCGCGGCACCCGGCCGCACCACGCCCAGCACCGGCAGGGCATATCTGGCGCGCAGCTGACGCAGGGCAACGGCCGTGGAGGTGTTGCACGCAACCACAATGGCCTTCACGTCGCGCGACGCAAGCTCGTCAAGCGCCTCCATGGAGAAGCGCAACACCTCGGCATCCGTCCGCACGCCGTACGGGGCCCGGGCGTTGTCTCCAAGGTAGATCGTGGACTCGTGGGGCGAACGGCGCAGGATCTCGCGCAGCACGGTCAGCCCGCCAACACCCGAGTCAAACACCCCGATGGGGCGCGGGTCCGACATCGCTAGCGGTGCCCCTGCCGCGCGGGAAGCGGCAGCGCCAGCAACTCCCGGGCCGTACGGATGACGTCGTGGCTGATATCGGAGTCCGGATCGGTGGTCACAAAGGGCTTGCCGGCGTTGTTGGCCTTCACCACGAGGGCGCCCCCGGAGCACACTCGGTGTTCGGGAGTCCGGCCAAGCATGCCGGCAACCGCCGCTGAGTCCAGCCCGCCAAGCGAGTCCGCCCGGTTGACGAGATACCGGATCTTCTCGTCGGGGTATCCGATGGACCGGAACGCGGCAGCCATCGCAAGCGTGTTGTGGATGGTGGTGGCGTCATAGGTCAGGACGTCCAGAATGAAGTCCGCAGCGTCGAGGAAGGCCAGCGTGGCGTCATTGATGACGGACGCTGTGTCCACAACCACCACGTTGTAGACCATGCGCAGCAGGGCGATCGTCTTGGCCAGGTCCTGCGCGTTGACCATCTCCGCCATCTCCACGCGGGGTGGCGCCAGCAGCACGTCGATCCCGGACGAGTCCCGCCACATGACGTCGTGGAGATCCGATACCACAACCTTGTCCGTGGGCAGGTGGAGGAGGGAGGGCACGTCGGCGGGCGCCTTGAGCAGGGTCCGCACATCGGCAAACTGGAGACTCCCGTCCACCAGCACCGGATGGGCGCCGCCGCGGTGCATGGCAACTGCCAGGTTGTAGGCCAGGGTGGTCCGCCCGACACCGCCCTTGGGGGCATAGACAGCGATGACGCGGACGGGCATCGACGAGGCTGCCGCGGACTCCGCAGCAACCGCGTGGATCTTGCTGATGAGGTCGAAGCCGGTAAACGGCATCGAGAGGACAGCGCTGACGCCCGTGTCCGGCGAGGGCAGGATGGGGTGCTGGGGCACGGTGAGGACGATCAGCGGGACCTGCACGTTCGCGTCGCGCAGGCTGCGGATGAGCGCGCCGCCCTTGACGGACCCCTGGAGCAGCGCGTCCACGATCAGGACCGTGGGCTTCTGCTCTCGAACCATGTCGGCAACGAGGGATCCATCGGCGACCACATCCAGCAGGCGGATGGTCTCCTGGGAGTTGAGCAGCCCGCGAATGTACTGGGCTACTTGGGGCACATCCTCAACAACGAGGACACGGATCTGCTCGGGCATCGGCGCGACTCTACCACGCGGACCCCGCCCGGCAGGCCCGTCCACACGGCCCGCGCAGAGCGCCGTTCATGACGCCGAAACGGGCCGACTGGCCAACCCCTCAGGGCCGTTGCGCAACCAGCACAACACGGTCCGAGCGGCCGTCCAGCTCGTCAAGCTCGTAGCCACCCGCGAGAAGCTCTACCTCGAGGCCCGCCGCCTGCGCAAACCCAACCAGCTCGTCGGGGTCCACAAGCCGAAGCCTGTCCTGGCGAACCCAGCGCGCCGCCGTCTCCCCCTGGCGCGACGCCTCGAAGATGGTGGTGAGCCGAACGATTCGGCTGGCATGGTCGTACCACGCGGCGCCGGTCTTGGTCACCGTGCGGCCGGTGACGGGCTCCTCGCGGACCCACTCCAGCACCAGGCGCCCGTCATAGCGGGCGAGGTCCTCGGCATCCGGTAGCCAGCAGTCCACCACCGCGATCCCACCGGGCGCCAGATGGGCTGCCAGTGTTGCGACAGACGCCGCTTGGTCGGCCCGGCTGCCAAACAGAAAGATGGAGTTGAGCGGGATGGCCGCCAACCCGTACGAGCCCGCGTTGAGGAGCCGCACCGTCCGGGCATCGCCCTCCACCAGGGTCAGGCGCTTGGCCACGCCACGGCCCGCCGAGGCTGCCGCGCCGCGTGCCCGGGCCAGCATCGCCGGATCCAGGTCAACACCGGTCACCGCGTAGCCTGCCGCCGCAAGGGGCACCGCGATCCGGCCACTGCCCGCGCCCAGCTCCAGCACCGGCCCGCCGGTCCGTCCCGCCAGGGCGAGGTAGAGGTCCAGGTCGCCTGGATCGTCGGCAAGGTCAAGGTCATAGAGGCGCGCAAGCGCGTCGGCTGCGGTCTCTGCCCCCGTGGCGCCGGCGTTGGCGCCGACGGCGGCGTCGCTGCTGGCGTCGCTGTTGGCGTTGCTGGTTGCGGCCGTCTTCGTCACCGGTTGTCGGCCCCCTGCCAGCGGATGGTCTGGCCGTCCTGGCGCTTCTTCGCCAGCGCCGAGATGGCCTCAAGCGCGATGCGGTTGGCGGCCATCGCTGTCACCTCGGCGTGGTCATACGGTGGCGACACCTCAACGATGTCCATCCCCGCAATGGGCACGGCGCCAGCAATTCGGCGAATGGCCCGCAGGACTTCGCGCGGCAGCATGCCACCGGGCTCCGGAGTGCCGGTGCCGGGGGCGCTGCCCGGATCGATGACGTCGATGTCCACGCTGATGTAGACCGAATCCGGGCCATCGAGCGCCTCGGCAATGGCGTCATCGATCACCGCTTCGGCACCGCGCTCCTCGATCTCGCGCATCAGGTGCCAGCGCAGCCCGTGCTCCTTCATCCACGCAAAGGTCTCCATCGGCGGCCAGTAGCCGCGCAGACCCACCTGGACGAAGTTGCTGCCTTTCACCGCACCCGACTCGATCAGGCGCCGCATCGGCGTCCCGTGGCCGGCCAGCACGCCCCAGTCCTGGTCGGCGGTATCGGCGTGAGCGTCAAAGTGGACGATCCCGATGCTGCCCGGACGGCGGACGTCCGCAACTGCGGTGGCGGACGGCCAGGTGATGGAGTGGTCGCCGCCCAGCACAATGGGGATGGCGCCGGTTGCGGCAACCTCGCGCACCTTCTTGTAGATCACGGCGTGGGCGCGCTCAGTCCAGGACGGCACGATCGGCGCATCGCCGGCGTCCACGACATTGAGGATCTCGAACGGCTCAACACCCAGCTGGAGCGAGTGGATGGAGCCCGAGGTGTACTGGGCCTCGCGGATGGCGCGCGGGCCAAACCTGGCGCCAGGACGATGGCTCACCGCGTCGTCAAACGGGGCGCCAATGATGGCGATATCGACATTGCGCGCCCGCAATTCCGCAGCATCTGTGACGTACGGCAGGCGCATAAACGTGGGCATGCCGACGTAGGTGGGCAGGTCGAAGTCGCTAAACGACTCAAACTCGCGGTCCCAGCCGTTGCGCGCCGCGAAGTCGATGTCACCCTCGTGGTGGGGACGCTCGGCCACGGTGATCCTCCGGAGACGTGCAAGCCGGGCAGCAGCCACAGGACCGCCCAGGCGTGGTTCGCCTTCCTCCAGGGCGCCGCCGGTTCGGTACTCCGTCCAGCGGGGCGCGCCGGGCCGCATGGTACCCGTTTGCGGGGCCGTCTGGCTCGGGCGAGACCATCAGGCGGGGCCGGGTTCCAGAACAAGCCGCAACACAACGGTGTCCTCGCCGTCGCCCTCGTAGTCCGGATACGCCATTGCCCCGTAGACGCGGACAGTGCCGGGGCCATCATCAACGCGGAAGCCCAGTGCCTGATGGAAGGCGATGGACCCGCGGTTGCCGGCCCAGGTGATGGCCCGCAGCTCGCGAACGCCGCGACGGCCCAAGTCGTCGGCAAAGGCCCCGTACAACTGACGGCCAACGCCGCGTCGACGCTGATTGGGGCTTGTCGCGGCCATGTGCACATAGCCCACAGCCGGGTTGTCAGGGCTGACGAAGCCGATGAGAAACCCGGCAAGCGCCCCATCGGGCGTCTCCGCAATCCACGATGTGCTGGTGAAGTGCTGCAGCCACAGGCGTGGAAGCAGGTGGCGCAGGCGACGGCCGCCCCACCAGTCATCCACCACGCGGATCAGCCCCTTGTGGTCAGCCTCGAGCGGCCGACGCAGCAGGATCTTGTCGTCAGCCACGGGTCTTCCCGCTACGCCTCACCGCGGAACTCACGCCAGGCCGCCTCAACGCGGGCCGGGTCAAGGAGCAGGTCCAGTGCGGTCTGCGCAACAAGGGTTGCGGCGACCAGCACCGTTCGGTCCGCACGGGGCGTCGCCGCGGCGTCGCGGAACTCGATGGTGTGGCCCGGGATGGAGTGGTCCGCAATGGCGAGATCCGGGTGGATGGCAGGCACCGCCCACGACACGTTGGCCATGTCCGTGGAGCCCGACGTTGGATCCTTGCCCTGGTCCTCGATGCCCAGCGCCGCTGCATTGGCCACCCAGAGGTCGGCAAGGGTGCGGTTGTGCTTCATCGTGCTGGCGTAGCCCGAGAACTCAACCGTGACCTCGACATCGGCCATCTTGGCGGCGGCCTCGCAGAGCGACGTGAAGCGGGTCTTCATGAGCTCGTAGTACGCCTGGTCCGCCGAACGGACCATGAACCACGCCTTGGTCCTGCTGGGGATGATGTTGGCGGCGGTGCCGCCCTCCTGGATGATCCCGTGGACGCGGCAGTGCGTTGGCAGCTGCTGGCGCCAGAGGCCAACGGAGACGAAGAGCGCGATCATCGCGTCCAGCGCATTGCGCCCCATCCACGGGTCGCTTGCGGCGTGTGCCGCAAAGCCCGTGAACGTCACCACCACGTCCTCCGAGGCAAGCGGCGCGGTCTCCACGTGGTTGCGGTCGCAGGGGTGGTACAGGAGCGCCGCGTCTAGGCCCTCAAAGAGGCCGTCCTGCAGCATGATCTCCTTGCCACTGCCCCGCTCCTCTGCGGGCGTGCCCAGGAAGACCACTTCGCCGGCCCAGCTGTCGCGAACTGCGGCAAGCGCAATCGCCGCGCCCACGCCTGATGCGGCCATGGTGTTGTGACCGCAGCCGTGGCCAAGGCCCGGGAGCGCGTCGTACTCCGCAAGCACGCCAATCCTGGGGCCGTTGGGACCCTTGCCGCCGGTGATGCGCCCGCGGACCGCCGTCTCAAGACTCCCGGCGGAGCGCTCAACCGTGTACCCGTGGCGCTCAATCGCCTCCGCCACCCACGCCGCCGCCAGGCGCTCCTCAAACGCGGGCTCGGGATTTGCATGGATGCGGTGGGACAGCTCAAGCAGTTCCGAGCTTGCGGCCTCCACGGCAGCCGCGACACGGCCCTTCACATCGCTGAACGGCTCGGCAGGGGAAAAGCTGGTGAGGGGCAGGGCGTCAGCCACGGGGTCTCCTAGCGGTCGGCAGAAAGGGTGATCTCGGCCAAGACGAAGATAGCGGCAAGGAACAGGACGATGGGGAGGCCAAACGCGTCCACCACGCGCAGCACCACAAGCGTTGCGACAAGCAGGCCAAGCCAGGCGCCCCGCCGGAGCGCTCGGACCCAGTCGCCCCGATACGCAATGCGCCGATGCCGTGCAAACACCAGGAGCCACGCAAGCGGCGCCGCGGACAGCCCGGCCGCGATGCCCATGAGCGCGGCACCGGTGTACCCGGCGGCGTGGTCGATAAACGGGTCCCGGGTGGTGACCACAACGCCCACCGCAACCCAGACGGCCATCGCCAGCCCCAGCAGCGCAAGGTTTGCAAGGCGATCGCGCATCTCCATGCCCCCGAGTGTACGGGCGCGGCGCGGCCCACGATGACGGACCGGATTGCTTCAGCGCCCGGCGGTGGTCTCCAGCACCTCCAAGGCGGCCACCAGGTCCCCGATGCTGGCAATCTCCGCGTCCGCCTCCACGGACGAGTCACGCTCGCTGTCGGGCAGCGGCGAGTCTGCGGGCCTGGCCGACACCCACGCGGCGCGCCAGCCCGCGCGCTTTGCCCCCACGACATCGGCCGCCCAGTCGTCGCCAACGTGGAGCACTTCGCCCGGAACAGGGTCACCAAGCGCCGCAAGCGCGGCCGCGAAGATCACTGGGTGCGGCTTGATGGTCCCGACTCGCTGCGACACGACGATGGCCCGCAGGTGCGGCGTCCAGCCTGCGGCCTCGGCGTAGCGGTCGATGGTGGCGGCCAGCGGCCAGTTCGACAGAATGGCAACGCGGTAGCGCGCCGCCAGTTCACTGATCACCCGCAACGCGGCGGGGTCCGGCGGCACGGCCACCACAAACGCAGCCGAGTAGATGTCCACAGCCCAGGCGATCTCCGCCGGATTGGACAGCAGCGCCGCAGCCGCGTCATTCCAGCGCTCGCCCGGGGACGGCGGGGGCATCCCGCGCAGCCGGGCCAGGATCCGGCCAATCCGCTGGGCCATATCCACCTCGCGGAACTGCGGCACCTCCTCGCGGAATTGGCGCTCGCGCTCCTCCGCCCACATGGCCCGCACGGTTGCCACGTCAAACGGGCCCAGCCGGTCCGCCATCGCCTCAACCGTGGCGCCCACGACGCCGCCCAGGCCAGCGCCCGTCACCGGAACAAGCGTGTTGCCAAAGTCCAGCGTGACAGCCTTGATCACCCCGTCTCCTCGGCCATCCGGAGCCGCGCAATGGCCACGGCGTCCGGGTTGCGGTCCACCAGCAGCCAGCGCCGCCCCAGCCGATGCGCCGCCACGCCTGTTGTGCCGCTCCCGGCGTACGGGTCCAGCACAAGGTCCCCAGGGCGGCTGGACGCGGCCACGATCCGGGTGAGGAGCCGGACCGGCTTCTGGGTGGGATAGCCAGTCCGCTCGCGCGAGCCCGGCGCGATGATGGTCATCCACCAGACGTCCGTTGGCAGCTTGCCGCGAGCCGCCTTCTCGGGTCCGGCGAGCCATGGCGAGAGGTACGGCAACCGGTCAATCTCGTCGCGGTTGAACACCCACGTGTCGCCCTTGGCGTACCAGAGGATGGAATCGTGCTTGCGGGGCCATCGGTCGCGGGCCCTGCCGCCAAAGTCATACGCCCAGACAATCTCGTTGAGGAACTGGTCCGCGCCAAACACGCGGTCCAACAGCAGCCGGACGTGGTGGACCGTCCGCCAGTCCACATGGACGTACACCGAGCCGTCCGGCGCCAGGACCCGGTGGATCTCGCGGAGCCGCAGCTCCAGCGCTGCGAGGTGCTCGTCCAGCGGCACCGCGTCCTCATACGCAAAGTCGCTCACGATCTCGAAGGGCTCGTCCGCGCCGGTGAACCCTGGGCGCACCTGCTCGCCCGCTCCAAGGCGGATGGTGGCCAGCCTGCGCCGGCGCCCGGTGGCAAACGGCGGATCTGCGTAGACCAGACCCACGGACCCGTCGGGCAGCGCAGCCAGCACATCAAGGTTGTCCGCCTCCACCACGGCGCCACGCGCCCCGCCCACAAGCACGGCGGCGAGCACCTGGCGGTCTGCCGCCTGCAGGTCCCCCACCGCTAGCGCACCGACGCCGGGCAGATCTCCCGGAACGCGCAGTAGCCACAGCCCATGTGGTCAGGCTTTGCGCCAAAGTCCCGTGCGCGGATCCCGGTGGCCGCGGTCTTGATCTGTTCGCGCGCTTTGTCGATCCGCTTGCGGTCCACCGGCGCCGAACCCACGAGGCCAGACTCCAGGAAGTGCAGTGCCACCGTGTCCGGCAGCCGGCCCGTCATCGCCTCGTAGGCCATTGCGTAGATGGAGAGCTGCAGGGAGTCCTTGGCGCGCTGCTTGGCCTTGGCAGGGTCCCGGACGTCAGAGGACTTGTAGTCCGTGATGACCACACGCTCCGGCGCCAGGCCCAGCATGGGCTCCACCACGTCTGCCGCAGGACCTCCCGGCTCCTCTGCGGCCGCAGGGTGCGCCTCACCGCTCACGGGGATGACGTCCACCCGGTCATAGCGGCCGCGCACCCGATCCCCGTCCAAGGTGAACGTGAAGTCACGCTCCACATACGTTGGGATCACGGCACCTGGGAGGAGCTGCTCCTCGCGGAAGCGGCGCAGCGCTTCGCGGCCGGCCGCCAGACGCGCCTCTTCGTGCTCGCGCGACAGGAACCCCTCGCTCCGCCATGACGAGGCAAAGACCTCCACGAGTGCGTCCAGCGTCATCACGTCACCGCGGGCATGGCGCTTGTGGAACTCCGACACGGCCGCGTGGAGCGCCGCGCCGTAGATGATGGAGTGGTGCGGCGACAGCGGCACCCGCAGGACGTGGGCGTACTTGTATTTGAGCGGGCACGTCAGGTAGTCGTCGATGGCGTAGAATGACAGCGTCAGCGGCTCCCCCTCCCGCCGGACGGCCATTGCGGGCGGCGACTCTCCACGCTGCTGCGCCGCGATGCGCTCCAGCGCCGATGCGGTCTTTGCCCCGGCGCCCGCAGGCCCCGCCGCCACGGGCAGGTCCAGCGCCTCCAGCACAAACGGCGACACGCGCCGCGACCGCTGGCCGCCGTAATCCGCGGCGTGGCTGAGGATCAGCTCGTCGCGCGCCCTGGTCATCCCCACGTAGAACAGGCGCCGCTCCTCCTGGAGCTGGTAATCGCCCTCAGGGAGCGTCTCGTCCACCAGCTCCACCGCAAGCGGGAGCGGCTCCTTGCGGCCCACCGCCGGGAAACGCCCAGACACCAGCCCCGGCAGATAGACCACCGGGAACTCGAGGCCCTTTGCCTTGTGCACCGTCATCACCGCAACCGCGTCCGTATCCGGGTCCAGGTTGGCGGTGGCCGGGTCATCGCCGGCCTCAATGAGCGTCTGCAGGTGGCGCGCGAGAAAGACGGCCCGGTCATCCGCCAGCAGCGCTGACTGGTTGCGCACGATGTCGAAGAAGCGCGCGATGTTGGAGAGCGCCTCTTCTGCTGCCACCGTGTTTGCCGCGGCAAGCTGCGCAAGCCAGCCGGAGCCGCGCAGGAAGGCGTACACCACCTCACCGGCGGGCCGCTCGTGGGCGAGGGCCGTGTAGTGGCGCAGGTCCGCGACAAGCTTGGCCCCCGACACGCGCGTCTGCGGCGACAGGCGCAGCAGCCCCGGCTGGTGCCCCAACTCGTCCAGCGTCTCAAACAGCGACCGGCTGCGACGCCGGGCCAGGGCCATGACCGCGGCGAGGTCCTCCCCGCCAAGGCCGTACAGCTCGCACGCGGCAAGCGCATAGACGTCCACCGTGGACGTTGGGTCAGCTACCGCGCGCAGAAACGCCAGCAGCAGCCGCACCTCAGGGCGTGCGTACAGCCCGCTGGTGCCCGAGAAGCGCCACGGGATCCCCTCCAGGTTGAACGAGCGCAACACCGGGTCTGCCGCCGAGTTTGCCCGCACCAACACCGCGATATCCCGCGGGCTGGCGCCGTGCTTGAGGCGGCGGGCGACGTCTGCAGCGATCCAGTCCGCCTCCTCACCGCCCGTGGCAAACGCCTCGTGGCGCACGGGCGCCGCGCCCTTGCCCCGACGCGCCGGCACCAGGCGCTTCACAATCCCCGCTCGCACCTCAAGCCGATCCGGATCGTTGTGGCGGACCAGGCGATACGAGGCGTCCAGGATGGGCGCACGCGAGCGGTAGTTCCGCCGGAGCACCACCATCCGCACCTTCTTGTAGCGCTCCCGGAACTCAAGGATGTTGCTGATGGCCGCGCCGCGGAACTTGTAGATGGACTGGTCATCGTCCCCCACCACCGTCACGTTCTTGTGGGGCTGTGCAACCAGCGCCACAAGCTCCGCCTGTGCACGGTTGGTGTCCTGGAACTCGTCCACCAGCACATAGCGGAAGCGCTGCTGCACCGCGGCCCTGGCCGATGCCGATGTCCGCAGCAGCCGCAGGGCAAGCGACACCTGGTCACCAAAGTCCACGGCGCCAGAGCCCGCCATCAGCTCTTGGTAGCGCGCATAGGCGCCGGCCAACTCCGTCTGGCGCCGCGCGTCCTCACCAAGCGCCAGGGCCAGGTCCCGGGCCGCCTCTGCCTCGCCCGCCTTGGCTGTCCGTGCCGTCTCCGCTGCCGTTGCTGCCCGATCCGCAAGCCGTGCGGCATACGCGGCAAAGGCGGCCGGCTCCACATCCTCATCCTTGGCCCGCGAGAACAGCGTGGCCAACGCGCCCAGGAACCGCGTGGGGTCCCCCAGCGGGCGGTACTCGTCCAGGTCCAGGCCAAAGAGGTGCTCCCGCAGGAAGACCACGGTCTCCGGCCGCGAGAGGACCCGCAGGTCCGTTGGGAGGCCCAGCTCCAGGGCGTACTCCCGGATCAGCCGATCACCAAAGGCGTGGAACGTGGCGATGGCCGTGTCCGTGTAGCCATACGGCACAAGTTGGTCCACCCGCGTCTGCATCTCGTCCGCGGCCTGGTCCGTGAAGGTGAGAGCCAGGATCTGGGAGGGCTTGGCGCGCCGTGTGGCGATGAGCCAGGCGATGCGCCGCGTGATCACTTGCGTCTTGCCCGTGCCGGCACCCGCCACCACCAGAAGCGGCCCGTCACCGTGCGTGACCGCGCGCTTCTGCTCCGGGTTGAGCCCCGCCAGCAGGGCCGTCAACCCATCGTCAGGCCCCGAACCGGCAGCCGGGCGCGCAGCTGAGGGCGCACCCCAGACAGGGATCTGGACCAGCGCGGGCGCCTTGGGACGGCGGGGCCGCGGGGTCACGGGAGAAGCCGAACCGGCTGGTGCGGACGCAGATGGGAGCGACATGGCGCCATGCTGCCCATCCGCCGTGCCAGCTCCGTTGTCACGCCACGTGCGGCAATTAGCCCTGCTTGGCTGCCGAGGAGCCTGAGCTGGTCGCCAGCCGCAGCGCCTCGGTCTCCTCGAGCGACAGGGCCACATCGGCCGCCCCGCGGGTCACGGCCTTGGCGTAGATCCGCGTGCTGCCGCGGGCATGGAGGCTGCTCACGATGAAGCCGTCGCCTCGGGCGTCCAGCATCGCAAGCGCAAAGCTCTGGTTGCCGCCGGTGTCCTCAAACGGATTGAAGCGCACAAGCCCCGTCCGCTGAACGGCATAGGTCTGGCGCGTCTCGAGGTTGCCGGCGCGGGTGGACAGCACGCTCACCTGGTCAGCGAGGTCGTAGACCTTGTCCAGATGGGAGTCAAGGATGCCCTCAAGGGTTCGGCCGTCCTCGCCGCGGGTCAGGCCCAACAGACGCTGCTCCAGCCGGATGGTCCGACGCGCGACGACGGCGAGAGCGATGGTCAAGCCGGCGCAGGCGAGCGCCAACACCAGCACAACGACACCGCCGTTCTGCGTGACAAGCGAGTTCAGGGCGTCCACGATCCTCCTCCAGGCTGCCGTCGGAGTCTACCAGCGACCCGGCGCCAGCCCGCCCGCGAGGCGTACCGAGTGCCGGGCGGTGTATCCTCTGGCGCCGATGGCACCGCGCGGCGGCGCCGTCAAGTATCAGGAGGTCCAGTACCCCGCCATGGCGAAGCGCGCGCGCGGCAGCGTCCGTCCCGGCCAGCGCCGGTCCATCGATCGTCGGCCTGCCTCTTCAAGCACGGCGGGCGGTGGTGGCGTGCTGCGCTCCGTGGGGCTTACCGAGGGTGAGGCCATCCGGGCCGCCGAACTTGAGGCCGCGCTGCTGGCCGAAGAGAAGGCCGCAGACGCCGCGCGCAAGCGCAGCCAGGTGCGGTCTACCCGTGAGTTCGCCCCGGCCGGCAGCCTGGCGGTGCGCGCGCAGGAGGAATACGGCTACGTCGGCCGTGATGTCCGCGAGATCACCAAGATCGCAACCCTCCTTTTCACGATCCTGATTGTCCTGTGGATCCTCGTGGACGTCACCAAGGTGATCCCAATCCTCTAGGGCAGCGCCCTCGCGATCGACGGGACATCCTGTCGGTCCACGCCAGCCACCCCATTCGGCCCTAGTGGCGTCTCGTGCTGCCCGCGATCCTCGGAGGAGGTCCGGGACGCTCCCGGCGGTGGGTGGAGTGCGCTATGCAGGCAGAGTCAGTGATCGGGGTCATTCCCAACGCCCGGATCAAGACCGGGATGTTCTCGTCCACCATGTACACGCTCGTCTTCACGAATTACCGGCTCCTGATGGCGGAGGCCACCAAGGACGTCGTGACGCGGCAGATCGAGGTGGCGAGGGCCCAGTCCAAGGCGCAGGGCGGCGGCTTCTTCTCCCAGTGGGGCGCCCAGCTCAAGGCAAGCTTTGGCTTTGCCGAGCACTACCGCGCCCTCACGCCGGACCAGATCCTCGCCGAGTCGCCCGGCAACGGCGCGCTCACCCCGGCAGACGTGCGCGAGCTCAAGTTTGAGCGCAAGCGCAAGGACGTCGGCAACGACGACTCCCCGGTGCACCAGGACTACCTCAAGATCACCCTCGTGACTGGCGGCGGGAAGAAGGAGTTCAACACGGACACCGAGGACCCGAACATCGACCAGGCTCGGGCCATGGCTGCGTCCGTCTTCGGGGGCGCGGTCCGCTAGGAGCTTTGGCAGCCGGTCCGCTCACCGGCCCGCGAGTCATCCGCTCAGCAGCGGTGCCGGGGGCTACCATCCGGGCATGCCCCCCAGAGGCGCCGGCCAGGGCGCCAAGCCAGAAGCGCTGTTCAAGCCGCCGCCCGAGCGCCAGCCGCTCGCCGCGCGGATGCGCCCGCGCACGCTTGACGAGTTTGCGGGCCAGCAGCATCTCGTGGGCGAACGCGGGCCGCTTCGCCGCTCCACCGCCCGCGGCCACTTGTCCTCGCTGCTGCTGTGGGGTCCGCCCGGAACCGGCAAGACGTCGCTGGCGCGGCTGCTTGCGGAGTCGGTGGGCGCTGAGTTCCGCACTATTTCGGCCGTCATGTCAGGTGTGGCCGAGGTCCGCTCCACCATCGCCGAGGCACAGGACGAGGGCGCCCTCCACGGCCGCCGCAGCGTGCTGTTCATCGACGAGATCCACCGCTTCAACAAGGCGCAGCAGGACGCGCTGCTGCCGCACGTCGAGAACGGCACCGTCACCCTCATCGGGGCCACCACCGAGAACCCGTACGTCGAGGTCAACTCGGCGCTGCTCTCGCGGATGCGCGTGTGGAAGCTGGAGCCGCTGGCCGATGCCGATGTGGCCGAGATCATCCGGCGCGCGCTTTCCGATGCCGAGCGCGGTCTGGCAGGGTTCTTGGGGCCAAAGGGCGGCGTGGCCCTTGAGACCGAGCCCTTCAACCACCTTGTCGATATCTCGGGCGGCGACGCGCGGCAGGCGCTCAACATCCTGGAGTCAGCCGTCGCGCTGGCTGAGGACGAAGACGTCCGTGACGCCGACGGCCGCGTCTCCCCCACCCTTGCCAATGTCGAGACGGCCGCCCAACAGCGCGTGCTGGCGTACGACCGCGCCGGCGACGGCCACTACGACACCGTTTCGGCGTTTATCAAGAGCATCCGGGGCAGCGATCCGGACGCGGCGCTGTACTGGCTGGCCGCGATGATCGCCGCGGGCGAGGACCCCAAGTTCATCGCGCGACGCCTGGTGATCTCCGCGTCGGAGGACATCGGCAACGCGGATCCCCGCGCACTGCAGATCGCGGTGGCGGCGTCGCAGGCGCTGGACTACGTAGGGCTGCCGGAGGCGCAATACCCGCTTGCCCAGGCGACCATCTTCCTTGCAGTGTCACCCAAGTCAGACACTGTTGGCCGCGCCTACGCCGGCGCCATGGGCGATGTGCTGGCCCACGGCGCGCTACCTGTGCCCAACCACCTGCGCAACGCGGCGGATCGGCGGATGAAGCAGCACGGCATTGGCGTGGGGTACAAGAACCCGCACGACTTTCAAGGCGACGACATCGCGCAGCAATACCTGCCCGACGCCATTGCGGACCACCGCTACTTCACCGCTGGCGACCAGGGGCACGAGGTCCAGATCGGCGCCCGCCAAGAGGACCGTGCGGCGGCACGAGCCACCGGCGCCACGCGCAAGCGAACGCGACCCGGCGCAGACCCGATGGGCATCTTCGGCGCCGCGATGAAGGCCGCTGGCGAGTCCCGAGCGAAGCTTGCGAAGACCCAGAAGGACGACGCGGGCCAGTAGCGGCTGGCGGTTCCCCTAGCCGCCGAAGCCCAGCCGAACGCAGGTTCCATCCGGCACGAGCCCGCCGCTGCCGTCGTCCTGCAAGCCGGGCACCCAGCCCACCGGGCAGATGCCGTCAACGGGCCTCGGGCTCGACATGCTGTCGCTCATCGCGATGAACAGGAGCAGGAAGACGATGGCAGCCACGATGCCGAGTCCCCAGCGGGGAATCAGCCGGCGATAGCGGACGCCGCCGATGTCCTCAAAGACGTCCGGCTGGCGCGGCGCTGCGACGGCCGCTGGCGCAACGGCGAACTGATCGGCGTTGGCGAAGGACAGCCGCAGCGTCCCCTCGCCCTCGAGGAGGACCTGGCTCTCCGGGCTAAGCAGCAGGCTCTCACCCAGCCCAGGCCTGCGATCACCGGGGATCCACAGCGCCTCACGCAGCTCCCAGCCGGCTCCTCGGAACGCGTCCAGCATCGGCTCGGCCATCAGCCGCGCCTCCGCCTCCGTTGGCGCCTCGACGGTGCGTGTTACCTGGTTGTCCACTGGGCACTACCCCCCTGCTCGGGCCGACGGTCCGCCCGATCAGGTCCCATTTGACCACGCAGCCGTCACTGCCGCACAACGAAACAGGCCGGAGCCCGAAGGCCCCGGCCCGTCCTGCCAGGTTCGATGTGGGCCCTTGAGGGTTAGCGGCGGACCGGGCGACGACGACGCGCCGGGGTCAGCAGCACCAGGGCGATCAGGAGGATGACGCCGGCACCAACGATGGCGGCGAGTCCGGTGCCAACCGTCTGGGCGGTGACCACAAGGCCGTCCGTGGGCGGTGCCGTGACCTGCGGTGAGCCGGTGGCGCCTGCGACGGAGCCGGTTGGCGTGGGCTCGACGGTTGGGACAGGCGTGTCCGTCGGGGCGGGCGTGTCCGTCGGGGCGGGCGTGACGTCAGGCGTCACGACGGGCGTGGGGTCGGGCGTCACGACGGGCGTGGGCTCGGGCGTGGGCACCGGGGTCGGCTCGGGCGTCGGGGCGACGCAGGCCTGGATCGATGGCGTGAACGTGTAGTTGTACTGCGTGAGTCCGTCCGAGGTGTGGAACTGCACTACGGCGGCGTGCGAAGTCGTGGGCACGCCCGCGTAGTAGCTGACCGTGCCGCCGTTGTTGGCATTCAGCGGCCCAGACGTGGCGCCGCCGTCGATGCTGTAGGTGTATGTCGAGCCTGCCGGATAGGCGCTGCCGTTGACGCGGAGCGTTGCTCCGGCCTGCGCGCTGCAGGCCATCGAGACGCTGGCCGTGTGCGCCGACACGATACCCACGACGGCAACTGCGAGCAGCCCGGCCGCCAGAATGACGAGCCAGTCGGTGCGACGATTTCGAGATCGACCGGACATGCGGCGCATGAGGACACTCCCTTGGAACGCGTGTTCGCTGTGGCGGATGGGCGCTGCGTCAGCAATGTCTGACGGGGCGGCGTTGTTTCCCTACACGGTACTCCCGCTTCGCCGCCGAAAGTACTACCCATAACCGCACCGAACTGTGACGGAGCGCCCGAAACGGCCGGAGCCCGAAGGCTCCAACCCATCTGCCAGGATCAGGTAGCGGCGCTCGCCGGCCCTCACCGCTACCTAGCGGCGTCCCTCGTCGCCGGCCGCTACGGCCGCTACGGCCGCTTCGGAGGCCGGCCACCGCGGCTTCCCGGCAGCTTCGCCAGGGCAAGATAGATGGTCCTCCCGCGGATGGCCATGTGCGTCTCGGGACGGTGAGCGGCGATCGCCCGCTTCACGGCCAGCCGCATCGTGGGGATCTTCTCCGCCGGGTCAAGCTCAACCGCCAGGATGTCCTCGTCCGTGCGCAGGCGGGCGAGCGCCTTGCGGATCTCATCTTCCCGCTGCAGCGCGGCCAGCTGCCGCGGCGAAGGGAGGCGTGTCTTGGGAGCGAGCTCCTCAAACTTCGCGGCACGGATGCGCATGGCGGAATGCAACTCCACGGTAAAGGTGCTCTGTGTTGAAGCCGATGATGCCACGGGGGCACCGGGTTGCAAGTGACTATTGGAGATGGTGATGTGAAAGACAGCCTGGGCAACCCAGCGGGCGTCGCGGCACGACGCGCATGCGCAACCGGGTTCCCAATTCCCCTCCTGCGTCGTATGCTGCGCGCGACGGGGCCGACAGGAATCGCCCCCTTACAGAGGGAGGTCGCTATGACGAATCCGACAGGGGGCGCGCCCCAGGGCAACTGGCAGGCTCCGCCGCCAGGCGGCGCCCCGGGTGGGTTCAACCCGAACATGCAGCAGGTGGCCGCTGAGCCGGGCCCGGCGCCGGGCGTGACCTATGCAGACCTCGTGACGCGCATCATCGCGGTCGTCATCGACGGCCTGATCGTGGGCATCGCCTTCGCGGTCCTCAGCGCCGTCCTCGGGATGATGGGCTGGATCGGCTCGCTGGTTGCTGCCCTTGCGTTCGCCGGCGGTTCCGCCGCGTACTTCGTGTACGGCTGGACCACCATGCGCGCGTCCTTCGGCCAGAAGTTCCTCAAGCTTGAGACGGTCAGCGCTGCCGACGGTGCAACTCTCACCCAGCAGCAGGCAATCCGCCGCTGGGCCTTCCTCCTTGGCCCGGCTGCCGCAGTCCAGATCGTGACTGCCCTGCCGTTCCTGTGGGCGCTGGGCGGCATCCTTGGCCTGGTCGCGGGTCTGTACGAGCTCTACCTGCTGTACACCTGCAGCCAGAGCAGCAAGCGCCAGGGCCTCCACGACACCCAGGCCGGCACGGTCGTCATCAAGCACGCCTGAGCCAGCCAACACACTTCGCGCCCAACAAGACGGGGCCGGTTCGCCGGCCCCGTTTTTGTTTGCCTTGCGGCTGGCGGGCCACGCGCTCGCACCGCACGCTGTTGCGTCCCGTGACGCTACGGTTCCGCCGCTCAGGGCTCGAAGTCAAACCCGCGCACGTGCCGGGGCCGAAACACCGCCAGCGGCCGACGGTCAAACGCCGCCACGCGCCGCACGGACAAACGCTCGGCCGTAGCCACGAGCACGGCGTCCGCCAGACGCGGCCGATGCTCCGAGGCCTCCGCAAGCAACTCCCCGGCCCTCGCCAGATCCTCCGTCGTGGGTGCAACCAGCCGGATAGACCCCGCCGTGATGGACGCCACCACAGCCTGTGTTGCCGCAACGCCCAACTCGCGCTGCAGCAGCAGGTCGAGATCCGCAAGCCCCAGCGCACCAAGCAGCAGCGGCTCGTCTGCGCGCTCAAACCAGGCAACCGCTGCCTTGTGGTTGAGATCGGCCGCATCGGCTGCCGCCAGCACCATGGACGGGTCCAGGAGCACGGCCATTAGCGGGCCTCGCGTTTTGCGATTGCCCGCCCGTCCAGCGAGAGGCGCCCGTGCGTGCTGCGCCCGATCCCAAGAAACGGGAACTCGGGCGTGGCCTCGTGCGAGTCAAGCCACGCCTCCACGGCCATGGTGATCACCGATGTCTTGGTGGCGTGCTGGCGGCGGACATGGCGGTCAAGCCGGTCCAGCAGGTCAGCATCGAGCAGGATGGTTGTTCGAACGGTTGTCATATGACGTCATATCTACCATGGTGGACGCCACAGCGCATCTGCCGCACCATCGCACAACCCGCGCGACCTGACACCACCCCGCCCGCGCCGCAAAGGAAGCACGAATGAAGATTCTTGTTGTCGAGCCGCTCGCGGCCGAAGGCCTCACGCTGCTGCGCCAGCACCACGATGTGGACGAGAAGCTGGGCCTGCCGCGAGACGAGATCATCGCCATCGTCGGCGGGTACGACGCCCTGGTTGTGCGGAGCCAGGTGAAGGTTGACGCCGAGATGATCGCCGCCGGCACCCGGCTGGTGGTTGTGGGCCGCGCCGGCGTGGGCGTGGACAACGTGGATCTTGAGGCCGCCACCCGCGCGGGCATCACCGTGGTCAACGCGCCCACCGGCAACACCATCGCCGCAGCCGAGTTGACGATCGCGCTGCTGTTCGGGCTTGCCCGCAAGATCGCCGCCGCCGATGCGTCGATGCGCCGTGGCGAGTGGAAGCGCTCGCAGTTCACCGGGCACGAGTTGCGCGGCAAGACGCTGGGCATCGTGGGCCTCGGCAAGATTGGCCAGGCCATCGCCATGCGCGCCCGCGCCATGCAGATGACCGTCATCGGCTCGGACCCGTTTGTCACACCCGAGCAGGCCGCCAAGATGGGCGTGGAGCTGGTGAGCTTTGAGGAGGTGGTCACGCGCGCGGACGCGATCACCGTCCACGTGCCCAAGACCAAGGCCACCACCGGGCTGATCAACAAGGCCGTCATGGAGCGCATGAAGCCCGGCGTCCTGCTGTTGAACGTGGCACGCGGTGGTGTCATCGACGAGGCGGACTTGGCCGATGCGCTGCGCGCCGGGCATGTCGGCGGCGCCGGCATCGACGTCTACACGGCCGAACCCCCCACGGGCAACCCGCTGCTCGAGGCGCCCAACACGCTGCTCACACCCCACCTGGGCGCCTCCACTGAGGAGGCTCAGGTGGCCGTCTCCGAGGAGGTTGCCGAGCAGATCGTGGACATCCTGGACGGCCGTCCTGCGCTGTACGCGGTGAATGCGCCACTCCTGACGCCCGAGACTGCGAAGGCCATCGCGCCGTTCCTGCCGCTTGCCGAGACGCTTGGCCGCTTCGTCGCGCAGATGGCGCGCGTGGCGCCGCGGCAGCTCACCCTCGAGGTGGCAGGCGAGCCGGCGGCGTTTGACTCCCAGCCGCTGGTGGCGGCGCTGCTGCGCGGCCTGCTGGAGTCTGCAACCACAGACCGCGTGAACCTTGTGAACGCGGCCACCATCGCCAAGTCCCGGGGCATCACGGTGGTGGAGCGCAAGACGCCCGACGCCGGGGCCTTCTCCTCGCTGCTCACCGTGACCGCCGAGGCCGAGGGCCGGACCATCACCATTGCGGGCACCGTCCGTGGCGGCCAGCCGCGTCTGGTACGCCTCGATGAGCACTCGATGGATCTTGCGCCCGCCGACGCCATGCTCATCACGCACCATCGGGACCGCCCGGGCACCGTGGGCCGCATCGGCGTGATGCTGGGCCAGGCCGACGTCAACATCAGTTCGATGACGCTGGCGCGCTCCGCGCCGCGTGCCGACGCCTTCATGGTGCTGGCGCTTGACGACGCGCCTCCCGATGCGGTTGTGGACGCCATCCGGGCCGATGACGCCGTGGTGGACGTCTGGGTGGTGCGGCTGGGGCACGCGCGGTGACGGCCCGCCCGCGGCTAATCCCCGAGGGTCTGGACGCGACGCTGGTCCTGGTCCGTCACGGCGAGAGCGAGTGGATCCGCGAGGGGCGCTTTCAGGGGCAGTCCGAGACGCCGCTCTCGGAGCTGGGTCGCCAGCAGGCGGCGCTCGTGGCTGCGCGGCTGGCAGACCAGCACGCCTCCCCCGCCCTGCCGTTGCCGGGTGGGGCGCCGCGCGAGGTGGTGCACTCGCCCTTGTCGCGCGCCGCCGATGTGGCCCGCGCTATCGCCGAGGGCTGCGGCTCAACCGTGCTGCGCGCCGAGCCCGGGATCCTTGAGCTCAGTCAGGGCGACTGGGAGGGCGTCACGGGCGAGGACATCGCCCGTCGCTGGCCCACCGAGATCAGCGCCTGGCGCCACAACCCGGAACTTGGGTATGCGCCTGGGGGCGAGTCGCTCCAGGCCGTGCGTCGCCGGGTTCGGCCGGCGCTGGTCCGCGTGCTGGACGAATTGGGGCGCGACTACCCGCGCGGCACCGTGAACCGGCCGCAGGTTGGCGGGTACCACGGCGTGGGCCAGGCGGCCGATCAGCCCTGGTCTGTCCTGGTGGCGCATGACGGCGTCTTCAAGGTGATCATGCTCACCCTGCTGGACCTGCCGCTCAACCGGTTCTGGACGTTCTCGTGGGGTCTCACGGGCATCACCGTGCTGGAGATCCGCGGCGGCCGGCCGGTCCTTCGGGCGCACAACCTCACGGGGCACCTGGCGCCGATCGAGGATGAACAGGCCCGGGCAGCAGCCGAGCGCCGGGGTCGAACCGGGGCGCTGTAGCCCGATGCCTGCCGCCGTCCCGGCCTGCCGAGCGCCGGCCTGCCGAGCGCCGTCCGGCCGAGCTGCGTCCGGCCGAGCTGACCCACCCCAGACTCACCAGGCCACTCCGCCTGCACAACTCGAACCGGCGAACGCGGGTTTCGGGCGCGAACCCCAGGCGTGTCCCCCCGAGTGGTGTGATTTGAGCGAGGCTCCTGGCGCCGGCTGAGCCGGACAGTCAGGGGCCACCGGTGTGATCCTCAGCGTGTTCCGACCAAGGTTCACGACGAGGA
>CAIYHO010000156.1 GCA_903925955.1 uncultured Chloroflexota bacterium
CCACCTCGGCTTTGGCCGCCGTGAGGGCGTCTTCGCGCGCGGCGGGTCCGTCAGCGGCAGCATCGGCCGCCTCCATCGCCCAGCCAACCACCACGACAACCTCGCCCCGAGCCGGAATGGCACCCGAGGCCGCCATCGCAACAAGCTCGCCCAGCGTGCCGCGGGCAACCTGCTCGTGCATCTTGGTGAGCTCGCGGCACACGGCGGCGGGCCGCGCAGGGCCACAGGCGGCGGAGAGATCGCGAAGCGTTGCGGCGAGGCGGGTTGGCGCCTCAAAGAGCACGGTGCCCCGCCCATCACCGGCAATCGCCGCCAGCCGCTCACGGCGTTCGCGCCCGCTTCTGGGCAGGAACCCCTCAAAGGACCAGCGCGGCCCCGCCAGACCCGCCGACGCCACCGCCGCAAGCACGGACGAGGCGCCGGGGATCGCCACAACCGTGCCGCCCGCCGCAGCCCAGGCGGCCACCAGCCCCTCACCCGGATCGGACACCACGGGGGTGCCGGCATCGGTGACCAACGCCAAGTCTGAGCCAGAAGCCAGATGGTCCAGCAGCTCGCGCTCGCGGGCCGGGCCGCTCTGGGCGTGGTACGAGATGGTCCGCGTCGTCACCTCGTAGCGGTCCAGCAGCCGACGCGTGATCCGCGTGTCCTCCGCCGCAATCAGCGGCACGGCGCGCAGGGTCTCAAGCGCCCGCAGCGTGACGTCACCCAGGTTGCCGATGGGCGTGGCAACCACATACAGCGTCCCTGCCAAGCCCATCGTCAGGCCCTCGAGGAGCCCGGGCGCCGCCGCGGGTACAGGTAGTCCACCCCGGCCGTCCGCGGTCCAATCTTCGCGATGGGCGGGACCTGGCGCTTGAACTCTGCGCCGGCCACCATGCGGTCCACGCGCTCCACGAGCACCCGGTCAAACCCCAGCGCCACCACCTCATTCACGCTCCTGCGGCGATCGATACGCCAGTACAGCAGGCGGTCAAGCACCGGGTAGGAGAAGCCAGCTTCGGCCTCGTCGGTCTGGCCAGGCCAGAGGTCTGCCGACGGCGCCTTGCGGATCACCACCTCGGGCACGCCCATCGCCGCCGAGAGTTGGCGGACCTGGCTCTTGTAGAGGTCGCCGATGGGGTTGAACGCGCAGGCAGAATCACCAAACAGCGTCGTGTAGCCGATAAGCGACTCGGTCTTGTTGCCGGTGCCCACCACGAGGCCGCGCCACGACACAGACCGGTCGTAGAGCGTTGCCATCCGCATCCGTGCCATGAAGTTGCCGCGGCGCAAGGCCGAGGCCGCCAGCGCATCGGCCCCGCCGGCTCCAGGCGTTCCGGCGCCGGCAGTGACCCCGTCAGGGCCAGACGCCCCAAAGTAGCCGTCCACCATGGCGGTGATCTCAACCAGTTCCACAGCGCAGCCCAGCACCGCAACCACGGCCTCGGCATCGCCCTGGGAGGCGGGCGACGACGTCTTGTAGGGCATCATCACGCACAGGAGCTTGTCCGCCCCAATCGCCTCGGCCACCAAGAACGCAACAAGCGCCGAATCGATCCCGCCCGACAGCCCCAGCACCGCCCGCTCAAAGCCCGCCTGGCGCAGCTGGCCGCGGATGAACTCGGCGATCAGGCGGCGGGCGACGTTGGTATCGATGGCAAGTTCAAGCGGCAGCTCAAACATCGGCTCGGACTCGGCCGGCGGCGCGAGGTCGCTCATCGCTCCACGGCCACGTCAAAGCCCGGCGCGGACCCAGGCTCGGCCGTTGTATCGGCCGTGAGACCCGCCCGTTCAGCGATCAGACGCCGCCACTCGCGCGCCACCAGTTCTGGCCGCTCGTCGCGCAGCAGCGGCAGCGTGATCCGCTCGCGCCGAACGTCCGCGAGGTCCACGTCCACCATGTACAGCCCCTCATCAAACAACGGGGCCGAGAAGAGCGGTGCGCCCGTTGGGCCAATCACCTCGGACCCGCCCCAGAAGGAGAGCGACTCGTCCACGCCCACGCGGTTCACAAACACCACAAACGATGTTGTGAGCTGGGCGTACGTTCGCATCAGCGAGCGCCATGACGTCGCGGTGCCCAAACCAGCTTCTGAGGTGAGCGCCAGATCGCGGCCCGGCGATGACGACACGTTGACCAAGAGCTGTGCGCCATCGAGCGCAAGGAGTTGCGGCGTTGAGACGTGCCAGAAGTCCTCGCAGACCGCAAGCCCCATCCCCACGCCCAACTGCGACGGCGTGGCGCGGATGGCGTCGCCCGCCGCGAAGAACCGCCGCTCGTCAAACATGCCGTACGTGGGCAGGAACACCTTGCGGTGGACGTGGCGCAGGGCGCCGTCCTCAAGCAGCGCCGCCGCGATAAAGAGCCGGTGATCCGCGGACTCCTCCACAAACGACACAACGGCCGACAGCCCGGGCTTCGTTGCCGCCGCCAGCTGCGCCAGACGAGGATCGTCCAGACGCATGGACACTTCGCCCGCGAGATCCTGCAGCTGGTAGCCCGTCAGGCCAAGTTCAGGGAAGACCACAAGGCCTGCGCCTCCCGCCCTGGCTTCGGCAAGCAGGTCCAGATGGCGCGCCACATTCGCCTCGAGATCCCCAAGGCGTGGCGCGATCTGGGCAAGAGCGATGCGGAGCGGCTGCACGCCGTCGAGTCTAGGCCCCAGCGGTGGTTGGCGGAGGCGCGACAGGCGCAGTTGACGCCGAGGGGACCGGGCGCCCGATGGACAGGACCTGCTCAGCCGACCCATCGGTCTTCTCGGCGAAGTGACAGGCAACCTGGTGACCGGCGGCGAGGTCGCGCGGCATCGGCGCCTCGGCAACGCACTGCTCGGGATTGCCCAGCCGCTCACGCAGCCAGCAGCGGGTGTGGAAGTGGCAGCCCGACGGCGGGTTCACAGGACTTGGCACGTCACCCTGGAGGATGATCCGCCGGCGGCTCACCTCGCGGACCGGATCCGGAATGGGAATGGCTGAGAGCAGCGCCACCGTGTACGGGTGAAGCGGCCGGTCGTGGAGTTCCTTGGCCGTGGCCAGCTCCACAATGCGCCCGAGATACATCACCGCAATCCGGTCGGAGACGTGGCGCACCACGGACAGATCGTGGGCGATGAACAGGTACGTCAGGCCAAACGAGTCCTGCAGCCGGCCAAGCAGGTTGATGATCTGCGCCTGGATGGACACATCCAGGGCCGAGACCGGCTCGTCCGCAACAATGAGGTCCGGCTGGAGTGCGAGTGCCCGCGCTACGCCGATGCGCTGGCGCTGACCGCCCGAGAACTCGTGCGGATAGCGAACGGCGTGGCTGGGGTCTAGACCCACGGTGGAGAGCAGCTCGCCCACGCGCTCACGCCGCTCTGAGCCAGTGCCAACTCCGTGGATCTCCAGCGGCTCGGCCACGATGGACGCCACGTTCATGCGCGGGTCAAGACTTGCGTAGGGGTCCTGGAAGACCATCTGCATCCGGCGGCGCATGTTGCGCAGCTCCACGCCCTCAAGACCCGCCAGATCGGTCCCGTCGATGCGGATGGCGCCGCGGGTGGGCTTGTACAAGCGCACGATGGCGCGGCCCGTGGTGCTCTTGCCGCAGCCGGACTCCCCCACCAGCCCCAGCGTCTCACCGCGCCGAATGCTGAACGAGACGCCGTCAACGGCTCGGACATCACCCGTATGCCGCTCAAAGACAACGCCTTCGGTGATGGGGAACCAGACCGCCAGGTCCTCCACCTCAAGCAGCGGCGAGGTGCCGGCGGCGGTGGCTGCCTGGGGCGTGATGGAGTGGGTCATCGGGCATCCCCGGTAGCGCCGACCCGGCTGGCGCCGCCAGACAGCGGGCGGCCGGCCGCGGCCTCCGCGGGCGTTGGCGGGTTGTGGCAGGCAATGCGGTGGGTGGCGGCTGCCCCGGTCAGCACGGCGGCGCCGCTGCCGTCAACGGCGACAATCACCGGGTTCTCCGTGAGGCAGCGGTCGGTGCGCCAGGCGCAGCGCGGCGCAAACGGGCAGCCCACGGGCGCCAGACGCTGGTTGGGCGGCGCACCCTCGATGGGGATGAGCTCCTCGCCCTCCCCGCCGTCAATGCGCGGAATGGAGTGCAGCAGACCCACCGTGTACGGGTGCGACGGCTTGGCGAAGATGTCGGTCGTCAACCCGGCCTCAACGATGAACCCGGCATACATCACGTTGACGCGCTGGGTCATGCCCGCCACAACGCCAAGGTCGTGCGTGATGAGGATCACCGCGGTGCCGGTCTTCTGCGTCAGGTCGCGGATCAGCTCAAGGACCTGCGCCTGGATGGTCACGTCCAGGGCCGTGGTGGGCTCGTCGGCAATCAGCAGCCGCGGCTCCAGGGCCAGAGCCATCGCGATCATCACGCGCTGGCGCATGCCGCCGGAGAACTGGTGCGGGAAGTTGCGAAGCCTGGGCTCAGGGTTGGGGATACCCACCAGCACAAGCAGGTCGATGGCACGCTGGCGCGCGTCGGCCGCGCTGATCTTGCGATGGGCGCGCAGCGTCTCGGTCAGCTGCTCTTCGATGGTCAGCACTGGGTTCAGGCTGGGCATCGGGTCCTGGAAGATCATCGCGACGTCGCGGCCGCGGATGTCGCGGATTTCGGACTCAGCCATCGCCGCCAGATCCTGGCCGTCAAGCAGCACCCTGCCGCCCTCAATCCGGCCCGCAGGCTTGGGCAGCAGCCGCATGATCGCAAGGTTGGTGACGCTCTTGCCGCAGCCGGACTCGCCCACGAGGCCCACGGTCTCGCCCTCGGCCACGTCAAAGCTCACGCCGGTGACGGCGTGCACGGTGGCGTCGTGCGTCTTGAACCGCACCACAAGGTCGCGAACCGAGAGCAGCGGTGCGTCGGCGTCACGGGCCGCGGTGGCGCGCAGCCGGTTGGCTTGGGTCATCGCTTGAGCCTCGGGTCCAGCGACTCGCGCAGACCGTCGCCAAGCAGGTTGAACCCGATTGCGCTCAGCACGATGGCGATGCCCGGGGCAAAGATCAGGTGCGGGGCGCGCCGCAGGGCCTCCGTGGAGTCCGTGAGCATGGTCCCCCACTCCGCAGTCCGCGGGTCGGGCGGCCCCAGACCCAAGAACCCAAGCCCCGCCACGTCAATGATTGCCGTCGCAAGCGCCAACGTTGCCGCCACGATCAGCGCAGTCAGGGCATTTGGCAGCATGTGCCGAAGCACGAGGCGACGGCCATCCGCGCCCATCGACCGCGCAACAGTGACAAATTCGGCATCGCGCAGCGCCAGCAGACTGCCACGCAGGATCCGGGCGAAGATCGGCGCGTTGGTGACGGCAACGGCAAGCATGATCTGGACCAGACCCTGGCCAAGCCACGCGACGATGCCAATCGCGAGCAGGATCCCGGGGATGGCCAGCATCACGTCCACGATCCGCATGAGCACCATGTCCACCTTGCCGCCAAGGCCACCGGCCAGCACGCCAACCACGCCCCCAACCAGCAGGCCGACGGTGACCGACACAACGCCCACCAGCAGGCTGATCCGGGCGCCGAAGATCACGCGGCTCAGCTCGTCGCGGCCCAGCTTGTCCAGCCCGGCGAGATGCGCAAGGCTTGGTGCCTCAAACGACTTGCCAAGACCCCCCTTGTTGGGGTCAAACGGGGCCAGCCAAGGCGCCGTGATGGCGACGAAGACAAAGAGGACGATGCAGACCATGCCAACGATCGCGGGCTTGTTGCGGCGCAGCCGGGAGAACGCGTCACCCCAGAGCCCACGGCTTGCACGCGCCTCCACGGCAAGGGTGACGGGGGGCGTCCGGGTGGTCATCAGGAGTACCGAATTCTGGGGTTGAGGAACGCGTACCCGATGTCCACGATCAGGTTCACGAGCAGGAAGATGAACGCGAACAGGAGGATCGAGGACTGGATCACAAAGTAGTCATGCGCCTCGATTGACTCCACAACCCACTTGCCCACGCCGTTCCAGGCGAAGACCGTCTCCGTGATGACCGCGCCCGCAAGCAGACCGCCCACCTGGAGGCCAATCACCGTGGTCACCGGCAGCCAGGCGTTGCGCATGATGTGGCGGCCATCCACGCGGCGCTCCGTGAGGCCCTTGGCACGGGCTGTGCGCACGTAGTCCTCGTTGGCCACGTCCAACACCGACGCGCGGGTGATGCGCGTGATGATGGCCAGCGGGATGGAGCCCAGCGCAATCGCCGGCAGCACCAAGTGCGCCAGCGCGTCACCAAACGCGGCCAGATTCCCGGCCAACAGCGTGTCGATAAGCATGAAGTGCGTGACCGCCGGGATCTCAAGGTGACCGTCGAGCCGGCCTGTCGCCGGCAGGATATGGAGCACCACTGCCAGCAGGTACTGCAGCGACAGACCAAGAACAAAGATTGGGATGCTGATGCCAATCAGCGAGATGACGGTCACCGCGCCGTCCGTGAGGCTCTGTGGGCGTCGGCCGGCGAGCCGGCCAAGCGGGATGCCCAAACCCACCGCAAACACCATCGCCGCAATCGTGAGTTCGATGGTCCCCGGGAACCGAACCAGAAAGTCCGTCAGCACCGGGCGGTTGTTGATGAAGCTGTTGCCCAGATCCCCCCGGGACAGGTCAGCTAGATAGTTGAAGTACTGCTGCCAGAGCGGAAGATCCAGCCCAAGCCGCGTGCGCATCTGCGCCACAAGCTCGGGTCGGGCGTGCTGGCCCAGGATGGTTGCCGCCGGATCACCAGGCAGCAGGTGAATAAACGCGAACAGGATGATCGACAACCCAAACAGCACCGGCACCGCGCCGATCAGGCGGCGGACGATGTACTTGATCACGGGTTTGGGTTGTTGATCAGACTGCAGGTATGGAGACCCGGGGCCTTGCGGC
>CAIYHO010000157.1 GCA_903925955.1 uncultured Chloroflexota bacterium
CGGCTCAACCTGGTACCGGATCACCGCGGTTGGCGGCATCAGCGTGGCGATGCTCTACGGGGTGACCTATCTGTACGCTGCCACCGGCGTTGTGTCGCCATTGACTCCGCCCACGCCAATCCCGGCGAGTGTCACGTTCTACGGGCGCGGCTGGGGTCACGGTGTTGGGCTGTCGCAGTACGGAGCCCGCGGCAGAGCGCTGGCCGGCCAGACCGCCGCAGCCATCATCAGCCACTACTACCCGGGGACAACCCTTGGCGCCGTCAGCGGGACGCCGTCTGTCCGCGTGATGGTGCTGGACAACTTCACGCCCACCACCGCCGTGCCCCTCGTGATCTACGGCCGCGGCGGGACGTGGTCCATCACAGGCGTCAGCGGAGACATCCCGGCGGACGCACGCGCCCAGCTGATCCCAACCGTCACCGGTGCGGTCACCACGTGGGACCTGGTTGTGGACAGTGGCGGCCAAGTCATCGCCAACGTGCCCGCGGCTGCAGACATCCAGGTGGCTGGCACCGCGCCTGCAACCACCATCCAGCTCTACTCCAAGCCTTCGGCGTACGACCTGTATCGCGGCACGCTGCGGATCCTGCGCACCGGAGCCGCGGTTGACGTCATCAACACGCTCTCGCTTGAGGACTACATCCGCGGGGTGGTTCCTGCGGAGATCTCGTCAACATGGCCCGCCCAGGCCATCAAGGCGCAGACGTACGCTGCGCGCTCGTACGCCGCCTACCACCTGCGCCCGACAACCGGCACGTTCGACGTCTACGACGACACGCGCTCGCAGGTCTACCGCGGCGTGCGCGTGGAGACGGCGGTCACCGACGCCGCGGTTGCCGGGACCGCGGGCATCGTTGTGAAGACAGGGAGCGCGACCGCCAACACGCTCTTCCACTCCACAGGCGGCGGCGCCACAGAGAACAACGAGTACGTGTTTGTGTCGGCAACGGGCGTGGTGAGCAGCGGTCCGCTGTCGTACCTGCGCGGCTCAGCCGATCGCGACCCCAGCGGCGCCGCCTATGACGCAGCGTCCCCGTACGCCACGTGGCATACCAATGCGTACTCGGCTGCGGCCATCTCAGCCATCTTCGCTGCGGACAGCCGGACCAACGTTGGCACGCTCACGGGGTGGTCGCTGAGCTTCCGCGGTGTGTCTGGCCGGCTCATCAACGTGTCGCTGTTTGGCTCGGGCGGGATGCGCACCGTGTCGGGCGACGTCTTTGTGGCGGTCTTCAACAGCCACAAGCCGTCAGGAGACCCGGCCATGATGACCTCGCTGGTGGATATCGCGCCCATCCCGTAGCGGCGCACGGCGGTATACCGGGGCGCTGCGGCCAGACCCGGTACCCTTGCGCGCATGCCCGAATTCATTTACAGCGCATACAAGCTTGCCCGGCACTACCCGCCGGACAAGACCGTCCTTGAAGACATCTCCCTCTCGTTTTACCCCGGCGCCAAGATTGGCGTCATCGGGTCCAACGGCGCGGGCAAGTCCAGCCTGCTGCGTATCATGGCGGGCCTGGATGACGGGTACACCGGGGAGGCGCGTCTGACCCCCGGCTTCACCGTTGGCTACCTGTCGCAGGAGCCGCAGCTTGACCCCGCCAAGAGCGTCAAGGCAAACGTCATGGAGGGCGTTGGCGAGGTTGCCGCGCTCATTGACCACTACAACGCCGTGATGGCCAAGTGGTCTGATCCAGACGCGGACTACGACGCGGTTGGCGCGGAGCAGGCGCTCCTGGAAGACAAGATCAACGCGGCCGATGCGTGGAACCTTGAGCGCAACGTGGAGATCGCGATGGACGCGCTCCGCTGCCCGCCCGACGACGCGGACGTGAAGGTGCTCTCGGGTGGCGAGAAGCGCCGTGTCGCCCTGTGCCGGCTGCTGCTCCAGCACCCCGATCTGCTGCTGCTTGACGAGCCCACCAACCACCTGGACGCCGAGTCCGTTGAGTGGCTGGAGCAGTTCCTTCAGGAGTACTCGGGCACGGTCATCGCCATCACGCATGATCGGTACTTCCTGGACAACGTGGCCAAGTGGATCCTGGAGCTGGATCGCGGGCGCGGTCTCCCGTTCAGCGGCAACTACACCAGCTGGCTTGAGCAGAAGCTCGCCCGGATGGCCGCCGAGAACAAGACGGCCGACGCCAAGCAGCGCACGCTGGCCCGCGAGCTTGACTGGGTCCGTCTCTCGCCAAAGGCGCGCCAGGCCAAGGGCAAGGCCCGCTTGGGCGCGTACGAGAAGCTGCTGGCCGATGCCAACGACGACAAGGCCGTGGCCCGAGAGCTTGAGATCGCCATTCCGCCGGGCCCACGCCTGGGCGACACGGTCATCAACACGGAGCACCTCCGCAAGGGCTACGGCGACCGGTTGCTGGTTGAAGACCTGACCTTCTCGCTGCCCAAGGCCGGCATCGTGGGGATCATCGGCGCCAACGGCGCAGGCAAGACCACGCTGTTCCGCATGCTCACGGGTGCGGAAGCACCTGACGGCGGCACCATCACCATTGGCGACACCGTCAAGCTCAGCTACGTGGACCAGAGCCGGGACTCGCTGGCGGCCGACAAGACGGTCTTCCAGGAGATCACCCAGGGCGTGGAGATCGTCAAGGTTGGCAATCGCGAGTTGCCCGCCCGCGCGTACGTCTCGTCGTTCAACTTCCGGGGCACGGACCAGCAGAAGCTTGTGGGCCAGCTGTCGGGCGGGGAGCGCAACCGCGTCCACCTGGCCAAGCTGCTCCAGTCAGGCGGCAACGTGCTGCTGCTCGACGAGCCCACCAACGATCTGGACGTGGACACGCTGCGGGCGCTGGAGGCGGGCCTCGAGTCCTTCCCGGGGTGCGCGGTGGTCATCAGCCACGACCGGTGGTTCCTGGATCGGATCGCCACGCATATCCTGGCCTTCGAAGGGAACAGCGCGACGGTCTGGTTCGACGGAAACTATTCCGAATACGAGGCGGACCGCAAGGCGCGCCTCGGCGCCGCGGCCTCCCAGCCGCACC
>CAIYHO010000158.1 GCA_903925955.1 uncultured Chloroflexota bacterium
ACCACCTTCGCGGGCATGCGCGACGTCCTGGTGGGGCCTGAGCAGTCGGTGGATCAGGCGTCGCTCCTGGCGGCGTTTGACCTGCCGATTGCCCTCATGCAGGACGAGGACGCCCTAGAGCGGACGACCGCTGATCTCGTGGAGGACAAGGCGGCCGACAACGTGCGCTACGCCGAGATCCGCTGGGCGCCGCTGCTTCACACCAATGCGGGACTCACTGGGCGCGAAGTGGTTGAGGCTGTGTGGCGCGGGGCCGAGGCGGGGCGATATGCCGGACGCCGCGACGTCGAGGTCCGCCTGATCGCCACGCTCATGCGCTCGCACGAGCCGGCGAGGAATCTCGCATTTGTCCGCGACATGGAGGCGCACGGCGTCCCGGACGGGCTGGTGGCCGTGGACCTTGCCGGGCAGGAGGCTCGCTTCCCCGATCCCGAGCTGCACCGCGAGGCGATTGAGCTCGCGCGCGCCATCGGCCTCCACGTCACGATGCACGCGGGCGAATGGGGCGGCGCCGCACAGGTCAGCCGTGCGCTCACGCTGAACCCGGAGCGCATCGCCCACGGGCCGATGGCCATCGACGATCCGGCGCTTGTGGCCCAGCTCATCGCGCGCGGCACCTGGCTGGACCTCTGTCCCACGTCCAATGTGCAGGCGTCAATCGTGCCCACCGTCGAGGCGCATCCGCTGCGCCGGCTCCTGCACGCGGGCGTCCGCGTCACGCTCAACACGGATGACCTCACGGTGTCCGACATCACGCTGACGCAGGAATACGTGCGCGCCGTGGAGCGGATCGGGCTGACGCTGCCAGAGCTGTGGGCGATGAACCTGGCGGCACTGGACGCCGCGTTCTGCGAGCCTGCGGTTGCGGCGCGGCTGCACGCGGAATTCGTCGCCTGGGGTGCTGGCATCCCGGAGCTGGGAGCGGAAGACATCTCCCAGAGCGCATAGTCAAGTTGCTTCGGCCCAAGCCGAAGCAGTTGGGCGAGCTGTTGGAGCGTTCCGCGCCGCCGGGCGCTTCCTGGCGCTGCCCGGCGCCGTCAATCATTCGGCTTGCACCGAACCACATGCAGGTGGGCATCGGAGAGAACCTCCCGTCCGACCCGACCCGATCCGCGAGCTAGCCGGCGATCTCCGCCGCCAGCTCGTCGAGGACCTGCGCCAGCTCAGCCGCATCGGCGGCCACGCGTGTCGGCCGATCGTCGCCGGTCAGCGCCGCAGCGGCTGCGGCCGACGTGATGCCCGTCAGCACCAGCACGGTCCGGGCGCCCACGGCCTTGCCGGCCACGATGTCGGAGAGCGCGTCGCCAATCATCACGGCGTCGGCCACGTGCATCCCGGCTCGGCGGATCGCCACCTCCAGCAGATACGGCCCGGGCTTGCCCACCGTCACGCGCGCCGGTGTCCGCGCCGCAGTTTCAATTGCCGTCACCGCGGACCCGGCGCCGGGCCGGAAGCCGTACTCGGTGGGAAACATCGGATCGCGGTTGGTGGCCACAAGGACCGCGCCTCCGCGGACGCAGTCGGCGGCCGCCGCCACACGCAGGTAGGTCATCTCAGGGTCAAGACCCACAACAACTGCGTCCGGGCGCCCGGCAAGGTCGTAGCCGTCGGTGCGCTCAGCGCGCATCAGGTCCGCCACATCGGCAGCGTGGACCACGTCGAACCCGGCTTCAGCAAGCTCGCGCGCCAGCCCCGGCGTGCCGGACGCAAGGACACGGCGGACGTTCGGGAGGTTGTCGCGGATCCAGACCGCGCTGGCCTGCGCGCTCGTCACAACGGCTGACGGGTGATACGGCGCGCCAAAGCCCTCAAGCCGGGCCTGATAGTCGCCGCTGTAGGTTGTGGCGTTGTTGGTGACGTAGGCCACATGGTCGCCGGCAGCCACGCGGGCTGTCAGCACAGCTGGCACCCCAGGCACCGGCTCATGGCTGCGGTAGACAACGCCATCAAGATCAACAAGCAGAAGCACCCGGCGATGCTACCGTGAGCGCATGGCCCCGTCTCCCAACTCCGCTCTCGACGGCATCGACCGCCTCGTGGTTGACGGCACCAACTTCCTGTACCGGCTTGGTGCGGGGACCGCGGCGCCGCCTGCCGCCATCGTTGGCCGTGTCCGCGCGGCCATCCCCGGCGACGTTGAGATCCAGCTGGTGTTTGACGGCATGGGTCATGGCGTCAAGGGGCGCGTGGCGCAGAAGATGCACGTCCGCTGGTCCGGCCGCCGCACCGGCGACGAGGTGATCCTCGATCTGCTGGGTGCCGTTCCGTCTGACGCGGCGCGGGTCCTCGTGGTCACCGACGACCGGAACCTGCGGATTGCGCTGATGACGCGTGGCGCCCGCACGGTGCCGCTCCAGTGGCTGGCTGGGAGGCTGTCCATTCCAATCCTCGCCAGCCCTGCGCCCGGGAACCGACGCCCGCCGATTGGATCAGGCGCACCAAAGCCCGGCGCCGGCGGTCTGGCCGGGGCAACGCAGGACGCGCGCGACGACGACCGCCCCCGCTGGCGACCGGGCCGCGGCGCCACAACCAAGGTTGGCCCAGGGTTCCGCGTGGCTCGCCACAAGCGCCATCCGAGCAACCCTGCACCCTGAGTTCTGTTCGCGCCCGCGATACGTCCCTCCTGTTAGGATTTCGCCGTGATCAGCCAAAGCATCGACAAGATCTGGAGCAGCATCCTCCAGTTCTCCGCCACCTTCGTCACGCCGGACTGGGGCGCCCTCATCGGCCTGCTGCCCATCCTGCTGGTGATAGGCGTGGTGGGACCCATCGTCTCGCTCCTCGCCCTCTCCTGGCTGCGCTACGGCGCCAAGCGCCCGCGCCGCGGCGCCAAGTTCGCTCCGGAAACGCGCGCAGCCGCGCTCAGCGCGGACGGCAACCCGGTCTACCCGGCTGGCGAGCCATACAGCCCGCGTGAACGTGTGGTGTATCCGTCGGGCGCCACGCGCTCGCCCAGCGGCGAGGAACTGGTGCTGGCGTGCCCCAAGTGCGGGCTGGTCCGGGCCGCGGTCATCGCCTCCTGCGGAAACTGCGGTCTCTCGTTCACCCTGAAGCCCACCACGCGTTCGCTCCGCCCGGTCGGTCCGCCGCCCGGTGGCGCAGCCGCCGCCTGAACAAGAGGCCGCCGACACCGGCGGCCGCAAGCGTCCCGGGAATACTGATGGCACAGGCGTCCTCGCTCCTGTTCGTGCTTGGCTCCATCGTGGCCGCGCTGGCGTTTGCCGCCCATGTTGGCCATGCCGTGCTGCTCGCCAACGGGCGGCGCCTTGCGGTTCTTGCGCCGGCTGGACCCGTCCCCGCGTTTGCCTCGGGCGGTGTCACGGGCTCCTTCGTGACGGCGCGTGCGGCCGCGGCCACCGGCCGGCCGGGCGTCGCTGGCGCCTCTCCGCTCTCGCGGGCCGCGTGGGGCGCGGCGGCACTGGCCTTCGCGCTGCTGCTGGCTTCTCTGGTGGTGCGCGGCATCGCGGTTGGCCGAGGTCCGTACGGCAACCTGTACGAGTTCAGCTCGGCGTTTGCCACGTCCATGCTGGGCGGCTACCTCTACCTGGCACGGCGCTACGCCATCCGCGCGCTTGGGCTGGTCCCAACGGGCGTGGCGCTGGCGATGCTGCTCTACGCCTCGTCGCTCCCCGGCGACATTGAGCCGCTGGTGCCGGCCCTCCAGAACGCCCCGCTGCTCACCATCCATGTTGGGCTTGCGGTGATCTCGTACGGCATCTTCGCCACGGCCTTTGCCGCGGGCGTGGGCTACCTGGTCCAGGGGACGCAGGACCGCGTTGCCTGGCTGCCGTCGCACAAGACGCTGGACGAGGCGGCCTACCGGGCGGTGATCATCGCGTTCCCCATCTTCGCCACGATGATCGTGCTGGGCTCCTGGTGGGCATCGATTGCCTGGTCCCGCTATTGGGGCTGGGACCCCAAGGAGACCTCCGCGCTGGTCACCTGGCTTATCTACGCCGTCTACCTCCACGCGCGCAACCAGCGACGATGGGCCGGCAGGCCCGCCGCGCTGCTCCTCGTGATCGGCTTCGGCATGGTGCTTGTCACCTACTCGGGGAGCTTGTGGTTCACAGGGCTCCACGCGTACAGCGGGCTGTAGCCGCGTCGGCGCACGTGCCATGGGCGGCCAGCCGGGTAGACTCGCGCCGATGACTGCACCCAAGACACCTCCTGCGGCCCCTGCGAGTTCCGTGGCCGCGGCCGGCCTGCCGCCCAGCCTCGCAGGCAAGCGGCGGACCCCAAGCCTCACGCCCCGCCTCTTTGCGGCGCTAACCGCGGCGCGGGCGGCGGGTACCGCGTCGCGCCTCCTCGGCAAGGGCGGCGGCACACAGGTCCCTGGGCGCATCGCGCGCCGCATCGACCCCAACGTCCTTGCCACGCTTGTCGGCGGCTCCGGCGTGCCGGTTGTGGCGATCACGGGCAGCAACGGCAAGACCACCACCGCGCGCTTCACCGCTGAGCTGCTGCGGGGCCAGGGCGTGGCGGTCAACCACAACAGCCTTGGGTCAAACCTGATCCACGGCGTCACCAGCCTGGCCGTTGCCGGGGCAGACCTGCGTGGCCGCGTGGCCGCCGATGCGCTGGTTGCCGAGGTTGACGAGGGCACGCTCCTCACCGTCCTCACGGATCTGGCGCCGCGCGTCCTGGTGGTCACGGAGCTTGTCCGCGACCAGCTTGACCGCTTTGGCGAACTCCATGCGCTTGGCGATGCGCTGGCGTGGGTCAGCAAGCAGATGCCCGCCGACGGCGTGGTGGTGGCCAACGCGGATGACCCGCTTGTCGCCTCGTTCACCGAGGAGCGCGAGGGGCGTCGCGTCACCTTTGGCCTCGAGCTGCCGGGCTCGCTGGACAAGATCACCCGCGCAGCCGACACCATCCGCTGCCCGCGCTGCCGCGCTGACCTGGCGTATCGCGCGGTCTACCTCTCGCACCTTGGCGACTGGGCGTGCACGTCCTGCGGGTTTACCCGGCCCAAGCCCGACGTGGCGGTGACGGCCGTGGAGGTGACGGGCCTGGCCGAGACGCGGTGCACCATTCGGCTGCCCGGCGGCGTGGTCCACAACCTGGTGATCCCGCAGGCCGGCATCCACATCGCGTATGACGCCGCTGCCGCTCTGGCGGCGCTTGTGGCCCTGGACGTGCCCACGGATCACGCCGTTGAGATCTTCTCCACCATCCGCCCCGCCTTTGGCCGCGTGGAGCAGATCGCCCTGCCAGACGGGCGCACCGTGGTGCTGGCCTTCTCGAAGAACCCCACGAGCTTCAACACGACGTTCCGGGCGCTCGCGTCCGAAGGCGAGCCAAAGCACGCGCTTATGGCGCTGTCCAACACGCTTGTGGACGGCGAGGACTTCGCCTGGCTCTGGGATGTCGATGTGGAGGGCGTTGTGCCCCTTGTCCAAGATGTCGTCGTGAGCGGGACGCGCGCTGACGAGCTGGCCACACGGCTCAAGTACGCGGGGGTGGATCCCGCCTGCATGACGCTGATTGAGGATCGGCCGGCGGCGCTGGACGCTGCGCTGGCGAACGTCCCGGCGGGCGGGCGACTGGTCATTGTGGCCGGCTACACCCCCACGATTGAACTGCGCGACGAGATGCACCGGCGCGGCTGGACCGGCCGACTTTGGGAGCAGTGACCATGGCTGACGAACCCACCCCGGTCGCGGACCTGCCCGTTCTCCGCATCGTGCACCTCTGGCCGGCGCTGCTCAACGTGGCCGGCGACGGCGGCAATGTCTCCGCCGTTGAACTGCGGAGCAAGTGGCGCGGGATCCGCACCGAGATTGTTGGCTATGAGGCCGGCGACTCGGTCCCTGACCTTGCGTCCTTCGACATTGTCTTTGTCCAGGGCGGGCAGGACGTGGAGATGCGGCTGGTTGCGCTGGATCTGCCGCGGGTGGCGGGCGCGCTGCGCGAGGCGGCCGACGCCGGCGTGGTGATGCTGCCGGTCTGCGCCGGGCTCCAGCTGCTGGGCCACCGATACATCCCCAACACAGGCGAGACGCTCGAGGGCGCGCACGTGCTGGACCTGGAGACGCGGGGCGGCAACCAGCGGTTTATGCAGCACGCGGCCTGCGAAGTGACGATCGACGGCGAGACTTCGACCGTGGTGGGCTTTGAGAACCACAGCGGCGTGACGGAGCTTGGCCCAGGCGTTGTGCCGTTTGGGCGCGTGGTGGCCGGGGCCGGCAACAACGGCGTTGACGGCACCGAGGGCGCCCAGCGCGACAACGTGTTCGCCACATACCTGCACGGACCGGTCCTGCCGAAGAACCCGTGGCTGGCCGACGTGCTGGTGCGCCGCGCCCTGTCGCGCAAGACCGGGGCGCCGGTGGTGCTGGCTTCGCTGGACGACGCCGTGGAGCAGCACAACCATGACGTCGCCCTGGCGAAGGCGATGCGCAACAAGGGCCAGCGCACGGCGCTCGAGCCCGCGAAGCTGAGCCGCGCCGAGAAGGGCTAGCCCCGGCGGGTCATCCGGACGGCGGAGCCGCCTCCGGTTTCGGCCCCGACTCGACCACCTTCTTCGCCGTGGGCAGTCGGCCCGCGTCCTGCAGCGCGCGCCGCAGCAGGAACTCGGCCTGCCCGTTCATCGAGCGCAGATCGTCCGCGGCCCAGCGCTGGAGGGCCGCAAACGTCTCCGGGTCAAGACGGAGGAGGAACGGCTTCCGCTCGGCCATCAGCGTTCCTTCCGGCCTCGCCCGGACCTACGCGTAGAGCGTTCCGGCGTTGATCACCGGCTGGGTCTCGTGCTCCGAGCACAGGACCACCAGCAGGTTGCTGACCATCTGCGCCTTGCGCTCTTCGTCAAGCGTGACAACGTTCTTCTCGGACAACTGCGCCAGAGCCATCTCCACCATGCCCACGGCACCCTCCACGATCAGCGTGCGGGCCGCAATGACGGCCTTCGCCTGCTGGCGACGGAGCATCGCGTTGGCGATTTCCGGGGCATACGCGAGGTGGCTGATCCGGGCCTCGATCACGTTGAGTCCGGCCTTCTCCAGCCGATCCTGGATCTCCTGGCGGAGTTGGTCCGCAACCACTGCCTGGTTGGCCCGCAGCGCAATCTGCCCCTCGACGTGCGTGTCATACGGGTGCGATGTCGCGAGGTTGCGGAGGGCGGACTCCGCTTGGACGTTGACAAAGTTCTCGTAGTTGTCCACCTCGAACAGCGCCTCGGCTGTGTCGGTGACCTTCCAGACGACGATCGCCGCGATTTCGATGGGGTTGCCGTCAAAGTCGTTGACCTTGAGCTTCGACGTCTCAAAGTTGCGGACGCGGATGGAGATCTTGCGCCGCTCCGTGAACGGGTTCACCCACTGCAGGCCCTGCTCGTGGACGGTGCCGCGGTATCGGCCAAACAAGACCAGGGCGCGGGCCTCGTTGGGGTTGACCGGGGTAAGCCCGCCGTACGCGATGCAGACGGCGGTGAACGCCAGCATCAGCGCAAACAGCGGCAGCGCCATCACCAGATCGACCGTGTCGCCAGCCGGCTCGAGAACGCCGGCGACATACCAGATGAAGCCGATGACGATGGCCACCGTGAGCGCGATCAGGCCCAGCAGCGCGGGAATGCCGGGGATGGTTTGGGCGACGTGTTCCTTGTTCATGTTGGGTGCTCGGTTCTCCACAGGGCACACCAGTTGGTGCGATCGCAATGATATCACCACGATACAAGTCCCCTGCAAGTAGGGTTGGCGCACCGGGCCGCGACACGTAGCGTCGTTAGAACGCGCGTTCTATACTGTGACGCGGCTGCGCGGTGGAAACAATGGTGGACAACCCGCCTCGGCGCTGTGGATGAACGGCGCGGCGGCGTGGATGAACGGGGCCCGATCGGGGATCGGAGCGTGAGCGACCCGGGATGGCAAAATCCCACATGTTGCGTTGCGATGCGTGGAGACACCACTACATCTTGTGTTTTGGGGTCTTGACCGGCTCTGGCCACAGGCGTAGAGTCTGCCGGTCGCCCCGGCGCCGGAGCGGCCTCGGACACCCGTCTTCCAGCTCAGGGACCGCTGGGATCGGATCGTTCAGGCAAGCGGCGCAGGAGCGTCCCGACGGACGTCCCCGCAGCTACGTGTCACCCCATTCGTGACAGCGAGGTCGCCACCCGTTCGGAGCCAAAGAGTCGCCCGCACCCTGGTCTGATGCCCGGGGATCGGTCGCCGCTGAAGCCCCGCACGGCGCCGCCGGCATAGGAAGTTGGGCCCGCCGAGGAGGGCGGGAATCAAGGAGAAGGAACAGATGGTCCAGGCACGCGAGGCAGCCCAAACAGTGGATGCCAAGGTCAGCACGAAGCGCTCAAAGGGCGCCGCCTCCACCGGGACACCCCGGCTTGGTCTTGGCGGCCCGTACGGAGCCAGCTTCACCGGGGAGGGCACGCGCGGCCTGACGTTTGAGCGGCGCTGGACCCGCCCTGGGGTTCACCCGTACGACGAGATTGCCTGGGAGTACCGGACCGCGGGCATCAGCTCCGAAACCGGGAAGACCGTGTTTGAGCAGAAGGACGTGGAGGTCCCCGTCTTCTGGAGCCAGCTGGCCACCAATGTCGTTGTCAGCAAGTACTTCCGCGGCCACGTCGGCACGCCGGAGCGCGAGCACAGCGTCCGCCAGCTGATCGACCGCGTGGTCAACACCATCGCCGCGTGGGCGGAGACGGATCGCTACTTCGCCACGGATGAGGACCTCGCGTCCTTCAAGGCGGAGCTGACCCATCTCCTCGTCCACCAGAAGATGAGCTTCAACTCGCCGGTCTGGTTCAACGTGGGCATCGAGGCCCGCCCCCAGTGCTCGGCCTGCTTCATCAACTCGGTCCAGGACAACATGAGCAGCATCATGGACTTGGCCAAGACCGAGGCCATGCTGTTCAAGTACGGCTCGGGTGCCGGCGTCAACCTGTCCACCATCCGCTCCAGCAAGGCCAAGATGTCCGGCGGCGGCGTCGCCTCGGGCCCGGTCAGCTTCATGCGCGGATACGACGCGTTTGCGGGCGTCATCAAGTCGGGCGGCAAGACCCGCCGCGCGGCCAAGATGGTGATCCTAGACGTTGACCATCCGGACGTCCTCGAGTTCATCGACAGCAAGGCGCACGAGGAGCAGAAGGCCTGGGCCCTGATTGAGCAGGGCTATGACGCCTCCTACACCGGTGAGGCCTACGGCAGCGTCTTCTTCCAGAACGCCAACCACAGCGTCCGCGTGACAGACGAGTTCATGCGCGCCGTGGAGCGTGACGCGGAGTGGCAGACCCACGAGGTCAGCGACGGGCAGCCGGCCGGCACGTACAAGGCGCGGGACATCTTCCGCAAGATGGCGGACGCAGCGCACCTCTGCGGTGACCCGGGCATCCAGTACGACACCACCATCAACGACTGGCACACCAGCGCGGCCTCGGACCGGATCTACGCGTCCAACCCGTGCAGCGAATACATGTTCCTCAACGACACCGCCTGCAACCTTGCCTCACTGAACCTGATGCAGTTTGTGAAGCAGGACGGCGAGTTCGACGTGGACGCCTTCCGCTTTGCCGCGAAGGTAACCATCACCGCGCAGGAAATCCTGGTGGACAACGCCAGCTACCCCACGGTGAAGATCGAGGAGAACAGCCACCGCTTCCGGCCGCTGGGTCTGGGCTACGCCAACCTGGGCGCCCTGCTCATGAACCGCGGTCTGGCGTATGACTCGGATGAGGGCCGCAACTACGCGGCCGCCATTACCGCGCTCATGCACGGCGAGGCGTACCGCCAGAGCTCCATCGTGGCGCGAGACCACGGCGGCGCGTTTGTGGACTACGACAGCAACCGCGAGTCATTCCTGCGCGTCATCCGCAAGCACCGCGAGGCCGCGTACGCCCTGATCCCCATGGGCGTGCCCCCGGAGATGCTGGAGAACGCGCGCAGCCTCTATGACGAGGTCCTGGCGCTGGGTGAGGAGAACGGCTACCGCAACGCCCAGGTGACCGTGCTGGCCCCCACGGGGACCATCGCGTTCATGATGGACTGCGACACCACCGGCATCGAGCCGGACATCGCGCTCATCAAGTACAAGAAGCTGGTTGGTGAGGGCTACCTCAAGATCGTCAACCAGACTGTCCCCGCCGCCCTGCGCAAGCTTGGCTACACACCAACGCAGGTGGAGGAAATCCTCGCCTACGTCAACGAGCGGGAGACCATTGAGGGCGCACCGGGTCTGAAGTCGGAGCACCTCTCCGTCTTTGACTGCGCGTTCAAGCCGGTCAACGGCGATCGGAGCATCCACTACCTCGGCCACATCCGGATGATGGGCGCGGTCCAGCCGTTCATCTCGGGCGCCATCAGCAAGACCGTCAACATGCCCGAGGCGGCCACCGCCGAGGAAATCGAGACCGTCTACATGGAGGGCTGGCGCCGGGGCCTCAAGGCCATCGCCATCTACCGAGACGGCTCCAAGCGCAGCCAGCCCCTGTCCACCGGCAAGAAGAAGGACGAGGGCACGGCGGCTGACCACGACACGATCGAGAGCCTGCGCAAGCAGCTCGCGGCCGCGCAGGTTGAGGCCATCAAGCCGCATCGCCGCCGTCTCCCGTCGGAGCGAACCGCGGTGACGCACAAGTTCGACATCTCGGGCCACGAGGGCTACATCACGGTTGGCCTCTATCCGGACGGCCAGCCCGGCGAGATCTTCCTCAAGATGGCCAAGGAAGGCAGCACCATCAGCGGCCTGATGGACACGCTGGCCACCTCGGTGAGCCTGGCGCTCCAGTACGGCGTGCCGCTCAAGGACGTGGTGAACAAGTTTGCCCATGTCCGGTTTGAGCCCAGCGGCTTCACCGGCAACCCGGAAATCCCGATTGCCAAGTCCCTCGTGGACTACATCTTCCGCTGGATGGGCTCGCGGTTCCTGGCGCCTGAGGACCGCACGTCCCTGGGTCTCCAGGAGCGTGCCCAGGTGGTGGCTGAAGCGCCGTCGGCCTTTGGGGCAAGCGCCCTGCGGCCACGGCCGGACGAGGGCATCACCGCCCAGGGCGAGGCGCTCCGTGCGCCGGCGGCCCAGGCCGCTCCGGTGGCGGCGCCTGCCCCGGCCGCGGATGACACGGTCAAGGCCACAACCACCTCGGTTGCCACAGCGGTTTCCGCCTCGGTCTCCACGTCCATCGCCAAGGATGAGCTGACGGTGCTCGCCACGGGCTCCGGTGCCGGCAACGGCTCCGCATCCGGCGGCACCAAGAACGGCAGCGGGCTTGCGGCAATCGCTGCGGCGCTCGGCGGCTCGTTTGGCGGCGGCCCCAAGGTCTCGTTCTCGGCCCAGGCGGACGCCCCGTCCTGCGCCGAATGCGGCTCGATCATGATCCGCAACGGGTCCTGCTACAAGTGCCTCAACTGCGGCAGCACCAGCGGCTGCAGCTGATCGCAATCGCCCGATAGCAATCGCCCGATAGCAATCGCCCGATAGCAATCGCCGCGGCCTGACCGGTCCCTCCCCCGCCGTCCCGCGGGGCTGCCACTGGTCAGCACACCGTGTTTCTGTGGACGAGGCCCCGGGCAGCAATGCTCGGGGCTTCGTTGTTCACCGGGGATCCGGAGGGCGGGAGACCAATCCCTCAAGGAGTTCAATCGCCTCATCGGGGCGCTCGCCGTCAAGCGCGAGCGAGGCGCGCTGCCACCGCGCTGCCTAGGCGTTCGCAGCCGACGCCGCCTCGAGGACCTCGCGTCGGAGCTCTGCGAGGTATCGCCCGTGGTTGGCCCAGGTGGTAGACGCCTCGTAGGCGGCGAGCTCCTCGTGGAGGCGGGGCGGGCGAGGCAACCCGTCAAGCACTGACCTTGAGCCGGCCGCCGCTGCCAGGTCCGCGTCCAGCGTGAGGAGGTCCGCCTCCGCACTCTCCGCCAGGGCGAGATACATCGCGTCGTGTGAGCTCAGCCGGTGTCGGACCACGAGGTCAATCGTCAGCAGCAGCATCGTGCGGTCCAGGTCCACCGTCTCCACCCCCAGTTCGTCCAGCTCGCGAAAGGCACCAACCATCTCTGCGGCGGGCCAACCTCGCCGACGGCCCAGCGTATTCGCAACCTCAAGCCAGAAGTGGGTTGGCACGAGGACGATGCCCCGGTGGACAGCAAGCCGAGCCTGAACGATCGGACGCGCCGGTTCACGCAGGACGATGGCCAGTCCGGCCGAGGCGTCCATCACCAGCGGATCAGCCGTCGTCACGGTCCCGATCCATTCGCACCATCTCAACCGCTGAGGGCCCGGGATACCGCTCCTCCATTCGATCGCCCAGCGCCGCCAACCGGTCCAGCGCCGCGATCCGCCGGCGCATCCGCTCCTCGACGTCGTCCTCCAGCTTGCGACCGTCCTCCACCGACACCAGCATCGCCACCGGCCGATGGTCGCGCTCAATCAGGATCCGCTCGCCGGCGGAGGCCGAGTCCAGGATTGCGCCCAGCGACCGGCGCAGGTCAAGCGGTGTCACGGTTCTCATGGCTGACCATCATAGCTAGCCATCACATACACGACAATGCCTCACGCCACCGCGCCGGCTGCCCGCGGCAACGTCGCAGGTATTCCTGACGGGCATCGATTTGGGTTCGGAACTGCCGCAGTGATGTCCCCGGGGCATGGCGGCGACAGCATGCGACCCGAATGGGCCCCTCGGAGCCCCGTTTCTGTTGTGAGTATTCGCCCGAGGCATCGAAGCGACGCCGCTCGCACAGAAACGATGCCCCTCAGGAATACCCAGAGCAGGTCGACGTGGCGGCCGCCGCACCGACGAGCGGGCTGGCGCGCTACGATCGCCGCGCACCGCACGTGGTGTCCGCACGAGGGAACGCCAACCGATGCTCCGCGATGACGCACGGCCGCTGGCCGCCTCCCCGCTGAGCGGGAACGCAAGCGGCGGCTCCAGCGGCGCCAGCGGCTATCCGGACGGCCTGCCGGCCAGGATCGCGCCGCTCCTCGTGTTTGTTGGGTCGCTGCTGCTCTACCTCCAGACGCTGATGCCGGGCAAGGCGTTTGACGACTGGGGCGAGATGCAGACGGTCCCCCACGTGCTGGGGATCGCGCACCCCACGGGCTACCCCACGTACATCGTCACGGCCTGGCTGTTTGAGCTGCTGCCGTTTGGGTCCATCGCCTTCCGCGCCAACCTCTACGCCGCGGTCTGCGTGGCGGTAGCCATGGCGGCGCTTGCCGCCATCGGCATCCGCCTGGGCGTGCGGCCAGCCATTGCTGCGGTTGTGGCCGTGGCCACGGGCGCCATCGGCACCATCTGGGCGTCAGCGGTGGTGGCGGAGGTCAACGCGCTGCATCTGGCGCTGATTGCGCTGATCATCGAGCGCACCCTCGCCTGGTCCGACAGCCGCCGCCCCCGCGATCTCGCCATCGGCGGCATCCTCATCGGCCTTGCCCTGGGCAACCACCTGCTCACAGCGTTTACGGCGCCGTTCCTTGTGCTCTTCGCGCTATGGGACGGGCGCGAGTCCCTGCTGGACAGACCCAAGCTGATCTTGTGGCCCATCGCCGCGGGTCTGGCGGGGCTTGCTGTCTACCTGTACATCCCGCTGGCCGCGTCCGGCAATCCGCCGCTCCCCTACAACCACCCCACAACGGTTGAGGGGTTCCTCTTCCTGGTCATGGGCCAGCAGTTTGCGGGGCAGTACCAGGGATTGTTCAGCTTCGACAGCATCGGCCGCCTGATCGACGCCGTCGCCCCCTTCTGGAAGCTCGTGGGAGAGCGGGCGTTTGGCCTGATCCCGGTCCTCGGCATCGTGGGCCTGGGCATCATCGCGGTGCGGCGAACGGCCTTTGGCGTGGCGCTGCTTGCCGTGCTGATGATGAGCCTGAACATCTGGGCCACCTACAACAACGCAACCCTGGAGCACTACCTGCTGGTGCCGTGGATGCTGCTGGGCCTTGGCACGGCAGTTGCCCTTGAGGCGGCTGCGCGGACCGTGGCGCGCTGGGTGCTCCCGCCGGCCAACGAGCTTGGCGGGCCACTGGCCGCCCTTGGCGGGGCCGCGATGGCGCTGCTCCTGATCGCGTCAAACCTGCCAGACGTTGACCGTAGCCAGGACCACACAGGCGACGTCTTTGTGGATCAGATGTTCAACAGCGTTGCGCCAAACGCGGTGATCATCTCCTGGTGGGGTGCGTCCTCGCCGCTCTGGCACGGCCACTACGTAGAGGGACGGCGCCCCGACATCACCATCGTGGACGACACCAACGTGGTCTACGAGGGCTGGGGCACGCGCGAGAACCGGATCGCGGCCGTCATCTGCACGAGGCCCGTCTACCTGCTCCTGATCATGGACCGCGACGTGGACGAGGCACGCGCGCAGTACGACTTGGTGCTGGACCAGACCGTCAAGGTTGGCGCAGGCGGGCCGTCGGGCCAGTGGGAGCGACCGGTCTACCGCGTGAACCCAAAGCCAGGAACCTGCACCTAGGACCCCTGCTCCAAGCCAGTCAACCAGCCATGCCGATCACCTGGCCGATGCCGATGACCCGGTCTACGGCCGGAGCCTGATTGGGGCCAGAGCCTGATCGGGAGTGGATCAGGGCCAGGTGATCGTCGCGGTCAGCGGCGTGGCCCCAAACCCGGCGTCGATGTTCTGGAGCACCAGCATCCATCCGTTGGGCGGCACGAGCGCCAGCGTCTTGGTGGCTTTGGTTGCCGGACCTTGGTTCGCCAGCGTCTTGAGCCCCGACCCACCCTGTTCGATCAGGTCAATCTCGTACCGGAACGGGTGTCCGCCCCAACTGGCCACCAGTTTCACCACGCCGGCCTTGCGGGGCGTGACCACCACCTGGATACCGTTGGTGTCCGGCGCAGTCGTCCCGTCAAATCGGGCGTTCTTGATGGTGACCGACGGGGCGTTGGCGACAAAGCCCAGCGTTGCGTCAACAACCGGAGCGTCAGCCCCCACGCCCCGCAGCTTGAGCGTCATCGTCACCACGTTGCCCGTGGCCGTGGTTGAGAGCTCGCCACTGGTGCCGGTCTTGCAGGAGATCTGCTTGTTCCCGACAAAGAGGCAGGCCTTGACGTTGCCGCCGCTCGAGGTGAACGAGGCGGTGATGGGCAGCGTGGTGCGCGTGGCCCAGGAGATGATCCGGTCCGTGCCGGCCGCGTCAGACGCAGCGTCAAGCTTGAGGTTGGCAAACGTCACCGATGCCGTGGGGATTGGCACGGGCGTGGCCGTGGGCGCAGGCGTTGGGGTTGGCGCCTCAGTGGGCAGCGGCGTGGGCGTGTCCCCTGGCGCGGGCGTGGTGCTGGCGCCAGGCGTGACCGTGGCCTGCGCGATAGGCGATGCCGTGGGCAAAGGCGCTGGCGACGAAGGGCCGCCGAACAGGGTCGTGGCGATCAGGATCCCCAGCAGCACAGCCAGGATGATCGCAAGGACGTAAGACAGCCGCTGCATGTTCGACATGGGCGCATGGTAGGGGTTTCGGCCGCTGCCGTCAGCCCCGCGTCACGATGCCGCGGTGTCGCCGGCCTCCGGCCTCGGGGGCGCCGGGTTTGCGAGTCCCTCAACCACCTCAACGCCCGGGATGGTCAGCAGGATTGACGGGGGCGCGATCACCTTCCAACTTCGGCTTCCTCCGCCGAGGATGATCCGCTCGCGCGTCATGACGGTGGCGTCCACCCAGATGGGCAAACCGGCCGGCAGACCAAAGACTGTGACGCCCCCCAGCTCGTGGCCGGTGAGTTCGCGCGTCTCCTCGGGTGCGGCAAACGATGCCTTGCGGCCAAGCTTCGCCTTGATGGTGCGGTTGACATCCAGCCGGTGCGTCGCCAGCGTCACGCACGCGGCAAAGGCAGGCGGCGCGCCCTTGCCCACCACGACGATCGTATTGGCCGAGTCCCCAGGCGCAAACCCGTAGGCGGCGCAGAACGCGGCGGTATCGGCGAGGGCCGGGTCACAGGCGAAGAGCTCGTAGTCGCCGCGGCCGGCAAGGGATGCCTCGAGGGCGTCGCGATCAGGGTCGGTGGTCATGGGGCGGCAGCGTAGCGCGGGTCCGGGGCCCCTGTCGCGCACTGCCCAGCACGAGTGCCGCCCGATGCGCCGCTCCCCTACTCCAAAGCCACGAGACAACCCTGAACCGCTGACCCGGAGGCCACCGATGACCAAGACCACCTGGATCTGGGTGCGTCCTCGGGGCTAGCGCGACGTCTGGTCGGTGGCATGATGGCCACATGGCCAACAGCACCACCGAGGCCGCGTGGGCGGATTTCACGACGCGTCTCGCCGTCGCGCTAGAGCGGCTTGAGCCAGAGACGTTCCTCGTGTTGTCCGTGGACGGCGATGCAACCGCCGCGGGTCTGTACGTTCAGTTCGCGCGCGTCGGCACGGCAGGGTTGCTCGCAGAGGCGGCCAGCAACCACTATCTCGCCCCGTCACTCGCGCTGACCGTGGCGCAGGAGGACGGCCTCACGGCAATCGGCTGGATACGTCCCGACGGTGGCCCTGCCACGGGCCGCAACTTCAGCCGCCGCTGGACAGCGCCTGTCCCGGTCACCGCTGTGGCGGAGTTGGCCGTGCGGACCTTGCGCGAGGTGTTCGCCGCCGCGGAACCCGAAGCGCTCCGCTACCGCAGCGGCGCCTTCCCCGGGCGAACGGCGCCTGTGCCCTCGCCAGATCTCGGCATCGAGCCGGATCGTCCCGAACCACGCCACGGCGCTGTTGGCAGGCTTGCGTGGCCCGCGGGTGAGCCCGCCGGCGTCACGCCGGCCGCTGAGGCGCCCCATGGCCAAGACGAGTCAACCCGGAGGCTTGCGGCGGCACTCAGCGCGTTTGCCCGCGGCGCAAACCTCATGCCCGACGAGGACGGCGACATCCCCATCCGCGTGGGGTCGGCGCTGATGTTTGTGCGGGTCATCGCCGGCAAGCCGCCGCTTGTCCAGGTGTTCTCGCCCATCGTGCGCGACGTGGACCAGACACCCGCGCTGCTCGAAGCGCTCAACGACGTCAACCGCCAGGTCCTCTTTGGGCGCGCGTTCTGGACGGAGCGCGAGATCGTGGTGGCCATGGAAGTCACCGCCATTGGGATCTCGCCCGAGCAGATCGCATTCGCCTGCGTCCAGCTTGGCAACCTCGCCGACGATCTGGACGACAGGCTCCGCGGGCGCTTTGGCGGCAACACCGTCTTTGAGGAGCACCATCAGCTCCTCAACTGACCGATCCAATTGGGCTTGGGCGCCGAACTGAGCGGTGGGCGGCGCAACAAGAGGGGCGCTGCCGACGTCAAGAAGACCCTGCCCTCGCCCATCGGACCCTCCCCAAACGAGGGGGGTTGCCAACGGGAGGCTAATGGCCTAGGATCATGGGCCAATGGCGTGTCGATTTGACACGCCGTTACGCATGTCGGGAAGGCGTGTTCCCGGCTGAGTGTCCCCAGGCGTGCGCGCCGGGTTTGTCAGCATCGTCAGCCATTCTGCCCGTCGCGCGGCTGAGCGCGACTACCGCCCGTGGAGGCACATTTGATCACCTTCGACACCGCGACGCCCGCATCCGAGACCGAGGCCGATTTGGCCGCCGCGTCCATCGAGCTCAACCCCGAGGCAGACCGGGAAGCCGACGCCCTCGTTGCCGAGATCGCGGCGGAGCCCGAGCCGGCCGTCGTCGTCGTTGCAGCAGCCGCCGCTGAACCCGACGCCGAGGCCGAGGTTGCCTCCACCGAGGTGCTCGACACAGACGACTCTGTCCGCCTCTACCTGCGGGAGATCGGCCGCGTGCCGCTGCTCAACGCAGAAGAGGAAGTGATCCTCGCCAAGGGCATGGAACTTGGCATGCAGGTCAAGGAAGAGCCTTGGAAGGCCATCCTCTCCATCCACGAGTGGACCCTCCACAAGACCGAAGCCACTGGTCGCGCCAAGAACAAGAAGTACATCCTGCCGTTTGAGTCTGACTCGCACCGCATCGTCGCGGCCGCGCTCAACTCGGACAGCGCGATGGACCTGCTGGTGACCACGCCCGCGCTGGGTCTGAGCGACGCGCTCAAGAAGGTGGAGACCGAGGGGCTCAAGGAGCGCCTGGTCCGCGCCATCAACCTGCGCTCGGTCTACAACGAGCGCCTGGACGTGGAGTCCTTCACGGAGCTGCACGACTGGGTTGAGGGCGAGCTGGGCAAGCCCAACGCCGAGATCCGCGCCAGCGCCGCGCTCAAGGCCCTGCGCGACTGGGCCCGCGACGAGGTTGCCTACCCGGCGCTCCAGCGGCATCTTGAGACCGGCAGCGACGAGGACGTCGTGGCCGAGCTTCAGGTGGTCCTCAAGGACCTCTACAAGCTGTCGCGGGACCACCTCACGTCGGCCAACCTGCGCCTCGTGGTGTCCATCGCCCGCAAGTACATCAACCAGGCGGGCATGGGTCTGCTGGACCTCGTCCAGGAGGGCAACGCCGGCCTGATCCGCGCCGTTGACAAGTTTGAGTACGAGCGCGGCTTCAAGTTCAGCACCTACGCCACCTGGTGGATCCGCCAGGCCATCCAGCGCGGCCTCGCGGACCAGAGCCGGACCATCCGGATCCCGGTCCACATGGTTGAGACGATGGGTCGTGTGGCGCGTGTCGTGCGCGAGCTGTCCACGCAGCTTGGCCGCGAGCCAACCAACACCGAGATCGCGGCGGCCCTGCCGGACGAGACGCCGGCGATGACGCCGCAGCGCGTCGAGGAGATCCGCAAGCTGGGCCGCGAGCCCGTGTCGCTCCAGTCGCCGGTTGGCGATGAGGGCGATGCTGAACTGGGCGAGCTCATCCCGGACGAGGACGCCGTGTCCCCGCTCGACGTGGTGGCGGACCGCATGCGCCGCGAGCAGATTGAGCACGTGCTCGCCTCGCTCGATGGGCGCGAGCAGCGGGTCCTGCGTCTCCGCTTCGGCCTTGACGACGGACACGCCCGGACGCTTGAGGAAGTTGGCCGCGAGTTTGGCCTCACCCGCGAGCGGATCCGCCAGATCGAAGTCCAGGCGCTGCGCAAGCTGCGCCACCCGTCCCGGAGCCGCAAGCTGCGCGAGTTCGCCGCCTAGGTTCCGCCGCGGGGCCATCTCCCCTGCTCTGTCTGACAACCGGTCGCTTCGGTCTCCGAGGCGGCCGGTCTTGTTTTGGGCGGCGGGGCAGCAGGCGGCGGGCAGGCGGCGGGCAGGCGGCGGTGGCCACGCCCGCGCGAAGTGATCGGTGGCACCGATCGATTCCGCGCATCGAGGGCGGCACTGATCGGTCACACCGATCATTCCGTTGCCCAAGTGCCGCTGTCGGGGCCGAAATCGGTCGTCTTGATCGGTGGCGCCGATCAGTCGCGGCTTCGCCACCGGGAATCGATCGGGGGCACCGAGCACTGCACGGGCGCCGGCTGGGACCCCACTGAAGACCGGCCGCGTCGGGATGACACGGCCGGTCTGGGGGAGGCGGGTGCGGGGTGCCAGGTGACGGGCGCTGCCCGCCGCCGGGTTCAGCCGCCGGTGGTGCTCGTCGTGGCCGTCGTGACGGCGCCCGCGCAGTCGTAGACGCCTGTGGTGGCCCCGCCCACTGAGACCGCGGTGCACGTGGAGGAGACCCAGGTCGACACCTCCGAGTTGGACGCCGGCCCGCCGGACCGGCCACCCTGACCGCTGCTGTTGCCTTCGACCACGAACCGCAGCTGGCCCGACGACACGAGGCCCTGCAGCTTCTCAAGCGTCATCGCGTTGTCGATGCCGGTGAAGCCGCCCATCGAGATGACAGCCTTGCCGGTGGTCAGCTCAATCTGGCTTGCCGAGGTGGAGTCGGTGACCGCCACCAGCCAGGTTGCCGTGCCCTGGTTGGCGACGAGGTAGTCAAGCGTGGCCGTGGACAGGCTGGAGCCGTCCATGCCGCCGCCACCGTTGCCACCGCTGACGTTCGCGCTCGCCGTGCCATCGGGGCCGCCGGGGCCGCCGCTCTGGCCACCGCTCGGGGGCTGGCCCGCGCCGCCGGGGCCAGCCTGGCCGCCGGGGCCCGAGGACCCATCAACCGTGGGGCCGGCCGCCGGGCTGCCGCTGGAGTAGGCCGTCTGCATTGTGGAGACCGCGTACGCCGCGGGGCCCGCGAGGAGCATCGCCAGCGCAAGACCGCCAGCTGCAACCTGCAGCCGTGCGAACCGACGCGAAGGGCGCACCGCAAGCACCGGCACCATCAGCGCGGTCACGGCTAGCACCACCACCCCAAGACCCGGGACGAAGTCGGGTGTCCGATCCAGCAGCAGCATGGCCAGGCCGGCAGACCCAGCCAGCGACAGGCCCAACACCGCGCCCATCGCGGGGAAGCGGTCGCGGGCCCGCCACATCGCCACCACGCCGCCGCCAACCAGGGCGCCAACCGCGGGGGCCATGACCACCACGTAGTAGCTGTGGATGACGCCGGACATGAAGCTGAACACCACTGCGTGGACCGCCAGCCACAGACCCCACATGAGGAACGCGGCACGGGCGAGGTCCGTGCGCGGGGCGCGGAAGCGGGCCACCAGGCCGGCCACAAGGCCAACCAGGGACAGCGGCAGGAACCAGGCGATCTGGCCGCCCATCTCGCTGTTCAACAGGCGCAGGATGCCTGCCGTGCCGGAGAAGCTGGGCGTGCTGGCGGCCATCGTCGTCGCGCCGACGGTGGCTGTCACACCGACGACGGAGAAGATGCCGTTGCCGAGGATGCGGAAAAGGCCGTTGTAGCCCAGGACCAGGTTGAGCGCGGTGCCGTCCGTCGCCCCGCCCACGTAGGCGCGGACAGACGCCGGCAGCAAGGTCATCGGGACGATCCACCAGGAGGAGGCGCCGATGACGGCGATGGCTGACACGGTGAGGCCCACCAGACGGCGGCGCCAAGAGCCGTGACCGGCGATGGCGTAGACGATGGCGAAGGCCGGCAGGACAAGGAAGGCCTGCAGCAGCTTTGTCTCAAACGCCAGGCCCACGAGGATGCCCGTCAGCGCGAGCCACTTGAGCTTGTCGGACTCGAGCGCCCGGATGAAGGTGTAGGCGGCGCCCGCGAACAGCAGGGTCAGCAGGGCGTCAGGGTTGTTGTAGCGGAAGATCAGGACTGCGGCCGGCGTGAGCGCGGTGACGAGGCCGGCGATGATCGATGCGGCGCCGCCAAACGTGCGGCGAACCGTTGCCATGACCAGCGCCACCGTCGCCACGCCCATCAGCGCCTCGGGCAGGAGGATGGACGCGGAGCTCAGGCCAAAGAGGCGCACCGAGAGCCCCATCACCATCGTCGCAAGCGGGGGCTTGTCCACGGTGATGAAGTTGGCCGGGTCAATGG
>CAIYHO010000159.1 GCA_903925955.1 uncultured Chloroflexota bacterium
CGCTCTACGAGCCCGGCCGCGGCTACTACCGCCAGACCGTGGCCGGCCCCGGGACGTCATCAGGCGACTTTCTCACCGCTCCTGAGGCGCATCCCGTCTACGGCGCAGCCCTTGGCCGTCTGGTGGACGAGGCGTGGGCCGTGATGGGGCGGCCGATCCCCTTCACCATCACCGAACCCGGCGCTGGGACGGGCGCGCTGGCGGCGGGGCTGCTGGGCGGACTGCGCGACGCGGGGTCGGCGCTGGCCACAGACGTCCGGTACCGGCCAATCGAAGTGGAGCCCGCGCGGCTCAAGGCGCTTGCCGAGCGGCTACGCGCCAACGAGTTGGCCGATGCGCTGGTCGCGGGCGACGCGCCAGACAGCACGGTCGAAACCGGCGCCGTCATCGCCAACGAGGTGCTTGACGCGCTCCCGGTCCACCGTGTGATCGGTCGCCCCGGCGGTCTGCGCGAGCTGCTGGTGGCCACGTCGCCCGATGGCGGCTTCATCTGGCACGAGGCCAACGTCACCACGCCCGCGCTGGAGGCGCGCCTCGAGGCCGAGGGCGTGACCCTTGCCGACGGCCAGATCACGGAAGTCTGCCTGGGCATCGACGCATGGCTGGCGAGCGCAACCCGCCACCTGGCGCGCGGGATCGTGGTGCTGGTGGACTATGCGGCGGAGCCAGCCAACCTGCACGGCACCGCCAAGCCCGGCGGTACGCTCCGCGCCTTTGCCCGCCACGCGGTTGGCGGCGACCCGTTCCGCCACATCGGCCGCCAGGACCTCACGGCCACGGTTGACCTCGCCGCGGTGCGCAGCGCCGCCGCGAAGGCCGGGCTGACGCTCATCGGCGAGACAACGCAGGCCGAGCTGCTGGCAGCCGCCGCCACGCCCGCCGACGGCAGACCTAGTCTCACGGACCCGTGGCTGCGCGGTCCGGACGCCTCACTGCAGTCCGCGCTGCACCTGCGGTCCGCCCTTGCGCGCCTCATGGACCCGCGGGGCCTGGGCGGCTTCCGCGTCCTGGTGTTTGGCCGCGGTCTCCCGGCAGACCTGTACCTGCCGCTCCTCAAGCGGGTTCGCCGCCCGGGCGCCTGAGGGCGGACGCGTGCAAAACGGCCGTGCACGCCGTCACGCCACGCGCCATCATCCGCGCATGAAACTGCATCCAAACCCTCCCCGGATGGTCACCGTGGCGCTGGCGGTTGCGCTGGGCGTCATCGGCTTGTCGCTTGCCTGGCCCATCGCCCCCGCCGTCAGCCTGCTGGCGCCAGTGGCTGATGTCATCAAGGGCGTTGGCATCGCCTTTGACCAGCAACTGGGCTATCTATGCCTCTTCGCCTCGTCGGCGCTGCTGGTCGCCGGCTCCTTGCTGCCGGGGATCTGACGATGCGCAACCGAAGCAACTTCGCACCCACCGCCCCCACCATCATGGTGGCGCTGGTCCTGATGCTCATCGGACTGCTGGGGACCTACGGGACCGTGGTCCCGGACCAGGTTGGCGTGCTCGCGTTTGTGGTGGCCATCGTCCTGATGCTGCTGGGGATGGTCATCCCCGGGATCTGAGCAAGCGTCCCGCCGGGGGGACATAGCCCTGCGGCCCCTCCACCGGGACCGGGCGTCACCTCCCGCAGGGGCCGTCCGCACCCCTCGCCGCGCCGTGGCGCGCTGCTAGAATGCCCACGCCGGGCCTAGCCATGCGGCTATGCGCGGTTGCAACCTGAACCGAGAACGCCGACTGGCACGTTGACCGGCCGCGTTCCACCTCGAGGGCCTCGTGACCGGGATCTGGTACGTCGTCGGGTTTGTCATCGCTGGCACAGGATTCGTCTTTGGGACGATCGGGCTGGCGTGGCTTATCTCTCACCGCACCCGCGGCGATGAGCACAAGGGCTATCCCTACGAGTCGGGCATCGACACCTACGGTGACCCGCACGCCCGCTTCGGCATTTCGTTCTACATCTACGCCCTGATGTTTGTCGCGTTCGACATCGAGGTGGTGTTCATCTACCTGTGGGCCCTGGTCTTCCAGGACCTCCTGATGAGCGGCTTCATCAGCATGCTGATCTTTGTCGGCATCCTGATGCTCGGTCTGGCCTACGCCTGGCGCAAGGGAGTGCTCTCGTGGCGATGACCCCCGACGGCCCCGATGCCGCCAAGGATGTGGTCGCCGCAGGCGGCTCCGATCTCACCACCCCAATCATCGTCCCCAACACGCTGTGGACGTCGGATCGCCCTGGCGCCTACCTGAGCACCAGCCCCGCCTTCACGCACCTTCGGGATCTTGAAGGATCTGCGCTGGTCAACCGTGACACCGCGCGCTGGGGCCAGCTTGAGGTCATCCCCACCAAGGCAGACCTTGTGGTGGACCTGATCCGCATGAACAGCCTCTGGCCGCTGCTGTCGGGTCTCGCCTGCTGCGCCATCGAGATGATGTCCGCGGCCACCTCCAAGAACGACATGGACCGCTGGGGCATGTTCCCGTTCCGCGCCTCGCCGCGGCAGGCGGACGTCCTCATCGTCGCGGGCACCCTCACCACCAAGATGGCCGGTCCCCTGGTCCGCCTCTGGGAGCAGATGCCGGAGCCCAAGTGGTGCGTTGCGATGGGTGACTGCACCTGTTCGGGCGGCCGCTACAAGCGCTCCTACTCCACCATTGAGGGCATCGACCGCGTCCTGCCCGTGGACGTCTACGTCCCCGGCTGCCCGCCCCGCCCCGAAGGCCTCATCTACGGGATGATGAAGCTGGGCCAGCTGATCAAGGAACGCCGCGGCCATTGGCCTGAGCACGCCATCGGCCCCAACGTGCCTGAGGACGTCTAGGCATGGACCGATCCCTCAAAGTCCGCCTTGCCGCGCGGCTTGCTGACCACCTCGCCGGCCCCATCCGCCAGCGCCATGACCAGACCGAGATCCGGATCCGCCCGGCGGACATGCTCGAGGTCATGCGGACGCTCCACGATGATCCGGACTTTGACTTCACGATCCTTGCGGACCTCGCCGGCGTGGACACCGGCACCACAATGCAGGTGGTCTACCACCTGTGGTCTGCCAAGACGCCAGACTGGCTCCGCGTGATTGCTGAGGGCTTGCCGCGCGAAGACCCGCGCATCCCGTCGCTCACCGGGCTCTGGCCTGGCGCCGAGTGGATGGAGCGCGAGACGTACGACATGTTCGGCATCATCTTTGAAGGCAACCGAGACCTGCGGCGCATCTACATGCCGCCGGACTACGCAAGCTTCCCGCTCCGCAAGGACTTCTATCTGCCGGACGATTCGGCGCGTTCCCCCGGCGCCGGCGCCCGCCATGTAGAGCAGCCAAACGCGCCGGTTGTGACCAGCAAGCGCGCCCCGCGTCGCACGGTGAGGGCCTGATCGCATGACCGCCCCCACCGGCCTGGGCCACCACGCGTCGCAGGACGATCCCCGGATCATGCTCGACGGCCAGATTGGCCAGTACGAGCAGGTCCCGCCGTATCCAACGCGCACCGAGCGTGAGGCAGAGTTCTACTCGCTCCGCGACGGCGAGATGTTCCTCAACATGGGCCCGCAGCACCCGTCCACCCACGGCGTGCTCCGCGTGGTCCTCAAGATCAACGGCGAGAACGTCGTGGACCTGGACCCGGTTCTGGGCTACCTCCACCGCGGCGTGGAGAAGCTCTGCGAGAACTCGGACTACCACCACGTCATCAGCCAGATTGATCCGCTTGAGTACGTGAGCTCGCTCTTCATGGAGTGGGCGCCGGTCATGTCGTTTGAGCAGCTGCTCGACGTCAAGGTGCCGCGGCGTGCGGAGTACATCCGCGTCCTCACAGGTGAACTGCTGCGGATTGCCAGCCACGTGCTCTTCCAGGGCTGGATGGCGCTGGACCTCGGCGGCCTTGCCCCCATCCTCTACAGCTTCATCGAGCGCGATGAGATTGTGGAGATGCTTGCGGCACTCACCGGCCAGCGGATGCTGTTCAACTACTTCCGTATCGGCGGCGTCAACGGGGACCTGAACCACGAGTTCATGTCCCGTCTTGGCGACTGGATGAGCCGGGCGCTGGTGCAGCACGAGGCCAACATCGGCCTGCTCAACGAGAACGAGATCTTCGTGCGCCGCATGCGCGACATCGGCCGCCTCGACGGCGAGACCGCCAAGCGCATGGGCGTCAGCGGCCCCAACATCCGCGCTGCCGGCGTCCCGTTTGACGTCCGCCGGGCGCACCCCTACTCCGTGTACCCGGAGCTGGAGTTCGACATCCCGGTCCGCGGAACGGGCCCCGCGGGCGGCGACTCGCTTGACCGCTACCTGCTGCGGCTGGACGAGGTGCGCGAGAGCATCCGGATCATCGACCAGTGCCTCCACAACATGCCCGACGGCCCCGTGATGGCCCGCCTGCCGCGGCTCATGCGCCCTCGTCCGGGCCGCGCCTGGGCAGCCGTTGAGTCGCCGCGCGGCCTCTTTGGCACCTACGTCATCTCTGACGGCACGGACCAGCCGTTCCGCATGAAGATCCACGATCCGTCCTTCGTCCACCTCCAGCTTGTGGGCATGTTGATGAAGAACAACCTGATCGCGGACACGATGGCTGTGATGGCCTCGCTTGACCCGGTGATGGGCGGTATCGACAAGTGACAGCCATGAGCAAGTCTCTGGGCCAAGTGACCACCGCGGGCAAGGTCATCATCCCGCTGCTGCTGGTCATCCTTGTGGTTGGCCCTATCGCGACGTACCTGCTGGCAACCGTTGCCGGGCCGGTCATCATGGACGTGCTCAACTCAAACCTCGGCATCGTGAGGTTTGTCGTTGCCATCACGGGCGTGCTGCTGTTCAGCATCCCGGCCGCGTTCATCATCATCTACATGGAATTGAAGGTCATCGCCTTCATGAACCTCCGGATCGGTCCGGACCGGGTTGGCCCCAAGGGCGCCGCCCACTCCGTGATCGCCGGCCTCAAGGTTCTCACCAAGGAAGACTTCAGCCCCAACGCCGCAGACCGCACGGTCTTCACGTGGGCGCCGGTCATCGTGTTCCTCACAAGCGTCATGACGTTCCTCGTCATCCCGTTTGGCCCGGGCCTCGTGGGTGCCAAGCTCAACATCGGCGTCCTCTACCTGTTCTCCGTGGGCGGCATGAGCGTCGTGGGCCTGCTGCTTGCGGGCTGGTCCAGCTTCAACAAGTACTCGCTGCTGGGCGGCCTCCGCGCAGCTGCGCAGGTGGTCTCCTACGAGATCCCGCTCACCCTGAGCGTTGTGGGCCTGATCCTGCTGGCCGGCACCCTGAGCGTTGACCAGCTTGCCGCCAACCAGGCCGGCTGGTTCACCAACTGGTACGTCTTCCGCCAGCCGCTGGGCGCGCTGATCTTCTTCATCGCCGCAACGGCAGAGGCAAACCGCACACCGTTTGACCTCACCGAGGCGGACTCCGAGATTGTGGCGGGCTTCGCCACCGAGTACTCGGGCATGCGGTTTGGCTTCCTGTTCTTCGCCGAGTACGTGAACGTGTTCATCATCTCGGCGCTCATGACAACGTTCTTCTTCGGCGCCTGGAATGCCCCGTTCCCGTTCCCGCACCTCACGGTTGCGCTGGACCCCGGGTCCCTGGGGATCCTGTTGCCCATCGCCATTGCGGTTGGCCCGCTGCTGGTGACCCTCGCGCTCGCGGTGCCGTTCTGGCTCATCCGGACAAAGGCGCCGGCGTGGCAGGCCCTACTGGGCGGCTTTGCGCTTGCCAACCTGCTGGCGTTTGGCGCCATCGGCCTGCTGACGTACATCAGCTGGGACTGGGTGGCCGGGCTGATCTGGTTCTTCGTGAAGTCGTTCATGTTCGTGTTCGTCTTCGTCTGGATGCGCGGCACGTTCCCGCGCGTCCGCGTTGACCAGCTGATGGGCTTTGCCTGGAAGTGGCTGCTGCCCGCCGCGCTGCTGAACTTGTTTGTGACGGCGCTGGCCATCATCGTGGTGAAGTCCCTGTGAGCGTCCGATGAGCACCATTCCCGGCATGGGCCTCGTCCGCGGGATGGGCCTCACCCTCACGCGGTTCTTCCAGCCCAAGGCCACCATCAAGTGGCCCGAACAGCAGGCCGATGTCGCGCCGCGCTTCCGTGGCCGCCTCCAGCTGCTGTACGACGAGAACGGCTCGCTCAAGTGCGAGACCTGCTTCCAGTGCGCCCAGGCGTGCCCGGTTGAGTGCATCGACATGGGCGGCATGGACACCCGCGGGCGCTTCCACGTCCACTGGGGTGCGGCCGAGACGTACGGCGAGCGGCGCGAAGAATCGGCGCTCCGCCGTTCTGGCCGCCCGGTTGCTGACGAGGCGTTCACGCGCTTTGAGGCGCTGGACACTACGGCAGTTGACGAGATCCTCGCCGCGCACGATGACGATCCGCGCGAGCTCCTGGCCATCCTTGAGGAGGTCCAGGCCGTCTACAGCTACCTCCCGGTTGCGGCGCTCAAGCACATCGCCCGCACCACCGGCGCCTGGTACGCAACCGTGTACGGCACCGCCACCAGCTATCACCACTTCCGGTTTGAGCCGCCGGCCGTCGCCACCGCGACGCCCGCAGGCCAGGGCCAGAAGGTTGCCGAAGCGGGCTACCTCGCCGCGCTGGACTCCGCGCTGCGTTTTGACGGGAAGGCCGCCCGATGAGCTTCGTTGTCACCCCGCCCGCGTGGCCAAAGGTCCTCACCGGCCGCGCCGACACCATTGCCGCCAACCCGTTTGACCTTGACGCGGCCGTCCGCACGGGTGCCTTTGGCGCCTTGAAGAAGGCTGCGGGCATGGGTGCGTCAAGCACCATCGACCTGATTGCCGCCGCAGGTCTTCGCGGCCGCGGCGGAGCCGGCTTCCCGGCCGCCGACAAGTGGCGCATGGCCGCGGGCGTCGATGCGGACCAGCGCTATCTCGTCGCAAACGGCTATGGCGCAGACCCGGGCTCCCACACGGACGCCTCGCTGCTGGCCGCCGATCCCTGGGCCGTGCTTGAGGGCATGGCCATCGCCGCGCTGGCAATCGGCGCCACGGAAGCAATCCTTGCGGTCCGGGCGGATGACGCATCGCTGGTTGCCAAGCTTGAGGGCGCCGTCCTCGCCGCCGAAGAGGCGGGCTACCTTGGTGATGACGCCGCGGGTTCCGGCCGCCGGGTTACCGTGACGGTCCGCGCGCTGCAGGGCACCTACATGCTGGGTGAGGAGACGGTCCTCATCAAGGCGCTCGAGGGCCGCCGCGCGCAGCCCGATCAGCGCCCGCCGTATCCGGCCCAGCGCGGGCTGTTTGATCGGCCCACCGTTGTCAACAACGTCCAGACCCTCGCGGCTGTCCCCTGGATCGTCGCCAACGGCGCAGACGCGTTCGCCGCAATCGGCGCAACAGCCTGCCCGGGCACCGTGCTTGTCCAGCTCCGCGGTCCTGCGGGCGGCGGCGTTGCCGAGATCCCCACCGGCACCGCGCTGCGGACGCTCGTGGACCTTGCGGGCGGCGCAGGCTCTCACGGGCTCAAGGCGCTCCTGGTTGGCGGCCCCACTGGCGGCATCCTGCCGGCTGAGGCACTCGATACGCCGTATGAGCCCGCGGCCCTGCGCGCGGCCGGCGCCCACATGGGCTCGGGCTCCGTGGTCATCGCCGACGGGCGCGCCTGCGTCGTGGATCTTGCCCGGCTGCTCACCCGCTTCTCTGCGGATCAGGCCTGCGGCAAATCCATCCCGTGCCGCATCGGTCTCCGCCGTCTCTCCGAGATTGGCGACCGGATTGCCACGGGCAAGCCCCGCGCCAACGATGCCGTAACCCTTGGGGACCTGGCGCACGACATCGCCGCATCCGCGCTTTGTGATCACGAGCGGACCGCCACGTTTGCGCTGTCCGCCACACTCCGCTACTTCCGCGCCGAACTTGACGACCACCTGCTCCGCAGCACCTGTCCCGCCGGCGTCTGTACGCCGATTGCGGTCGGGAGCGCCTCGTCCCGGGGAGCCAGCCGATGACCGATCTGATTGTCCGACCCGCTGGCGACGTGCCGATCCCCAACCGCGAGGTTCGGCCGGATCTGCCGTCCAAGCTGGACACCATCACCGCGCGCGACGATTCCCTCGCCGAGCGCCTGATCACCACCCAGTCGCCCCAGCGCCCGCAGAGCACGCCGCGGATCCGCATCGAGGTTGACGGCCGAGTCGTCGAGGGTCTTGAAGGCCAGACGATCCTGGAGGTCTGCCGCGACAACGGCATCGAGATCCCCACGCTCTGCTACGAGCCCAAGCTGCCGGGCTTTGGCGCCTGCCGCATGTGCGTGGTTGAGGTTGAGGGCGAGGACGCCCCGCCCATCAGCTGCTCGCGCGAGGCCGAGGCGGGCATGGTGGTTCACACCCAGACCGACGAGCTGCGCAGGCTTCGCAAGACCAACCTTGAGTTGATCTTCTCAGACCACAACGCGTACTGCCTGCCGCCCTGCCAGAACAAGTGCCCCAGCCACATCGACATCCCGGGGTTCCTCAAGGCGAATGCCGAGGCAAACTGGCGCGAGTCGGTGCGGATCTTCAAGCGCACCATCCCGTTCCCCAGTGTCCTTGGCCGCGTCTGCCCCGCCCCGTGTGAGGAGCACTGCCGTCGCGACGAGGTGGACGAGGCAATCGCCATCCGCGACAGCCACCGCTACGCCGGCGACCAGGTCCTGCGCGCCATGCACGAGGACGGCATCGAGCCGCCGCTCCCGTTTGAGAAGCAGCCCGCATCCGGCCGCAAGGCCGCAGTCATCGGCTCCGGCCCCGCCGGCATGTCGGCTGCGTTCTACCTTGCGCTGGCCGGCCACGAGGTCACGGTCTTTGAGCGCGACCCAGCCCCGGGCGGCATGCTCCGCTACGGCATCCCGCAGTACCGCCTGCCAAAGGCCGAAATCCTGGAGCAGGACTACGAGGCCGTCACGCGCCTTGGCGCAACGGTCCGCTGCGGGCAGGAGCTGGGCAAGGACTTCACCCTCGACGACCTGCAGAACCAGGGCTTTGACGCGGTCCTGCTCGCCATCGGCTGCTACGACACCAACAAGCTGGGCATTCCGGACGAGGACGCCGATGGCGTGATCGACGGTCTGGAGTACTTGCGCACAGCCACGCTTGGCCTGCCGTACCCCGGCCACAAGGGAACCCGCGTTGTCGTGGTGGGCGGCGGCTTCACGGCCATGGACTGCGTCCGCACGTCTGTCCGCCAGGGCTCAAGCGAAGTCACGCTGGTCTACCGGCGCGACATGAAGGACATGCCCGCGTCCTCCGAGGTCCATGAGGCCATCGAGGAAGGTGTCACAACCATCTTCCAGGCCGGCCCCACGCGCGTCGTCAAGGGCAAAGACGGCAAGGTTGAGGGCATTGAGTTCATCCGCATGGCCCTGGGCGCGCCCGACGCGTCCGGTCGCCGCCGCCCTGAGCCCGCCCCGGGGACCGAGTTCATCATCCCGTGCGACCGCGTGCTTCTGGCCATCGGCCAGGGCCCGGACCTGCGCTGGTTTGGCGCCGGCAACGAGGGCGTCACCGCCAACCGCAGCAAGCGCCTCAAGGCAGACGCAGTCACGTTTGCCACGGACCGCCCCGGCGTCTTTGCCGCTGGCGACGTCCGGACCGGCGCCGCCACCGTGGTTGCGGCAGTTGCCGAAGGCCGCCGTGCCTCGTACGCGGTCAACGCGTTCCTCCAGGGCAACGACCTTGACGCCATCAAGACCCGCCAGCTGCTTGCGGAGCCGCAGCCCGAGTTCCTCAGCATCGTCCCGTTCACGGGTGAGCTGAAGGAGCCGCGCTACCGCCTCAAGAGCCTCGAGGCGCACGAGCGCAACACCAGCTACATCGAGTACGAGCAGCCGTACAGCCGTGACGAGGCCGTCGCCGAGTCCACGCGCTGCCTGCAGTGCACGTGCGAGGCCGTTGGCTTCTGCGACCTGCGCCGTCTGGGCATCGAGTACGGAACCACGCTCAAGACGCTCGACAAGAACTATCACCAGGGCGCGGGATACCGCTCGCTGACCGAGAACCGGTTCACGGGCGTCAACCACGACTACATCCGCGACGACAGCCACGCGTTCATCCTCCGGGAGCCCTCGCGGTGCATCGACTGCGGCCGTTGCGCCAACGTCTGCGCCGAGGTGGTGGGCGCCGCCTGTTACGACTTCATGCGGACAGGCTTTGACACCCTGGTCACCACGCCGCTTGATATGAGCCTCAACGACACGCCCTGCGTGTCCTGTGGCCGATGCGCGGAAACGTGCCCCACGGGCGCGCTGATGCCCAAGCCGCGCATCCTCCAGAAGTACGAAGTTGACGAGAGCCGCTGCATCCTCTGCGGCATCTGCGTTGACGCCTGCCCATACGACGCCGTCCGCGACAGCGATCAGTTCGAGCTCAGCCACACGTCCCGGGAGGAGCCGTTGATCGACCTCCTCGCGCTGGCCGGCATCGAGCGCGAGACGGAGATGAGTTATATCCGCCGCGAGCGCGACTGGGCCGAGCGGGCCCGGGTGGAGGGTCGCTTTATTGACCCAGCCCGGCGTCTTCCGGTCCTCCCCGCATCGCTGGAACGCTGAGAGGGACGCGTGACGCTGCCTGCAACGATCCCGCTGCTGGGGTTCGCCTGGGACGACCTGCTGTTTATGACGCTGGCTGGGATCATGATCCTGTGTGCGCTGGCGGTTGTCGGCATGCGGGACATCATCCGCAGCGGACTCGCGATGATCATCTGCTTCGCGGCCCTCGCCGGGCTGTATGTGCTGGCGGGAGCCCCGGTGGTTGCCGCCGCGCAGGTGCTGGTCTACATCGGCGCCATCAGCGTGCTGGTCCTGTTTGCGATCATGCTCACCCAGACCAAGGATGCCCCGCGGGCACTCGTCTTCCAGACGCAGGTGGTCCCAGCCGGGATCGCCTCGGCGGTCCTGGCGGTCCTCATCGCCATCACGGTGGCTGCCACGGACTGGCCAACGGCTGGCGCGAGGCTCTGGACCAACACCACTGAACTTGCCAAGACGCTGTTTGCGGACTTCACGCTTCCCTTTGAGGTTGTGAGCGTCCTGCTCCTCTCCGCTGTCATCGGCGGCGTCTTCCTGGCCAAGCGTGAGCGGGGAGCAGACTGATGCTCAGCGTGCTCAACGGACTCTCGCAGTCGCTGGATGCGTACCTGATCCTGTCCGGGATCCTGTTCGCCATCGGCTCGTTTGGGTTCCTCGCCCGGCGCAACGCCATCAGCATGCTCATGTCGATTGAGCTGATGCTCAACGCGGTCAACCTTGCCATCATCTCGTTTGGCGCCTTCAGCCTCTCGCTCAAGGTGGATGCCAGCGTCATTGCGCTCATCGTGATGGCGGCGGCTGCGGCGGAGGCCACGGTGGGTCTCGCGATTGTGATCGCGATCTACCGGAACAAGAAGACGCCGCTCGTTGACGAGTACGACGCGATGCGGCAATAGGCGGCGACCACGATGTACGACCTGATCCCGCTCATCCCGCTGTTGCCGATCCTGGGCTTCGCCTTCACGGCGCTGTTTGGGCGGCGCCTCATGCTCAAGTATGGCCGCACCGCCGCTGAGATCGTCCCGGTTGGGGCGGTGGTCATCGTCTGGCTGATCGCCCTGTCCGTGATTGGGCCGGCGCTGACCCACGCTGAGCCCTTTGGCGAGACCGGCTACAACGTCAAGCTCTGGACCTGGATCCCGGCCGGCGGGTTCAACGTGGACCTTGGGTTCCACGTTGACGCGCTCACCGCTGTCCTGCTGCTGGTGGTCACCACCATCGGCATGCTCGTGCACATCTACTCCATCGGGTACATGGCGCACGACAAGGCAACCTGGCGCTTCTTCGCCTACCTAAACCTCTTCATGTTCTCGATGCTGGTGCTGGTCCTTGCGGACAACTGGGTGCTGGTGTTTGGCGGCTGGGAACTGGTGGGCCTGTCCAGCTACAGCCTCATCGGCTTCTGGTACCACAAGCGCTCCGCGGCCCTCGCCGCAAAGAAGGCGTTCATCGTCAACCGCGTTGGCGACGTGGGTTTTGCGTTGGGCATCATGGCCATCTTCGTCAACACCGGGACCCTGAACATTCAGGAGTCCCTCAAGATCCTGATTGAGAAGCCCTCGGCCGAACTGGTGATCCCGCTGGGGATCGTCGCCCTGCTGGTCTTCTGCGGCGCCATGGGCAAGAGCGCCCAGTTCCCGCTCCACGTCTGGCTGCCGGACGCCATGGAGGGCCCCACCCCGGTGTCCGCCCTCATCCATGCGGCCACGATGGTGAACGCAGGCGTCTACCTTGTCGCCCGCGCCAACCCGCTCTTCTCGTCCGCGCCTGAGGCGATGGTCATCGTTGCCGGGGTCGGCATCTTCACCGCCATCCTCGCGGCGTCCATCGCGTTCACCCAAACGGACATCAAGCGCGTGCTCGCGTTCTCCACGCTGAGCCAGCTGGGCTACATGTTTGCGGCGCTGGGCGTGGGCGCGTACGGCGCGGCCATCTTCCACCTCATGAGCCACGGCTTCTTCAAGGGCCTCCTGTTCCTGGGCTCCGGCTCCGTCATCCACGCGGTGGACGGCGAGCAGGACATGAACCGAATGGGCGGCTTGGCCAAGAAGATCCCCATCACGCACGCCACCATGCTCATCGGCACCATCGCCATCGCGGGCATCCCGCCGCTTGCCGGCTTCTTCTCCAAGGACGAGATCCTGGGCGAGGCCTTCAAGTTTGGCTTCTACTGGGTCTGGGGCATCGGCGTCATCGTGGCCGTGATGACCGCGTTCTACATGTGGCGCCTGATGGGCAAGACGTTCTACGGCGAGTCCCGCGTGGACCCGTCCGTGGCGCCCCACGTCCACGAGTCCGCCTGGCAGATGACCTTGCCGCTGGTGCTGCTGGCCATTCCTTCAATCGGCCTGGGCATGGCTGTTGGCTGGCCGCTTGGCAGTGGCGCTCTGGTTGGCTGGCTCAAGCCGATCTTCGAGGAGTCGGAGATCATCCTCGCCCGCACGCCCACCGAGGAATTGTTTGGCCTCCCGATTAATGCGGTCCTCGTGGTCATCAGCGTGCTTGCCGCGCTGGTGGGCCTGCTCACCGCCGTCTACCTGTTTGGCATCGGCCGCCGCAAGGTCAACCAGCCGCGCATCGACGCCATCAGCAACGCCAACGGCGCCACGCGGTTCCTGTACCGCGCCTCGCTGAACAAGTGGTGGTTTGACGAACTCAACCATCTGCTCTTTATCCGCATCGGCGGCCGTGTTGCCGCGGCGATGTGGTGGTTTGACCGCACCGTGGTTGACGGCACCGTCAACGGCGTGGGCAGCGTCACCCGCAGCGCGGGCGGCGGTCTGCGGCGGATCCAGACGGGCCGCGTCCAGAACTACGCCTTGGGCATCGCGATCGGCCTGATCGTGATGGCAGGCTCCTTCCTCGTGATCGTGGGGCTGCCGCGGTGAACAGCATCAGCGGGCTCCCGCTCACAACCATCGTCACGTTCCTGCCCGCGCTTGGCGCGCTGGTTGTCGCGTTCTCGCCGGGCAACAAGCCCGACTGGGCGCGCAAGCTTGCGCTGGGCTTTGCGCTGATCACCTGGGTTGTGTCGCTCGCGATGCTGGGGGGCTTCGTGGCCACCCAGGGCGGGACGCAGTACAACGAGGCGTATGCGTGGGTGCCGGCCTTCGGCATCAGCTACCACGTGGGCCTCGACGGCCTCTCGATGGTGCTGGTGGTGCTCACCACCACGCTGTCCTGGATCAGCATCCTGGCCTCGTTCCTGCCCATCCAGACGCGCGTGAAGGAGTACATGATCTCCTTCCTCATGCTCGAAGTGGGCATGACCGGCGTCTTCGTGGCGCAGGACCTGTTCCTGTTCTACATCTTCTGGGAGCTGGTCCTGGTCCCGATGTACCTGATCATCGGCATCTGGGGCGGCAAGAACCGCATCTACGCCACCATCAAGTTTGTCCTGTACACCCTCGTCGGCTCGCTGCTGATGCTGGTTGCCATCCTGGCCACGGCGTTCACGTACGCCCAGACCACCGGCAGTTGGGACGGGGCGTTTGACGTCGCGAAGCTCATCGCCTTCGCCGGTCAAGGCCACCTCAACGGCACCTTCGGGTTCTTCGCCTTTGGCGCGTTTGCGCTGGCGTTCGCCATCAAGGTGCCGATGTTCCCGTTCCACACCTGGCTCCCTGACGCGCACGTTGAGGCGCCCACCGCGGGCTCCGTGATCCTGGCCGGCGTCCTGCTCAAGCTGGGCGGCTACGGCTTCATCCGCTTTGCCATCCCGCTGTTCCCGGAAGCCGCCCACACGTGGGCCCCGGTGATCATCGTGCTGAGCCTGATCGGCATCATCTACGGGGCCATCGTGGCGCTGGTCCAGCCGGACCTCAAGAAGCTGGTGGCGTACTCGTCGGTCAGCCACATGGGCTTTGTGACCCTGGGCATCTTCGTGTTCCAGGAGCAGGGCCTGCAGGGCGCCATCCTCCAGATGGTCAACCACGGCCTCATCACGGGCGCCCTCTTCCTCCTTGTCGGCATCATCTACGAGCGCACGCATGACCGGACCATCGCCAAGATGGGCGGTCTGGGCAGCGCAACGCCCGTGTACGCGGCGGCCTTTGGGTTCTTCGTCTTCGCCTCGGTTGGCCTGCCTGGCCTCTCGGGCTTTGTGGGCGAGTTCCTGACGCTGGTGGGCGCGTTCAAGGCGGTCCCCGCCGCGGGCGTCGTGGCCACATTCGTCATGATCCTGGCCGCCGGCTACCTGCTCTGGATGTTCCAGCGGGTGACGTTTGGCGAGCTGTCAGACTTCCTCAAGGGGCTTGGCAGTCACCTGACCGACATGAAGCCAATTGAGGCCATGACGCTCGTGCCGCTGGCTGCGCTTGTCGTGATCTTTGGCCTTTTCCCGGGGCTGATCCTCAACCTGATCCAGGGCTCCGTACAGGCGATGCTCAGCGCGGCAGGCCAGGTGGTCCCGATTGCCCTGGCCGTGTGGCGGTAGGAGAAACCTAGAGTGAGCTTCGCCGACGCCGTCACCCTCGCGCCGTTTATAGCTGCGGTCCTCGCGGCCGCCGCCATCATCCTTGTTGACTTCGCGCTGCCCGGACGCAAGGTGCCGGCGCTGGCCACGGCGTTCATCGGCCTCGCAATCACTGCGCTGCTGGTTGCCGTGACCGGTCAGAGCGGCGCCACCGCGTTCAACGGCTCCTACCGCGTGGACGCGCTGACCACGTTCCTTGACGTGCTGTTCATCGCCATCGCTGCGCTCACCATCGCGTACGCGCCCGATTACCTCGAGGAGCGCGGGCTGCCGGTTGCCGAGTTCTCGGCAGTGCTGGTGTTTGCCATGTCGGGCGCCATGCTGATTGCGGGCTCCGCCGACCTGCTTGTCCTGTTCCTGGGTCTTGAGCTCATGGTGATCCCGGGCTACGTGCTCGCCGGCTACCACAAGACCGATGGCTTCTCGACAGAGGGCGCCATCAAGTACTTCCTGCTTGGCTCGTTCTCAAGCGCCATCTTCCTGTTTGGCCTCGCGTTTGTCTGGGGCCTCACCGGCACCACCCGCATCGATGGCGTGTCGTCTGTGCTCACGCAGATCGTCGCCGGCAAGGCCGCCCTGTCGCCGGCGCTGGGCATGGGCCTCGCGTTCCTCACCACAGGCGTGGCGTTCAAGATTGCCGCGGTCCCGTTCCACTACTGGACGCCTGACGCATACCAGGGCTCCCCGACGCCTGTCACCGGCTACCTCTCGGTTGGGCCCAAGATTGGCGCCTTTGCCCTGATCATCCGGCTGTTCGCCTCGGCTCTTGGGCCGCTTGCGGTTGAGTGGAACATCGTGATCATCGTGCTCGCCGCGCTGACCATGACCCTGGGCAACCTGGTGGCCCTGACGCAGGACAACGTCAAGCGCATGCTGGCGTACTCCTCGATTGCCCACACGGGCTACATGCTTGTGGGCTTTGCGGCCTTTGGCGCAGGCAAGCTCGAAGGCCTTGAAGGGCTCCTGTACTACGGCGCCGCCTACGCGTTCATGAACCTTGGGGCATTTGGCGTCATCGCCGCCATCCAGAAGCGCCCGGGCGTGACCAGCAACCTCTCAACGTTTGCGGGGCTGATGCGCCGCGAGCCTGCCCTCGGCATCCTGATGGCCCTCTTCCTGCTGAGCCTCACGGGCATCCCGCCGACGGCTGGCTTCTTCGGCAAGTTCTACGTGATCCTCGCGGCCGTCCAGGCTGGCGGCTGGGTCACCGCACTCGCCCTGCTCGCCGTGCTCAATGCAGCGGTGGCGGCGTTCTACTACCTGCGCGTCGTGGTCTACATGTTCATGCGCGAGCCCGATGCCGAGATCCCCGTGATCCGCCACGGTCGCCTCGTGTGGGTCGGCCTGGCGGTGAGCACGGTCCTCACGCTGGCTCTGGGCTTGTTCCCGGGCATCCTGCTCGAACTCGTCAACACGGCTGCCAAGGCCATCGGCTAGCAGCGGGACGGACGCAGGTCCGCCCCACGCTTGCCCTCGACATGCTCGAGGCGCTTGGCACCGGTCTTCTCTTCGGCCTCTCGGCAGGCCTTGCCCCGGGGCCCTTGTTTGCCCTCGTGATCGCCCAGACGCTGCGGTTTGGCGCGGGTGCGGGCGTGCGCGTGGCACTGGCGCCGCTGATCACGGACCTGCCCATCGTGGCTGGCTGCGTCCTGCTGGTGGGCTCAGCGGCGTCGCTTGGCGGCGTGACAGCGGTGATCTCGCTCGCCGGCGCCATCTTCGTGGCTTCGCTGGCGCTTGACACCTGGCGTGCAGCGCCTGCGGGTAGCGCGGGCGAGCACGAGGCTGCGGCGCCGCGGTCCTGGATCCGGGGCATCACGGTGAACCTGCTCAGCCCGCACCCGTACCTCTTCTGGCTCCTCGTTGGGGCGCCGATGCTGGTGGCGAGCGTGGCCACCTCAGGCGTCGGCGGCGGTGCGGCGTTCATCACAGGGTTTTACGGGTCACTGGTGGGGTCGAAGATCACGTTGGCGCTGCTCACGGCGCGCGCGGGACGTCTGGTTGCGGGACGCGGCTGGCAACTGACGATGCGGGCGCTCGCGCTGCTGCTTGCGGTGTTTGCGGCGGGTCTGCTGCGCGAGGTTGTGCTGACGGTGCTCGGCGCGGGCTGACCGCCAGCCCCGACGGGCTAGCCTGCCGGGGTTGGGGTTGGCGCCGCGGTAGGCGTGGCGGTTGGGGTTGGCGCCGCGGTAGGCGTCGGGGTCTTTGTGGGCGCCGGCGTCTTTGTTGGGACGGGCGCGGGGGTCACCACAGGCGTGGGCGTAGCCGATGGGCTAGGGGCCGGCGATGCGGACGAGCTGGCCGAGGGCGTTGGCGCCGCACTGGCGCTGGGCGTGGGCACGGGGGTGGGCGTTGGCGTGGGGGTGGGCGCAGCGGTGGGTGCGGGCGTCGGGGCCAGCGTGGGGGCCGGCGTTGGCGACGCGTGCGGAACGGCAGGGATCGGCGAAAGCGCCACCGCGGCGCCCAGGGCGATCCCGCCCACGAGCACCCCGGCGATCAGTCCGGCCACGATTGCAGTTCTGCCGCTCATCGCCCGCGAGCGTATCAGCGATACAGGCGGTGCGGCGCAATCGCCACAGGTGTCTTACGATCCCAATCCCATGGGGATTGTTCATTCGCTGTTCGCCCGCCTTGTGACCGCGCTGGTCACTGTGCTTGGCGCCGCCATCGTCACTGCGGGTTTGCTCTCGTACGGCGATCCGACGGCAGCCCGCGTTGTCGCGGAAGTGCCGCCCAGCGCCACGCCCACTGAAAGCGCCGCGCCGTCAGGCGCCGGGCCCACCGCGTCCCCCACGCTCACACCAAACGCATCCGCATCTCCCACAGCGCGGCCCGGCAAGGTTGTCGCAACACGCGTCTTGATCCCCGCGCTGCAGATCGACCTGCCAATCGTTGCGCCGCCGTCGGGATACCCGCTGTGCAACGTGGCGATGTGGTTTGCAGACGCACACCTGGGCCAACCAGGGCAGGGCAAGGCCACGTACCTCTTTGCCCATGCAAGAGCGGGCATGTTTGGCCCCATCTACGAAGCGGTGATCATCCGCCGCGCGCCCAAGTCGCTGCTTGGCCTGATCGTCCAGGTCTACACCAGCGACAACAAGCTCTACCTGTACGAGATCACCAAGGTGCTGCCGCACCAGACGTCGCTGGACGCCGCGTTCAACGCCAAGAATGAGCAGCTGTGGCTGCAGACCTCCGAGGGCCCGGCTGGAACCGTGGGCAAGACGCAGGTGCTCGCAATGCCGCTATCGGTGAGCAACGCAGACCCTGCGGAGGCGCATCCCGTGGCAAAGCCGGTGACCTGCGGCTAACTGCCGGGTGCGGAGCGACCCGCCCTAGATCCAGTCAAGCCTGTGGAGCGCCCAGGCGGCTGACGCAGCAAGCGCAACAATTCCGCCCGTGACCAGCCAGAACCCGCCGGCCTCAAGACCCGCAAACGCGGCCCCGGCCTCGCTCATGCCGAAGATGCCCGCCAGCGCCCCGGCGCCCGCCAGCAGCACCGTGACGCCGGTGAGGCGCTTCATGATGGTGGAGAGGTTGTTGTTGATCGTGGACAGGTAGACGTCCAGGGTCCCGGCCACCAGATCGCGGTCGTTGTCAAGCTCGTCCGTCACCCGGATGAGGTGGTCGTACACGTCGCGGAAGTAGATGATGTGCTCGGCCGCCACGATGGGCAGGTCCCGGTTTGTGAGCTGGTTGAAGATCTCGCGCGCCGGCGATACCGCCCGCCGCAGGCTGATCAGCTCGCGCTTGAGGGCGAAGAGCCGCTCGAGTGTGGACTTCGTGGGCTTGGCGATGACGTCGTCCTGCAGTTGGTCAATCTCGTCCTCGATGGCGTCGAGCACGGGGAAGTAGCCGTCCACCAGCCCGTCGGTCAGGGCGTACAGGAGAAAGTCGGCGCCGCGCTGCAGCAGCATCCCCGGGTCGCCGCGCAACTGGTTCAACGTGTGCGGGTCCCAGCCGGCATCGTGGACCGTCAACAGCGATCTGGGCGCCAGCACCAGGTCAATCTCGGTCTCCTTGACCGCACCGTCGTAGGCGATGGCAAACATGACGACGTGGAGCGAGCCCTCGATCTCCTCCACCTTGGCACGCTGGTTCCGCTCAACGATGTCCTCGGCAGTCAGCGGGTGGACGTTGAGCAGGGTGACCACCTCGGCAACCATGGCGCCGTCGGGGGCGGTGACGTCCACCCAGACGCGCGCATCGGCGTCCTTGAGCACCTCGGCCAGCGACGCCACGTCGCGGAACTCGATCGTTCGTCCGCCAGACCGGGCCACGCCGCGAATGAGGGGGGCAGCAACTTCGCCGGTTGCGACGAAGGGCGGCGCACTGACCTCGGGTGCGGCGGTCGGAGCGGGATCAGGCACTACCGATGTCATCCGGGCTGGGGTCTCCGCTGAGGTCTCTGCTGGGTTCTGGCGTATGGGCCGAGCGGGCTTCGGCCGAGGGGAGCATACGCCGCTGTCCGAGGCGAGTGGCGGGGATCGCAGCCGCCGCCGTCACCAGGGCTGCCACGACAAACACGCCGGTCATGATTTGGGCGGCCTCGCCCGCGGCCCACGCCTCCAGCGCGCCCACAACTTGTGGATCGCGCAGCGGCCGATCGCGCAGGGTCGCTGGGATATACGCCTTGTACGCGGCGGGCGTGGCGTAGACCTGGTCATACAGGCGGTCGATGGTGGTTGAGCCGTACGCCGCAAGGACGGCAAGCCCCACGGCCATGCCGGCCATCCGCGCAACCGTGACGGCCGAGGCGGCCGCGCCATAGGCGGTTGGGTCAACTGCGTCGGTGGCGGCCGTGGTCCGGGGCGTGACCGTAAGGCCAAAACCGGCACCGAAGACGGCGAGGGCGGCGGCCGCCGCGATTGGGGTGGTGCCCGGTGACCAGTGCGTCATGACCGCGAGCCCGGCAACCGACAGCGCCAGACCCGCCAGCGTCACGGCCCGGAGGCCCAGTCGTCTGGCCGCAAGACCCGCGATGACTGCGCCAGCGGCAGTGGCGGCGGCCAGCGCGCCAAGCGTCAACCGCTGCTCGCCGGGACCGCCATAGAGCACGCGGTCCACAAACACAGCCGCGCCGACAATGGCCGTGGCCAGACCGTAGCCGGTGAGGCCAGACACCAGGACGGCCGATGCAAGGGCGGGCCGCCGGAACAGCGCCACGTCCAGGAACGGGTCGGCTTGGCTGTGGGCATGGCGGCGGGCGAGGATGCCAGCGGCGAGTGCGATGACGCCAAGTGCGGCCACCAGCACCAGCGGGTCTGGCGCGCCGGTGTTGGCCCTGCTTCCAAGCAGCGTCAGGGCGCCGAGAGCGTTCGCGAGGACAACGCCTGCAAGCGCGGCGCCCGTGACATCCAAGACGCCGTGCCGGCGAGGCGTATCGGCGGCGGGGCCGGCGGCCCACGCAACGACGAGCGCGACAAGACCGATGGGGACGTTGACGTAGAAGACCCAGCGCCATGCCGGGGTGAGCAACGCGGCAAGTGGCGAGGCCGCGTCCAGCCCCAGCCTGCCCAGCGCCGCGGCCGGGTGGAACGCATCAAGGATTGCGGCACCCACAAATGGTCCGGCCGCCATGCCAAGGAACGTCAGCGCGCCGATCAGTCCCAGGACGCGCGGGCGGGCATCGCCTGGGGCAAGGTGCGCTGCAGCTGCCGTGGCAACGGGGACAAGCGCGCCCGCGCCTGCCGCCTGGACAAGGCGTGCCGCGATGAGGAGCTCAAGGGTTGGTGCCGCGCCCGCAAGGGCTGAACCTGCGGTGAACACCGCCAGCGCGCCCAACAGCGGTCGCCGCGTGCCCCACAGGTCCGCCAGACGCCCCGCCACGGGCATGGCGACCACATAGACCAGCAGGTAGCCGTTGACGATCCACGAGGCCTCGCGCAGCCGTGACCAGCTCGCGAGACCCGTGACGATGGACGGCAGGGCGACCGCAGTGATCATGAGCTCAAGGCCCGCAAGAAAGACGCCCGCGCCCATGACGGCAAACAGGGCGCGCTTGGCGGACTTCGACGGCTGCTCCACCGCCCGAGTGTAGACGCGCGCCACCAGGAGTACCGCTGCCGCGGCCAAAACACCGCTCGTCCTCCGGGAGGACGGTATGGGATTTCGAACGCCGTCCGCGCCCCATGCCACGCACGAACGGCCCCGAAACGCCGGCCGCCTACCCCCGCGCTCCCGCTTACCGTCCTCCAGGGGGACCGTAGCCAGAAACAGGCCACGGCAGGGTGCTTGACATTGCGGGCTCCCCTCAATAGGATCAACGCCCATTGATATAAGCGGCCATTGATCCTTCGGTCGAGACGCCAAACCGGGAGCCCCGCCACCTCGTGTCGCCTACGCCCGCGCACTTCCGCAGCACCTTCGCCAACGTCGTGGACCAGCCCAACGATCTGCGCGAACTCCGGCACTTTCACAAGGTCCTCGCCGACGTCAACCGGCTGCGGATCCTGCGCGTGCTCGCGGACGGGCCCGCCACCGTCACAGAGCTGATCGAGGGCGTGGGGCTGTCGCAGCCGCTGGTCTCCTGGCACTTGAGCAAGCTGCGCGACGTGGGCGTGGTCACGGCCCGCCGCAACGGGCGCGAAGTGGTCCACACGATTGTCCCCAGCGCGTTTGCCGCCTTCGCCGAGCAGGAGGCCCGGGTTCTGGGTCTCGGGCGCCCCGGCAACCCCACCGACGCAACAGACACAGAGGTCACGTCATGAGCGGATCGTTCATCACACCCGAACTCCGCGCCAGGATCCGGGGCCTCATGACGCCCATCGCCATCGGCCTCGGCCGTCTTGGCCTCAGCCCCAACGCACTCACGGTCATCGGCTTCCTTATCGCTGTTGTCGCGGCCGCGGCGGCAGCTTCGCAGGCATGGCTGCTCGCGGGCGGCCTGGTGATCTTCGGGGGGGTCTTCGACCTCTTCGACGGTGCGCTCGCGCGGGCCACCGGTAAGGCCAGCAAGCTTGGCGCGTTCCTCGACTCCACCTTTGACCGGTGGGGGGAGGGCGTCGTCTATGTCGGCATCACCTGGGGAGCGCTGGACATGGGCCTCTGGATGCCCGTTGTCCTCGCGGCCGCAGCGATGCAGTCGGCATTCATGGTCAGTTACACGCGCGCCAAGTCCGAAAGCCTCGGGTTCGCCGCCGGCACCGGCATGGCCAACGTGGGCCTCGCCCCGCGCGAGGTCCGCCTCGTGATCCTCACCCTCGGCCTTATCGCTGCCGGGCTTCTCACCGGGCCTGACCCGGTGGGTGGCGCAGGCGGGATGGCGTATCCGCTCAACGCTCTTGCGCTGAATGCGGCCCTTGGCCTGATCGCCGTCCTGGCGACCATCACGACGGTCCAGCGGATCGTGCACACAGCGCGGCAGGCCACAGCGCAAGCCGCGCAGTAGGACAACCCGGCCCGCAAGGCCGTCCGGGCGGACGCCGGATACCAACGTCCACAGGAGTGTGGAGGCTCCCGTGACCGACAAGACAGCCCCGAAGCAGCGCGGCAAGAAGATCCGCGTCGCCATCGTTGGGGTGGGCAACTGCGCCAGCAGCCTGGTGCAGGGTCGCTACTACTACGAGAACGCCAAGGCCGAGGACTTCGTCCCGGGCCTGATGCACGTCAAGCTTGGCGACTACCACATCAGCGATGTGGAGTTTGTCGCAGCCTTTGACATCGACAAGGAGAAGGTTGGCAAGGACCTCTCCGAGGCGATCTTCTCGGGCCAGAACAACACGTTCAAGTTCATGGACGTCCCGCACATGGGCGTCAAGGTCGATCGGGGCATGACGCTCGACGGTCTGGGCAAGTACCTCTCGCAGGTCATCGAGAAGGCCCCCGGCCCCACGGCCGACGTGGTGGGCATCCTCAAGGAGCGCCAGGTTGACGTGCTGGTCTCCTACCTGCCCGTGGGCAGCGAGGACGCCACCAAGTGGTACGTCGAGCAGGCCCTCCAGGCAGGCGTGGCCGTTGTGAACGCGATCCCCGTGTTCATCGGCCGCGAGCCGTACTGGCAGCGCCGGTTTGCTGCGGCCAACCTGCCGGTCATCGGCGACGACATCAAGAGCCAGGTTGGCGCGACGATCACGCACCGCGTGCTCACCCGCCTGTTCATGGACCGCGGCGTCCGCATCGACCGGACGTACCAGCTCAACTTCGGCGGCAACACGGACTTCCTGAACATGCTTGAGCGCGAGCGCCTCGAGTCCAAGAAGATCAGCAAGACCAACGCCGTCACCTCGATGCTCGACTACGACATCGCCGCGGGCGATATCCACGTCGGCCCGTCGGACTACGTGCCGTGGCTCAAGGACCGGAAGTGGTGCCACATCCGGATCGAAGGCACCACGTTTGGCGACGTGCCGCTCAACATGGAGCTGAAGCTCGAAGTCTGGGACAGCCCCAACTCAGCAGGTGTCATCATTGACGCGATCCGCTGCCTGCGGATCGGGCTTGACCGGGGCCTGAAGGGTACCCTTGTGGCACCGTCGAGCTACTTCATGAAGAGCCCGCCCATGCAGATCCACGACGACATCGCGTACAACCGAGTCGAGGCGTTCATCCGCGGCGATGACAACGAGACGCTGGTTGGAACCGAGGAGTCGCACGAAGACGGCAGGGCACTCGCAAGCACAGCACAGGTGTCGTGACCGAACCCGTAAAGCAGCTGGAGGCGCCCCACAGGCGCCTCCAGACCTCCCCCCGTATCGTCGAGAAGATTGCGGTCGTCCTGTATAAGGGCGTGGCGGCACTGCTGGCGCATGTGCCGCCGCGGTTCTCCGCGGCGCTCGTGGGCCGCATGAACCAGTTCGGCTACCTTGTGTGGCCGTCCAAGCGGCGCTTCTCCAACCTCAACTTCAGCCACGTGCTGGGGTTGCCGCAGACCCATCCGGATGTCCGGCGTCTCGCGCTGCGGGCGTACAAGGAGTACGGCTGGTTTGTCGTTGAGACCATGCGCCTCCCGTCGCTCAAGACGGAGGCGGTGCAGCAGCTCGTTGAAGGCGACGGCATGGACAGGATCGTGGACGCCTTCAAGGCCCACGGAAAATCCATGATCGTTGTGGCCGGACACGTCGGCAACAATGAGGCGGTCGCCGCAGGCGTTGCGCATCGCGGTCTCCCGGCAAACGTGGTCGCGGACGATTCTGCGTTCCCCGAGATCTTTGAGATCCTGCGCAAGAACCGTGAGTCCTGGGGCGTCCACGTGGTGCCTTGGCGGAACCTGCGCGAGCTGTTCACAATCCTGCGCAAGAACCAGATGCTGGCGCTGCTTGTGGACTGGGGCTACAAGCCTGACGACATCCCGGTGAAGCTGTTTGGGGCCTGGACAACGCTCCCGGCCGGACCCGCAACGCTGGCCGCGAAGACCGGGGCGATCATCGCCCCCATGGTGGTGCGACGCATGCCCAACGGTCGCTTCCGAGTGGACAGCGGCGCCGCCTTCACGGTGGACGCGTCCGACCCAGCAACCATCCAGCGGGCAACCCAGAGGATTGCGGACGCCCTCGAGAGCACGATCGCCGCGGCCCCAGAGCAGTGGTACAACTTCAAGCCGATGTGGCCCTCCACGGAGGCTGAGACGGCAGCCTTGGAGCGCCGGGCGGCCGAGATGTGGGCCAAGGGCCCCGGCGCGCCGGCAGAGGCTGGCGCCCCTCCGGCACCCCTCGTCGGCAGCGGGGCCTGACCGCGTGCCCGACGTCACTCCGGCGCACATGACGCCGGTGGCAGACCCCGGGCGCTCAACCTTCCGCGGCCGCCTGATCTTGGGCGCGGCGTGGATTGTGGCGCGGCTCCCGGAACGACCGCTTGTGGCCTTGGCAAACGCCGCGGGTGGCATCTGGTACCGCGTTGCGCCAGCCAAGGCGGCGCAGGCTCGGGCCAACCTCGGCCGCGTCTGCATCGGTCTGGACGCGCAGGGCCGTGGTTCGGACCTGGTGCGGCGTGCCGCCACGGATCCGGCGGCTCTGGAGCAGATCGTCCGCGGGCTGTTCCGCCATGCCGCGCGCTACTACCTTGAGGTGCTCCGCGCCGGCCGGTACGAGTCGGCGGCGATGCTGGCCCGCATCGACGTCCTCACCCCTGACGAGGTCCGAGAGGGACTGCAGAGCGGCCGCCCGGTGATCCTCGCGGGTATGCACTACGGCGCCATTGAGGTGGCGACGATCGCCGCGCGCAGCCTTATCGGCAGCGACTTCGTGGCGCCCATGGAACTTGTGGAGGACCCTGCGCTCCGCCGCTGGTTTGTCACCACGCGCAGCCGCGTGGGCGTGCAGATCATCCCCATGAAAGACGCCCGGCGGGTCCTGCTCAGAGCGCTCAAGGCCGGCACATCGGTTGGCCTTGTGTCGGACCGCGACGTGCTGGGCGGCGGGCTGTCCACCCCGTTCTTTGGCCACCCCGCGCCCATCCCGCCCGGCGCACCGCTGCTGGCCATCGAGACCGGCATCCCGCTCTACGTGGCCGTCGCTCGCCGGATTGATCACCTGCGCTATCAGGGCGCGCTGACCCTGGTGCCGATGCCGCCGCCGGGCCCCCTACGCGAGCGGCTCACGGCGCTCACCGAGGCGATGGTCCGCGGCTTTGAGGATCTCCTCGCCGAAGACCCGTCCCAGTGGTGGGGCGCGTTCCACCCCATCTGGCCCGATCTCGCCCTGGGCAAGGTCCAGCCGGGCCACGAGCCCCCCAGCCAGGAGGCAGCGTCATGACCGACGAGCTGGAGCCGCGGCGCGGCCGGGCGGACCTGCACATCCACACGTGGGCCTCGGATGGCACGTCGTCCGTACTGCAGATCCTGGACCACGTGGCGGCAGCCGGGACACTCGACGTCATCGCCATCACCGACCATGAGCGCATCGACGCCGCCTTGGCGGGCCGACAGATCGCCTTGGACCGGGGGTTGGCCTTCGAGGTGGTTGTGGGCGAGGAGGTGACCACGCGCGGCGGTCACCTTGTGGGTCTGTTCCTCGAGTCGCCTGTGCCGCCCATGAAGAGTCTGGCGTGGTCCATCGAGGCCATCCATGACCAGGGCGGCCTGGCGATCCCTGCCCACCCGCTCGTGCCGCACCCCATGTGCGCCCAGGGGTCTGCCCTGCGAAAGCTGTTTGCCTCGGACAATCCGGCTGTCCGTCCCGACACGGTTGAAACGTTCAACCCCACCGCGTTTGGCAAGTTCCGCCACGGCGCCGTCCTGCGCTTTGCAGAGGAGTTGGGGCTAGCCCAGTTTGGCGCGAGCGACGCTCATGCGGCCGAGGCGATTGGCACCGTCTGGACGTCCTTCCCGGGCCAGACGGCAGCCGATGTGCGCGCTGCGGTGCTTGCGGCCACAACGCGCCACCACGGGTCCTTCCACGGCTCCGTGGGCCAGTTGGGCACGTTCAGCCATCAACTGCGCAAGTACGCACGCGACGGCCGCGATGAGCTGGCGGGCAGGATCCGCCGCGACGGCACCGGACGCGACCACGGCTATCCCGGCGGCCGACAGCGTCCGCCGCGCTTCCCGGCGGGGTAGGCTTTCCCCGTGAAGATCGGCCTGGTCTCGCCGTACATCTACCCGCTCCCCGGGGGCGTGACCCAGCACGTCCGCTATCTGTACGAGAACCTGCGCCTTCGCGGCCACGACGTCCGGATCCTGTCCGCCTCGCACGGTCTGCAGCGCTCGTCAGAGGGCGATGTGATCCGGCTGGGCAAAGGCTTCTCGATGCCGATGAACGGCTCTGTGGGCACAATTACCATCTCGCCCCGGTACATGTCCCAGGTTCGGGACGTCCTTGAGCGCGAGCAGTTTGACGTGCTCCACTATCACGAGCCGTTTGTGCCGTTCCTCTCGCCGATCCTCCTGCGCGAGTCCAAGAGTGTCAACGTCGCAACGTTCCACGCCTACGGCGGCTGGTCGCCCGCCTACGAGTTTGGCAGCCGCGTCATGGATGGCTACGCAAAGCGGCTCCATGGGCGAATTGCCGTATCGGCAGCCGCGCGCCACTTCATTGACCGGTACTTCCCCGGCGACTACAAGATCATCCCCAACGGCGTGGACGATCAGAAGTATCAGCGCGGCGTCGCGGTCTCGCGCTGGCAGGACGGGACGCCCAACGTGCTGTTCGTGGGGCGGTTCGAGCCGCGCAAGGGCCTCCTAGACCTGCTCAAGGCGCACCGGCACCTGCGCAAGGGGGGGATCGAATCGCGCCTGCTGGTTGTCGGCGGTGGCCCCCAAGAGCGTGAGGCGCGCCGGTACGTCGCCACGCGCAATCTTTCGGACGTCGAGTTCCTGGGGCGCGTGTCGGACCACGAGAAGATCCAGTTGTTCCGGACCGTGGACGTCTACTGCTCGCCGGCCACGGGGCGCGAGTCGTTTGGCATCGTGCTACTCGAGGCAATGGCCGCCGGTGCCCCCATCGTGGCCTCGGACATCCACGGCTACAAGGGCGTTGTGCGCCGCGGCCGCGAAGCGCTGCTGGTCCCGCCGCACGAGCCCAAGGAGCTCGCGGAGGCTATTTCGCGGCTGTTGACGGACAAGCCCCTCGCCGACTCGATGCGTGCAGCGGGACCAATCCGGGCGGCCGAGTTCAGCTGGCCGCGGGTCACCGCCAAGGTTGACGACTATTACGGGTTTGTGATCCGCAGGCTTGCCGCCGCAGGCCAACTCCCCGAGCACTTCACAGCCGAGGTGCCGAAGGCGCCGCGGCCGGTGGTTGCGGCGGACTAAGCGCCCGCGCGGGGCGGCGCGTACGGCCACAGCGCGGCGACCGGCCACGGCGACCGGCCTGGCGACCGGACTGGCTCGCGGCGCCCGGCCCGGCTCGCGGCGCCCGGCCCGCGCCTGCGCTCTTGACCCA
>CAIYHO010000160.1 GCA_903925955.1 uncultured Chloroflexota bacterium
ACCCCCACCAATCCGGTGGCGATGACCAAGGTGACCGTCGCCAACCCGTAGGCGCCGGTGTCTGCCGCTGCGCGTCGCTGGACGCCGCTGCGCCTCGCTAGGCGCCGCTCGGCGTCGCTGGACGCCGCTAAATCGTGACGCGCGGGCCGTACCAGACCGATGCCGCGATGATCAGGTAGAGCCCGAGGAGCATCAGCCCCTCAAGCCACGTGGACTCGCCGTCAAACACGATCAGCGCGCCCAGGATTGCCGCTAGGGCAACGGCCACCAGCAGGGTTGGCGCCAGCACGAGCGTCATCGGCACGGGCGAGATGAACAGGCTTGCGAGCACCAGGATCGGCGTCAGCGCAATGGCGACCTGGAGACTGGAGTTCTGGATCAGGCTGATGGCAAGGTCGGTTCGGTTGCGCAGTGCCGCCTGAATGCCCACCGCATGCTCGACCGCGTTGCCGGCGATCGCCACCACGACGAGGCCGACAAAGGCCTCAGACACGCCCAGCGTCGCCATCGCCGGTCGCAGCGCTTCGACAAACCAGTCCGAGACCAAGGCGGCGCCAATTGCCGACACGGCGAGCATGCCGACCGTGAGCCTGAGCGGCCACGGATGGCTGTCGGGCTCAAGCTCGGCCGAGGCGCCCTTGCCGCCGCTGAGCGAATAGGGGATCGAGGCGGCGAAGATCACCAGCAGGACAACCGAGACGAAGGCGCTGAACTCCACCGCGTGGCCCTCGTCATAACCGCCGGGCGACGTTGCGATCGTCGGGATCGCGAGCGCCGCCACCGCTAGCAGCAGAACGATGGACGTTGTCCTCGCCGGACCCGCCTGGAAGACCTGGCGCCCGTTCTTGAGACCTCCCGCAAGGAAGGCCAGACCGAGCACGAGCAGGCTGTTGCCGAGGATCGATCCGATCAGCGCAGTCTGGACGAGGACCACGAGACCCTCGCGCAGGGCGAACAGCGAGATGAACAGTTCTGGGAGGTTGCCCAGCGCAGACTGGAGAACGCCAGTCGTTGCCGGCCCAAACCGATGACCGAGCTGGTCGGTTGCGTCTCCGACGAGTGCCGCGAGACCGGCCAGCGTGACGGCGGCCACGCCAAACACGGCGACGTCGTTGGCGCCTGCCGTGCGGAGCACAAGCGTGAGGATGGTGCCGGCGGCGGCGAGCGCCAGCAGGATGAGGCCGCGGCGGCCGAGGAGACTCGGGATGGAGGGAGTGGGCGTGGTGGCGGGGACGGTCGTTGACATGTGCGCATCCTAAAGGCTCGCCCCGTGTCGCGGTGGCGCAACTTCACGGTGCCGTGCTCGTGCTCGACAATGTGCTACCGTGTGCTACATGAGTGAGACAGGTGGCACCAGCGGTGGGCCTGCGCGGGTTGGCGTGCGAGAGCTGCGGCAGAACCTGTCCGTCTATCTGGACCGTGTGAAGGCGGGTGAGACGCTGGAGGTCACAGAGCACGGGCACCCGGTGGCCACACTTGCGCCACGGACACCGGAGCGGCTCTCGATCATTGACCGGCTTATCGCGGAGGGGAAGGCGACGCCTGCAACCTCAGATCACCGGACGTTGCCGCACCCGCCAAGCATCCCCGGTCAGCCGCTGAGCGAGATCCTGCAGGAGATGCGCGACGAGGACGAGCGGTGACAGCACTCGCCTATGTCGATGCTTCGGCGCTCGTCAAACTTGTGGTTGACGAGCCAGAATCGGCGGCGCTGCTCCGCTGGTATGTCGAAGCTGAGCGGCTCGTGACCAGCCGGATTGGCATTGTGGAGACGGTCCGTGCCTCATCCCGGCGACCCCACGACCGGGCACAACGGAACAGGGTGCTGACCGACCTCGTGGTGTATGAGTTTGACAGCGCGATCGCCGCTGTTGCCGCAGCGCTTGAGCCGCCGGCGGTCCGAACCCTCGACGCCATCCACTTGGCCACGGCGCTAGCCCTTGTGCCGGATCTCGACGCGTTCGTCACGTACGACGACCGCATGGCAGAGGCGGCGCTCGCGCTTGGATTGCCGGTGGTGCGGCCGGTCTGAGTCTCTACTGGCGCAGCATCTCGGCGGCGTCCGCGTAGTCGCGATAGCGCGGGTCGAGCCTCGGCGGCTCGTGTGCTGGTGCCCATATGCGGCGGCGCTCGCCCGGTTCAACGAGCGGGTCCAGGACGATCAGCGTGCTTGTTGTGTCGGGCTGCGGTTGCTGGCCGCTCAGCCAGGCGTGGAGCGCGTCGGGCGTGTCTGGCGCCAGCGCGTTGAATGTCGCCCGGCGGAGTCGTATCGCGTGGAGGACCTCGGCTGACCACAGGCACGCCATGACGTGCGTCACGCTGCGCCAGCCGCTCGGGCCGATGCCATAGCGCTGCGCCATCTCGCGCGCCAAGTACTGGCGCTTGGCGTTCCAGCTGCCGGCCGCATCCTGGAGGTTGGGGAACTGCGTGCGGTTCTCGATGTGGAGCAGGTTGCGCGCGTCCCGCTCAACGACCAACACGTCCGCGCGGCCGGCGAACTGGTAGTGCTGGTAGGGCTCATCGATAGCGATGGTTCTTCCGGGCGCCGCGAGCATGCGCGCCTCGAGCTCGCCCATCGCTGCATGGACGATGTCCTCGCCGCCGTGTTTGGCCATCGACGCC
>CAIYHO010000161.1 GCA_903925955.1 uncultured Chloroflexota bacterium
CGTTGTCCGCCCGTTCCCGCGCCTGCCGCAGTGGCGCGTGCGCCTCATCGCCTCGCTGGCGGTCTTGGGCCCGGGGCTGGTCAGCGGCTTTGCCGACAACGACGCGGGCGGCATCACCACGTACTCGCTGGCAGGCGCCAACTACGGCTACGCGCTGCTGTGGGTCATCCTCGCAAGCCAGATCGTCCTGTTCTTCACGCAGGAAGTGGGCGCCCGTCTGGGCCTCGCCACCGGCAAGGGGCTGATCAGCCTCATCCGCGAGCGCTGGGGCGTCCGCTGGACAGTATTCGCCGCTCTGCTGATGCTGACCGCCAACCTTGGCTCCATCGTGGCCGAGTTCGCCGGCATCGGCTCAGCGCTGGGCATCTTCGGTGTGCCCACCCAGATCAGCGCTGCTGTCGCCGCCGTCGTGGTGGTGGCGTTCATTGCGCTTGGCTCGTACAGCCGTGTCCAGTACCTGTTTGTCGCGGTGGGTGTGGCGGTCTCTGGCGCCTACATCTTCTCGGCCATCGAGGCCAAACCGGACTGGGGTCTGGCGCTGTCGAACCTTGTGGGGCCGCACCTCACGGCCTCGCCCGCCTACTGGCTGGCCGTGGTGGGCACCGTGGGCACCACGATCACGCCGTGGGGACAGGCGTTCATCCAGTCCTACGTGGCCGACAAGGGCCTGCGGCCCGATGACATCAAGGCAAGCCGCGTGGACGTGTTCGCGGGCGCGCTGCTAACCAACGTGATCGCGGCGTTCATCGTGGTGGCGTGCGCGGCGACACTGTTCACCAACGGCCTGTCGATCAATTCCGCAGGTGACGCCGCCCAAGCGCTCAAGCCCATCGCGGGTGAGGCCGCTGCCCTGGTGTTTGCCATCGGCCTGCTGGGCGCGTCGTTCCTGGGGCTGGGCGTGGTGCCCATGTCGTCCGCCTATGCCACGTGCGAAGCGTTTGGCTGGGAGACGGGCGTCAACTGGAACTGGCGCGAGGCGCCAGCGTTCTACGGCCTACTGGCGTTCTTCATTGGGTTTGCGGCGCTGTTTGTGATGATCCCCGGGCTGCCGCTGATCTCGGTTATGTTTAGCGCCCAGGTGCTCAACGCGCTGCTGCTGCCGTTCATCCTGGTGTTTGTCATGAAGCTCGCCACGGACCGCGAAACCATGGGGGACCTTGCCAGCGGGCCCGTGCTGAGCGCCATCGGCTGGACGTGCACTGGTCTGCTGATCCTGCTCTCGCTTGTGCTGGTGGTCACGGGGCTCTTCGGCGTCTAGCGCCGCATTGCCCGCCCACAGCTAGCCCGGCGATCGGTGCCACCGATCGATTTCGCGTCCGCAGGGCACGAGTGATCGGTGCGACCGATCAATCTGACGGCAAACGGGCGCCAGCGGGGCCGACCCTGGTCGGTTTGATCGGTGCCACCGATCAGACAGCCGGTCCATGCGGGAAATCGATCGGTGCCACCGATCATCTGCGCCAGCATCCGCCGCCCATAACAGAGCGCGCTAGCGACCTCGGTCGGCGATCAGCCCGCCCTGGCCCGCGCCGCCGCCTCGCCGCGACGGCGCGTCAGGAAGGACGCCTCCGCCCGGTTGGGCGCGAGCGCCAGTGCTCGGTCGTACGCCGCCATCGCCTCCGGGACGCGCCGCAGCCGCACCAGCAGTTCCGCCTGGGCGGCGTGAAAGAAGCGGTAGTCAGCCATCGCGGGGTTGACCGCCAACGCGTCTACCGCAGCTAGTCCCGCCGCCGGACCCCGCACCTCACCCACGGCCACGGCGCGGTTGAGCGCCACCACCGGCGAGGGCGACACGCGCGCCAGCACCTCATACAGCCCCAGGATCTCCAGCCA
>CAIYHO010000162.1 GCA_903925955.1 uncultured Chloroflexota bacterium
GCGCCCATCCGCATCGGCCTGGCGGGTCTGGGGTCCATGGGCCGCAACCACCTGCGCGTGGTCTCAGGGCACGCCGAGACGGTGCTGGCCGCGGTTGCGGACCCCGATCCCGCGGCGCTTGAGGCGGCCACGGCCCAGACGGGCGCCGCAGGGTACGCGGACCCGCTCGCGATGGTCCGGGACGCGGACGTGGACGCGTTCGTGATTGCGGCGCCCACCACCGCGCATGTGCCACTGGCGCTGGCCGCCATCGAGCGCGGGCTGCCGGTCCTGGTGGAGAAGCCGCTCGCGGCCACCCTCGCCGAGGCGCAGCAGATCGTGGACGCCGCGCGCGCCGCGGGCGTCGCCGTGCAGGTGGGCCACGTGGAGCGCTACAACCCCGCGGTCCTCAAGCTTGGCGAGCTGCTCCGCTCGGGCTGGCTCACCACCATCTACTCCATCACCAGCCGCCGGGCCGGCCCCTTCCCCGCGCGCATCCGCGACGTGGGCGTCACGGTGGACCTTGGCACGCACGACGTGGACATGCTCTGCTGGATTGCCGGCGAGCGGCCCACGCGCGTGTACGCGGAGCTGGCGCAGCGCAAGCACGCCACGCACGAGGACCTCCTGTTTGGCCTGCTCCACTTCCCGTCCGGGGCGTCGGGGATGCTGGACGTCAACTGGCTCACCCCCGGCAAGCGCCGCCAGCTTGCGGTTGTGGGCGAGGAGGGCATGTTTGAGCTGGACTACCTCACGCAGAAGCTGACGTTCACCAAGTCTGACCTTGCCCACCCGCAGCTGATCGCGGGCTACGCGCCCACGTTCACGGGCGACGTGCTGGACATCGAGGTAGACGTCCACGAGCCGCTCAAGGCGCAGCTGGACGCGTTTGTCCGCGCCATCCGCACCGGCGAGCGCCCGTACGTTGACGCCGAGGACGGCGCCTGGGCCGTGCGCATCTGCAACGCCATGCTTGACGCCGCCGCGGCGCGGATGCCCGTCCTCCTGGGCCCGGACGGCGCTGCGGACGCCTCGGGTGCCGCGGGCTCCCCCGCATGAGCATCGTCCGCCGCCCGTCCGTGGGCGCCTCCATGCTTGGCGGTTCCATCACGGTCCCGGCCAGCCCCTGCACGCACGCTCCGGCGCGCGCCGTGAGCCCCTGGGTGGGCGAGCCAGGCACCGCCGGGTCCGTGGCCGTGGTTGGCGCGGGCAAGATGGGTCTGCCGCTTGCCGCGCAGTTCGCCTCGCACGGCTGGAACGTGACCGCGGTGGACATCAACCCCGCAGTTGTGGCGGCCATCAACGCAGGCCTCTCCCATGTGGGCGAGGAGCCGGGGCTTGCGGAGCTTGTCGCGCGGGTCCACGCGGAGGGCCGCCTCCACGCCACCACCGACGCCGCAGCCGCAGCGCGCGCCAGCGATGTCGTGGTGCTGATCGTGCCGGTCATGCTGGACGCGGACCACCAGCCGGACTACCGCTACATGGACCCGGCTGTCGCGTCCATCGCGCCCGGCGTCCACGAGGGCATCACGGTGGTCTTTGAGACCACGCTGCCCATCGGCGACACGCGCCGCCGCTTCGCCCCCGCGCTGGAGGCGGTCTCCGGGCTCACCGCAGACCGGGACTTCTTCCTCGCGTTCTCGCCAGAGCGCCTGTTCTCCGGCGCGGTCCTGGCCAACCTCGCCGCGTACCCCAAGCTTGTCGGCGGCATCGGCGCCGCCTCCACGGACCGCGCAGCTGCGTTCTACGCGTCCGTCCTGGACGCCGAGGTGGTGGCCATGTCCTCCTCCGAGGCGGCCGAGTTCAGCAAACTGGCCGACACCACATACCGCGACGTCAACATCGCGCTCGCCAACGAGTTCGCCCAGGCTGCGGACCTCTGGAACGTGGACGTCCAAGAGGTGATCGCCGCCGCCAACAGCCAGCCGTACAGCCACATCCACCAGCCGGGCATTGGCGTGGGCGGGCACTGCATCCCGGTCTACCCGCACCTGCTGCTGTCGCGCGCCCCCGGCCTGCGCCTCGTGGAGACCGCGCGCGAGGTGAACGACGGCCAGACCGGCCGAGCGCTCGCCGCCCTCGACGGGCTGCTTCGCGGCCTGTCCGGCGCGCCGGTGCTGGTGCTGGGCATCACGTACCGCGAGGGCGTCAAGGAGCTGGCGTACAGCCGCGCCATCCCGCTGATCGCCGCGCTCCGCGCCGCTGGCGCCGATGTGGCCGCCTATGACCCGCTCATGGACGACGCCGAGATTGCGGCCATCGGGGCCCGCCCCTGGCACTGGGGTGAGGCCGGTCCGTTCCGGGCGGTGATCACGCAGACCGGCGACAAGGCGTTCCTCACGCTGGACCCGGTCTGGTTCCCCGCGCTTGCCGTGGTCTACGACGGCCGCAACAGCCTGCGCACGCTTGCGCTGCCGGCAGACGTGACGTACCTGGGCGTGGGCGTCCAGGCCGCCACTCGCGCCCGACCCGCGTAGGCGCGGGATCCGGGGCCAAGGCGCCAGCATGCGGATTGTCAGCATCGTTGGGACCCGGCCCCAGCTGATCAAGGCTGCCGCGCTGAGCCCCGTGCTCCGGCGCCGTCACGAGGAGATCCTCGTGGACACGGGCCAGCATTACGACGAGGCGATGGCCGGCGCCTTCTTCGCGGAGCTGGACCTGCCGCGTCCGCACCACACGCTAGGCATTGGCGGCGGCACCGGAACGGCACAGGTGGCGCGGATGCTGCTGGCGCTCGAAGAGATCGTTGCTGTGGCTCGGCCGGACGCGGTCCTCGTCTACGGCGACACAAACTCCACCATGGCAGGCGCCCTCGTCGGCGCGAAGCTGGATATCCCCGTCGCGCACGTTGAGGCGGGGCTGCGCAGCTTTGACCGGCGCATGCCGGAGGAGATCAACCGCGTCGTCGCGGACCACCTGTCGCGATGGCTGTTTGTTCCTACGCCTGCCGCCGTTGCCAATCTTGCGGCCGAGGGGATCACGCAGGGCGTCACGGTTGTTGGCGATGTCATGCAGGATCTTGCCGCGCGCATTGCGCCCACCGTGCGGGACGCGGCGCCTGTCACCGCGCTTGGCCTGCGTCCCGGCGAGTACCTCTTTGCCACGGTCCACCGCGCCGAGAACCGCCTGCCCGATGCGTTGCGCGCCTGGACCGCGCTGTTGGGCGCAGCCGCGAGCGAGCGGCGCCCGGTGGTCCTATCGCTCCACCCGGGCACGGCCGCGGCCCTTGAGGCCGAGGGCGTGGCGCTCCCGCCGCATGTCCGGGTCATCGGGCCGCAGGGCTACCGCACCACGATTGCGCTCCAGCTGCACGCGGCTGCAGTGCTCACAGACTCCGGCGGCGTCCAGCGCGAGGCGGCCTGGCTAGGCGTCCCGTGTCTGATCCTGCGCGACCGCACCGAATGGGTGGAGGCCGTGGCCGAGAGCGGCGGCCGCATGGTGGTGGTGGGTCTTGACCGTGCCCGGGCGCTGGACGAGCTTGCCCGCCTCGCACCCGTGGCCGATGCCCAATTGCAGGCCGCCGAGCGTGCCCGCACGCTGGACTTGGCGCCGGCGGGAGCCGCCGAGATGGTGGCCGAGGTCTTGGGCGCGGATCGCTGACCCCTCGCCGCTAGCGGCCAGCCGGGCTCAGGCGGGCTTGTGCAGGACGATGTTGATGAACGTGTAGTGCAGGCCAAACCTGCGCCACTCCACAACGCGCTCGTCGCAGGCAAGATCAAGCGTGCCGCGCAGCTCCAAACCGTGGCCGGCCGCCAGCGCAACAAAGCCCTCCATGTCGGCAGGCCCAAAGATGCGGATGGGGACGCCGTATGCCTCCTGGCCACCCGTGTCTACCGGTTCGCACCAGTAGTCCGTGGAGGTCACCAGCACGCCGCCCGGCCGGAGCAGTCGGCTTGCTTCGCGCAGGTAGGCGTCCAGGTCAACGCCGTGCTCAATGACGCTGAGATTGGCGATCCCGTCAAATGAGGCATCGGCGAACGTTGTCTTGGTGAGGTCCATCTCGTCGTAGCGGATGGGACCGGCAAGGACCGGAGCGTCGTAGACAAGGTCAATCCCGCGCAGGGAGCGGTAGCCGTACAGGTAGAGCCAGGGCAGCACGCGCGAGTACTGCGTGGCGCCCATTTCCAGCACGGCGCCCGTCTTGGGCACCCCGTCGAGCAGCGCGCCCAACGCCACAAGCAGGTCCCAGTTCTTTGGCCGGTCACCGTGGAGCGGCAGCCCTGCAGTTGTCAGGGCGGCGCAAGCCTCGTCCACCTCGGCGCTGGTGCGGAGCGGCCGATTGCGCCAGGCCTCCCAGACACGGCTGGGCTGGAGGGGATCAAGCCGGGCGCCTGACGCCACCAGCCGGCGCCGGAGGGCACGCTCGCTTGTGGGCGGTTCCAGCACGAGGCGCACGGAGGCGGCCACGGCGCGTGCGGTTCGTCTGCCACGCCGAACGATGCGGCCTGCCAAGTGGCGGACCGTCACCAGTGGGTTGGCGGGATGCTCGCTCATGTCGGGTCTCCAAATACTCGTCCAGACGCGCTTGCGGCGGCGATGGCTGTCATGAGGCGATCTGAGAGGCGGTCCGCGTCGTGGCTGTCGCTGATGCGTCGCGCTGCCGCAACCACCGTGTCGGCGGGCAGATCGCGTACCGCAAGGATCGCGCGGGCGAGGCTGGCGGGATCATCGGGCTGGAACGTGGCGGCCACCTCGGGGGTGATCGTCTCCGCGATCCCGCCAACGGGTGGCACCACAACCGGCAGGTCAAAAGCCAGCGCCGTCATCAGCACGGCCGAGTTGAGCGTGACCAGATAGGGCAGGACCGCGGCGTCTGCGGCACGCAGGAAGAGCTGCATGTCGTCAGCCGGGACCATGCGGGCGTGCAGGGACACGCGCGGATGGGCGCGGGCGCGCTCAAGGAACGCCTCGGTCGATGCCGATTTGACGGGCGAGCCCGCAATGACAAGGTGGAGGCGCGGTTCCTGTTCGGCCGCAAGGTCCAGCGCATCCATCAGGACGTTGAGCCCCTTGTGGGCACGCAGACCGCCAATCAGCACGGCAACCCAGGCATCGCCCGGCAGGCCAAGCGCAAACCGCGCCTGCGCTCTCGTGAGGACGTCCGGGTACGCGTTCTTGAATGATGGGAGCGGCACGTGGACCGTGCGTTCCGCCGGGATCTCGTACCAGGGTGCGGCAAGCTCCGGCGTGCCGGCGGCGAGCAGGTGGATCAGCGATGCCCGCTCAACGATGGCCTTGCGGACCAGCGCGTCCTCGGCCGGGTAGGGCGTGTCATGTGGCAGCACGTTGTGGGCGGTCCAGACAATCGGGATGCCCGCAGCGCGGACGCCGTCCAGACGCGCGGCAAAGGCACCTGCCCGTACGGCTGCCTCTGCGGCGTCGGGCGAAGACCCCACCACGCGATTGACCCAGTGGAGGTGCAGCACCGCGCGCATCCCGGCTGGGACAAGCTCTGGGAGCCGGTCGATGTCCGCTGCGTCCCAGAGCGGCACGGGGGCCAGGCCGTGGTCCCACGCGCGCCGGTAGAGCAGGTCCTGGAACGGGTTGTCGGGGCTTGCCTGGTGGTACGCGAGCAGCACGGGTGCAGCGTGCCCCTGCGCCCGCAGTTGGGCTGCCGCAGCCTCGACTGTGGAGGAGGTGAGTGCACGGGCGCCGCTACGGCCCCGAATGGGACGGCTTCGCCCAGCGGCGGTGACCAGCGTGGCCGCCGCGGTGCTGCCAGCTCGGCAGCGGGCTGCAGTCTCGGCTTCGGCGCGAGCACCATCCGGATCGCCCTGGTCCAGCGCGGCCCGTCCCCGGTCAATATGCCAGCGCTCCTCGGCAAGCGTAGCCCGGGCCATCAGGGGCGTTTCGCGCCCGGTGACCAGTGACCGCAGATCCCGCGCAAGGGCGCCCAGCACCGCGCGACGCTTGGAGGCAGACATCAACGCGAGGATAACAGGGGGTTGCCGGTGACCTTCGGGCCACCACCTATACTCGCCGCGATGAAACCCTCTGCCTTGATCACGGGCATCACCGGCCAAGACGGCTCGTATCTGGCCGAGCTGCTGCTCGACAAGGGGTACCGGGTCGTAGGCATGACGCGTCGGTCCAGCACCGTCTCAAACGAGCGGATTGCCCACCTCGCAGACCGTATCGAGCTGGTCCAGGGAGACCTGCTTGATCAGGCGTCGTTGGTGGAGGCGCTGCGATTTGCGGCCCCTGCGGAGGTGTACAACCTCGCAGCCCAGAGCTTTGTGCCAACGTCGTGGAACCAGCCCACCCTCACGGGCGAATTCACGGCTCTGGGCGTCACGCGTCTGCTGGAGGCGCTCCGCCAGATCGCCCCGGAGGCCCGGTTCTACCAGGCGTCATCAAGCGAGATGTTTGGCAAGGTCCGGACGGTGCCCCAGACCGAGGAGACGCCGTTCTATCCGCGCAGCCCGTATGGGGTTGCCAAGGCGTATGGCCACTTCATCACCGTCAACTACCGCGAGAGCTACAACCTGTTCGCCGTCTCGGGGATCCTGTTCAACCACGAGTCACCCCGCCGCGGGCTGGAATTCGTGACGCGCAAGGTCACCGATGGCGCCGTTCGGATTGCGCTTGGCCTGAGTCGCGACCTGCGGCTGGGCAACCTTGACGCTGAGCGGGACTGGGGTTTTGCGGGCGACTACGTCGAGGCCATGTGGCTGATGCTCCAGCAGGCGGAGCCGGTGGACTACGTGGTTGCGTCGGGCGAGGCGCACACCGTTCGCGAACTGTGCGAGCTTGCCTTTGCCCGCGTTGGTCTGGACTACCAAGACCACGTGGTCACCGATCCGGCGCTCTTCCGTCCGGCCGAGGTGGACCACCTGCGGGGTGACGCATCGCGGGCGCGCGACCAGCTGGGGTGGCGCCCGCGCGTGGACTTCCGCGGCCTTGTGGAGATGATGGTGGACGCCGATCTGGCTCGGCTTCGCCAGCACACGGCCGCCACCTGATGGCTGTATCCACGCCAGCCGGCCACTGATGCGGATTGCCGTCACGGGGGCAGGCGGGTTTGTCGGCCCCTGGGTCATCCGAGATGTTGCGGCCCACGGTCACGAGGCGGTGGGTGATCGGCCGGGCCCCGATGTCACAGACGCCGCGGCGGTCGCAGCCTGGCTTGACGCCGCCCGACCAGACGCCGTGGTGCACCTGGCGTCCGAGAGTTCACCCCGCCGGGCGGCCGCCGATCCCGAGCGGGCGCTGGCCATCAACGTTGGCGGCACGCGCAACCTGCTCGACGCCGCCATCGCCATGGAGCATCGGCCCATTGTCCTGATTGCGGGATCGGTTGAGGTGTACGGGGCACCCGAACACCTGCCGCTGACCGAGGACGCGCCCCTTCATGCCGCAAGTCCCTACAGCCTCTCCAAGGTGGGGCAGGAGGCCGCCGGTCTGGACGCGTGGGCCCGCCACAGCCTCCCCGTTGTGGTGGCGCGGTCCTTTCACCACACGGGACCCGGGCAGCTGCCGCACTTTGCGGTGCCCGGCATCGCTGGACGCGTCGCAGCCGTCGCGGCAGGCCTGAGCGACACGCTGACCACAGGCAACCTCGATGTCGCCCGCGACTTCCTTGACGTGCGCGACGTCGCCCGGGCCTATCGGCTGCTGCTTGAGGGTGTAGCCGCGGGACGCGTGCCGGGCGGCACGGTGGTGAACGTGTGCTCCGGCAGGTCTGTCTCCATCCGCACCATCGTGGAGATCCTCTGTCGGCTGGCTGGCGTGGTTGTGGCTCCCGTCACGGATCCGTCGCTGGTCCGGATGGGCGAGCCGCCCGAGATCCGCGGCGATCCCAGCCGGCTGGTGGCGCTGACGGGCTGGGCGCCGTCCATCAGCCTGGAGGAGACGCTGGCCGGGGTGCTCCACGACGCGCGGGCACACCTGGCGGCGCGCTGACCCTCGTCCGGAGGCGTGTCGCGGGCGACGCTCGGGACCCCCGATCTCACCTACTCTTGCGCGATGCAGCAGGCTTCAGGAGCACGGTGAGACGGTGACCGACAACGCACAACGCCATCTCTGCCTGGTCCTGCCCTCAACGGGCGAGTTTGACTCCCGCACGTACCGCATAGCCTCCACCTGTCTTGCGCGCGGCCACCAAGTGACCGTGCTGGCGCGCTGGAAGGAGGGCCTGCCTGATGAGGAGCTGCACCCGGCCGGGTACCGCATCCTGCGGGTCCGGGCCAGCGCGGCAGACGGCCTGCCCCTCAAGGGCACCAGGGCTGCTGCGGGTCGGCTGCTGCACCCGGGTCGCCGGCCGGCTGCTGCGCCGCCATCCCGCCCTGCCTCAGCTGGCGCGGGCACGGTCGCTGCACCGAAGGTCGCTTCGGGCGCGAGCCCCGCATCGTTTCCGCGCCGTGTCCTGGCGTCGGCTGTTCGCAGGCTCGCCATCCCGCTGACCATCCGGTCCCACATCCGCAACGCCCGGCGCCTTGCGCCAGGCGCGGACCTGTACCACGGCATGGCCTACATGGGCATCCCAGTGGCGCTGGCGTTGGGCCGCGACCATCACGCGCGCGTTGTCTACGACGCCCGCGACATCTACCTCGAGGCGCGCAACCTTGCCAAGTCCCGTGGCATCGTCCGCTGGGCACTGGCGCGGGCGGAGCGCGGCTGGGCGCACAAGTCCGCGCGCGTGGTGACCGTCAATGACGCGTACGCGGACGTGATGACCCAGCGCTTTGGCACGGAGCGGCCATTGGTGGTGATGAACTGCTCGGCCCGCTTTGACCCGCCCGAGCCGCCGGAGCGACGCTTCCACGAGACCCTTGGGCTCCCCGGTGACGCCCGGGTGGTGCTGTACCACGGCGGCCTGTTCCCAGAGCGCGGCATCGAGCAGCTGATGGCGGCCATGGGCACGATCCCGGATGCTGTGCTGGTGCTGATGGGCTACGGCGTGCTGGAGCCGGAGCTTCGGGCCGCCGCTGCCGAACCGGAGCGCGCTGGCCGCCTGTTCGTGCTGCCGGCCGTGCCGCCCCAGGACCTCCATGCCTGGGTGGCCGCAGCCGACATTGCGGCGATGCCCATCCAGGCCTCCACCCTCAACCACCGGCTCACAACGCCCAACAAGCTGTTTGAAGCGATGGCCGCTGGCGTGCCCGTGGTGGCATCTGATCTGCCGGGTATGGCGACGATCGTGCGCGAAGTGGACTTTGGGCGGCTCTGCGACCCGGCGGACGCAGCCTCGATTGCCGGGGCGATCCGTTCCATCCTTGATGCGCCGGCCGACGAGGTGACCCGCCTGCGCGCAAACGCGCGCCGCGCCGCCCGCGAGCGCTACAACTGGGAGACACAGGCCGACGCGCTGCTGGCCGCCTACGCCCGCGCCACCGGCTCCCCGTGGTGACCGAGGGCCAGCCGCGCAGAGCCGTGGTCCTCGTGGGCGGCCCCGCGGCGCCGTACTCGAGGGGTCTGCGGATTGCGCGCTCGCTGGCGTCACTCGGGTACGAGGTTGAGATTGCCGCAGTGGCCGCCGATGGTGTGCCTGACCAGGAGACGGACGGCGAGATCACAATCCGGCGATATCGGCCGTCGGGCTGGTTTGCGCCCCGAGCCAGTACGGGCGCTGGCAAGGCCGCCCCGGCCGGGACTGATGCTGCACCCGAGTCCGGTGAGGCACGGCCGACACAACGGCGCCGCCGCGGCCCCCTGCCCCGGATCGTCGACATGGGTACCCGTATCGCCGGGAGGCTGTTGCGCTGGACCTTCTGGCCCCACACCGTCCGCGGCTGGTGGGCCACGCTTGACCGCGATCTCGCGGCCGCAGACCTGTACCACGCGTGCGGCAGCCTGACCATCGCCCCCGCGCTTCACGCCGCGGCACGCGCCCGCCGTCAGGGTCGCGCGGGCCTCGTCATCTACGACGCCATCGACAACGTCTTTGAGGGCAACAACGTCCTCCAGATGCCACCGGTCGTCCGCCGGGTGCACGCCGCCCGCGAGCGCCGGTGGGCACGCCGCTCGGGCGCCATCATCACCGTCAACGACGAACTGTCGTCGCGTCTCGCCGGGCGCTGGCAGGTGCCGCCCATCTTGTCGGTGCCAAACTATCCGGAGCCGTGGAAGCCGCAGGCCACCGGTGTCGCGGACCGGCTCCGGACGGCTGCTGGTCTGTCGCCGGACACCAGGGTGGTGCTGTTTCAGGGGCGGCTAGGCCCCAACCTGGGCCTCGATGAAGCGGCCGAGGCGGTCCTGCAGATTGACGGCGCCTGTCTGGTGCTGCTTGGCTTTGGCCGGTGGTTTGAGCAGATGCGCCGCCGCGACCAGGATCCGCGCTTTGCCGGTCGCCACGTGACGCTCCCCGCGGTCCATCCAGACGAGCTGCCGTCGTGGACGGCGTCGGCCGATGTGTCGCTTGTGACGCTGCCGCCGGTCTCGGCAAACCAGCGCGCGTCCACGCCAAACAAGTTCTGGGAGTCGCTGCTGGTGGGGACGCCGGTGGTTGTGGGTCCCAAGCTTGACGTGATGGCCGGCATCGTTGCGGAACTGGGCGCTGGCGTTGTCGCGGCCTCGATGGAGCCTGCGGCCATTGCCCAAGCAATCGGGACGCTGCTTGCTGTTCCCGCAGCGACGGCGGCCGCCGAGCGGCGGCGCGTGGCCGCAGAGGCGGCGCGGAGGTTCTCGTGGCCTGTGGCCGCTGCGGGCTATGAGGCGCTGGTCCGCAGCCTCAGGGTCTAGCCTGAGCGGCTAGAGGCGCGGGGCGATTGCCCCCAGCCCGGACGCCTGGGCAGCCGCAATGGCGGCCGCTCGCTCAATCCGCGCCCGCTCGCTGTGCGCCTGGTGGATGGCCACAACCTCGGCCGGGTCGCCCTCGGCAACTACGCGGCCCTTCTCCAGCAGGATGGCCCTGTTGCAGAACTCTGTCACCCAGTGCATGTCGTGGGTCACCAGCACCACCGCCTTGGCGGCTGCGGCAATCGCCAGGACGCGCTGCTTGCTCTTCTCGCGGAAGACCTGGTCGCCGGTGGCCAGCACCTCGTCCAGCAGCAGCACGTCCGGGTCCACCGATGTGGCGATGGCGAAGCCCAGCCGGGCCCGCATCCCCGACGAGTACGTCTTGATGGGCACGTCGATGAACTGGCCGATGTCGGCAAACTCGATGATCCCGTCAAGCCGGCGCCGCATCTCGCCGCGGTCGATGCCAAGGAATGCGCCCGCCAGCAGGACGTTCTGGCGGCCGGTCAGCTCCTGATCAAACCCGGCGCCGAGCGTCAGGAGGCTGGACACCTGGCCGCGCACCTCCACCGATCCCTCGGACGGCACGATGATCCCCGCCAATACCTGCAGGAGCGTGCTCTTGCCCGCGCCGTTGGGTCCGATCACCGCAAGCGACTCGCCGTGGACAATCCGGAACGAGACGTCCTTGAGGGCCCAGAAGTCCTTCTTGCCGTCGCCGCGGGTGGTGAGGCTGCGGAAGGACTGGCGGACCGTGTTCTTGCGGGTGAGGCGCAGGTTGTATCGGACGCCCAGATCCACGGCCTCAATAGCGGCCTGCGAGTCGGCTGTGGCGGGCGTGCTGGTCATGCTCAGAGCACCTTGGCGAATGTGGGCTCAATGCGCTTGAAGAAGACCGTGGCCACAAGCACCAGGGCAATCGACACCGCGAACAAGATCCCGAGCGCAGCCAGGTCCGGTACCGCTGGCGGGAGCGAGCCGCCATCGGCCAGCTCAACCCCGTAGATCGCCGTCCGGTATGCCGTGAACAGGACGTAGAACGGGTTCATCTCCATGAACCCGATGAGCGTCTTGTGGGTCCCGGCCATCGCAGCGATGGTCACCGGCCCGTAGAGGGCGGGCGAGAGGTAGAACCAGAGGCGCAGGACGTGGCGGCTCAGGTTGCCCACGTCGCGGTAGAAGACGTTGACCGCGGCCACGATCATCCCGAGCGAGGCCGTGA
>CAIYHO010000163.1 GCA_903925955.1 uncultured Chloroflexota bacterium
GGACGAGGTTGCCGTGATGTACGCGGGCAAGATCGTTGAGGCATCCGACGTGGTCTCCGTTTACGACGCTCCGCACCACCCCTACACGCGGGGCCTGCTGGCATCGATCCCACGGCTCGGCGAGCGCCGCGAGAAGCTCGAGGTCATCCAGGGCGTGGTGCCAAACCCGCTCAACCTGCCGGCGGGATGCCTGTTCAAGCGTCGCTGCCCGTACGCCATGCCAATCTGTGACACGCCGCCCCCGCTGCGGTCCGTCGGGAATGACCATGTCTCCCGCTGTTGGCTCGCACCCGATGGCGGCGCGCCTGAGATCGGGACAACGGCATCGGCGAGTGAGGCCGAGGCCGCGGCAGTCGAACTCACGGTGGGCATGCCGTGACCACCTCCCCGAGGCCCAACGAGATGACCCAGCCGGCACACCCCTCTACCTTGGCTGCGCGTCCAACCGCGCCCGACGAGCTGGTCCGCGTGGACAACCTGGTCAAGCATTTCGAGATCCGCGGCGGTCTGCTGGGCGTCTCGAAGGTTGGCGCCGTCAAGGCCGTTGACGGCGTGAGCTTCAGCGTCAAGCGCGGCGAGGCCCTCGGCCTCGTTGGCGAGTCCGGTTGCGGCAAGACGACGCTGGGCAAGGTCATCCTCCGGCTGCTGCCGGCCACGTCCGGCCGTGTTGAGATGGACGGCCAGGTGCTGTTTGACATCCCGGCCAAGGGCGAGCACCGCAAGTCCGTGGAGCTTGGCCGCGAAGGGATGAAGAAGGTCCGCAGGGACATGCAGGTTGTGTTCCAGGACCCGTACGCCAGCCTCAACCCGCGGATGAGCGTGGGCGAGATTGTGGGCGAGGGCCCGCTTGTCCACGGCATGACGGACAAGAAGGAGCGCGAGGCGCTCGTCCGCAACATGCTCAGCCGGGTTGGCCTGAACCAGAGCCACATTCACCGCTATCCGCACGAGTTCTCGGGTGGCCAGCGGCAGCGCGTCGGCATTGCCCGCGCCCTGGCGCTCAACCCGGACTTCATCGTCTGCGACGAGCCGGTGTCGGCGCTCGATGTCTCGATCCAGAGCCAGGTGCTCAACCTGCTCAACGAGCTCCAGGAGGAGCTTGGGCTGACGTACCTGTTCATCGCGCACAACCTGGCCGTCGTTGAGCACATCAGCGACCGTGTTGGCGTGATGTACCTGGGCAAGCTTGTTGAGCTTGCAAACGTGGACGACATCTACGTGCGGCCGAAGCACCCGTACACCGTGGCGCTGCTGTCGGCCGTGCCCGAGCCGGATCCGCACGTCCGCAAGCAGCGGATCATCCTGAAGGGCGACATCCCCTCGCCGGCCAATCCTCCGTCGGGCTGCCGCTTCCACACGCGCTGCTGGCTGCGCGAGCAGCTGGGCTCTCCGGAGCGGTGCGCAACGGAAGAGCCGCAGCTGCGTGTTGTGGGGCCAGGGCAGCAGTCCGCGTGCCACTTCAGCGAGGACATCAGTCCGGCCGCCACGGCTGCCGCCATCGGCGGTGCTGCTGCAGCTGCCGCGGGGGCAAAGGCCTCGGCCAAGTAGGCCTGATGACCGGCGCTCCGGTCCCCGCCGAAGAGCGCGCTGTTCCTCAACCCTTGGGCGGGTTCAGGGGTCCGCCAAACAGGCCGCTCCACATGGCGAGGTCGTCTGCGGTTGCGCCCGTCCGTAGTGGCGTTGTGGCGTCCCACGCTGCGCGGAACGTCGCCAGCACGTCGCGGGCGTTGAGCGGTGCGCCGGCGCCCGTTTGCAGGCGCGTGCGGAGGCGGCAGGTCCAGACTGTTGCGTTGAGCGACGGAACACACGCTGTGGCCAGCTTGGGCACCGGCCGGACGGCGCCGGCTGGCAAGGCGTAGAGCCCGTCACTGACCAGCGCGCAGAGCCGCCAGGCATCGGCCGATGCTGTGGCGCCGCACCATCCGCCGCCCGCGGGCTCGGCCTGCAGGAACACGATCTGGCCCCGATCGCCCGCGGTCATCGCACCAAGCGGGTCTGTGCCAAGCGGTGAGGCGGCGACGCCCGCGACATCGGAGCGCCAGGCCGTCATCACGCCCGCACTGGCGAGCGGCACAAGCACCTGTTGGGCGCGCAGGGCATTCGAGATAGCAGCAAAGGCTGCGTCACGATCCGCGGGTGTTGTGAGGGCGGCAACCGATGCCAACTTAACGCTGATGTCGCCAGCAGCCCGGGCGGCCGCTGACCCGGGCCGATCCGTGAAGAGCGCGGCGTAGAAGGCGGACGCATCGGCAACCGGCGAGGCGACGGCGTCAAGGTAGATCCCGTCGATGGTGCCGTTGGCGATAGCTGCGCGCAGGCTGGCCGCGGGCATCGCGTCCACGCGCACCCGCACGCCAAGCACGGAGGCAAGCTGGGACGCGAGGGCCGTCGCCACCGCCGTTGGGTTGGGCAGGCCCGGGACCGGCCCGTCGGGGATGTGCAGCGGGTAGGTGCGGGCGCGGTCAAAGGCCGCAGCGTCCAGCGCGGCCGCGCCAGCCGGACCGTTGTACGCCGGGAAGGCCGTGCCGGCGCAGCCCGACGCGGCAGCGCAGGGGGCGAGATGTGCCGCAGTTGACGAGCCCGGCGGAAACGCCGCAAGGAGCATGGCCGTGTCGATGCCCTCGGCGATTGCCCGCCGGACGGCCGACGTCGCGAAGGCGCTGCCGCCACCAAATCCCAGATACGCCACCGCCAGTGACACGCGGGGCACAAGCGCAACCTCGGGCATCGTGACGAGATCGTCCAGCGACGTGGCAGCGGGCGCGTTCACCCCGTCCACGGTGGCGTTGGCGAGCATGGCAGTCCTGGTTGCGGCATCTGCCGCCCAGCGCAGGATGACCGCCGCTGTTCCCTTCGACTTGACGCCCGCGGCGGGAACGAGGCGGACGTTGTCGCCTGCGCGGGCCTCAATCTGCCAATCTCCCGAGCCCGACACGAAGGCTGCCGACGAGCGGTCAGCTGCGATCTGGTCCAGGGCTGCGGCTGCGACGATGCCCAGTGACGGGTGGGCGATCCGCGCCAGAAACGCCCCGTCGGGGCCGCAGAGCGTAAACCTGATGGTCCGCGCGTCCAGCGCCTCGATGCGGCCCAGGCTTCCCAGATAGCCCATGGTGCCGCAGGCTGATCCTGTCTCAGGCCACGCTTCGGCCGCAAATGCTGAGACCGCTGGGGAGGAGGGCGAGGGCTGGGCCGCAAGACTGCCCGTGGGCTCCGCAGGGAGGGCGGCCGACGGGGCTGGCGCACAGGCCGCAGCCACGGCAAACACCACCATCAGGACCGCGATGCGGTGCGGCACGGGCATCCGGGCGTTGCCTCCTGCACTCCGCGTCGGGACGGCGAGAGCATGTGGGAAGTCGTCGCCCGACCGCTGGAACGGTAGCACTGCACCTATAGGAATCGACGAGATTCCGCGGAGGCGCGGTCGTCTGTAGAATGCGCCCACCACTGGCGGGCTCGCGGACCGGGCCGACCGTCAGACGGCGTGAGCCGCATGTCCCGGAACAGGAGGAGGAAGCATGTCCCGCAATCGCATCGGGACCCTGCTTGCAGCGGCCATGATCGTGGTCTCTGCCTGCGGTGGGTCCAGCGCGACACCGGCAGCCACGGCGGCGCCCACGGCGGCACCGACCAGCGGCGTCACAGCGGCCCCGACGGCCGACCCGAACACCCCCAAGGACGGCGGCACGCTTGTTGCAGCCATCCCGGGCGACATCTCGTCGACCGACACGGCGTTCATCCAGGACAGCAACAGCTCCGCGGTGAGCAACCAGGTCATTGAGGGCCTCGTGGGCACGGCCCCGGGCACCACCGGCGAGGTCATCCCGGTGCTCGCCACGGACTGGACGATCAGCGCGGACGGCCTGACCTACACGTTCAACCTGCGGGCCGGCGTCAAGTTCCATGACGGCACGGACTTCAACGCCGACGCCGTTTGCTACAACTACAACCGCTGGAAGAACTTCACCGGCGCCCTCGCGAGCGGTGACTACTCCTACTACTACGCGGCCGTCTTCGGCGGGTACGCTGCGGACTCCAACATGGTGTCCTGCACCGCGGTCAGCGCCGCACAGGTTGTGCTTGTGCTGGACCACCCCTACAGCTCGTTCCTGCTGAGCCAGACGATCACCTCGTTTGGCATCAACAGCCCCACGGCGCTGAAGGCTATGGATGCCGACAACCCCGATCCGACGAAGTCCGGCTACAACACGGGCTCCAAGGGCGCCATGGTTGGCACGGGCCCGTTCGCGTTCAGCGAGTACGTCCCGAACGACCACGCCACCGTGGTGAAGAACGCCAACTACTGGAACAAGGACGGCGTTGCGCACCTGGACAAGGTGACCTTCAAGCCGTACCCGGACCAGACCTCCACGCTGAACGCGCTGCAGGCGGGCGACATCGACTTCGCGTTCAACCTCAACCCCACGGACCTGGGCACGATCAAGGCTGACGCCAACCTGACCGCGGTTGACCGCGGCCAGTCGTGCAACCTGTTCCACCTGGCCATGAACCAGACGCACAAGCCGTTCGACAACGCCAAGATCCGCGAGGCCGTGTCCTACGCGATCAACAAGCAGGCGCTGATCGACACCTTCTATGGCGGGCAGGCCAACGTGGCCGTGACCTGGATGCCGAAGGAAGGCCTGTACGCCAAGGACGAGAACCTCCCGGGCTACGACGTTGAGAAGGCCAAGGCCCTGATCGCAGAGTCCGGCGTAGCCGCAGCCGACCTGAAGTTTGACTTCTGGTGGCCCGCCAACGTCGCACGCCCGTACATGCCTGACCCCAAGGGGATCTTCCAGGCCATCAGCGCGGACCTCGAGGCCGTCGGCTTCCAGCCGGTTGCCCAGAGCAAGCCGTGGCGGGAGGGCTACCTCAAGGAAGAGGCCGTCGGCACCTATCCGATGTGGCTCATTGGCTGGACCTGCGACTGGGCGGGCCCGGACAACTTCCTCGACACCGCGTTCTTCAACTATCAGGGCGGCAAGCCCAGCCCCGAGTTCGCCTACAAGAACGACGAGCTGCAGAAGACGATGAAGGCCGCCGAGGCTGCCACCACGGACGCCGAGGCGAAGACGCTGTGGGAGAAGGCGCAGGATCTCATCCGCGCCGACATGCCTACCGTGCCGCTCGTCAACTCGACGCCGCCGGCCGCTGGCGCTGCCTTCGTGAAGGGGTTTGTCGGTTCGGGCAACCTGACCGAGATCCTCAACACCGTCTGGCTCGACAAGTAGTCAGAACTGTGGAGACCCGGGGCCGCAAGGCCC
>CAIYHO010000164.1 GCA_903925955.1 uncultured Chloroflexota bacterium
CTGGCCCTCGGGCCGGCGCTGGGGATTGGCGTGGTGGTGGTCTGGATGGCATGGCGCCATGCTGACGGGCGCGTAAGCCTGTGCTGGCTTGGCGTGGGCGCCGGGCTTGCGGCACTGCCGTGGGTGGCCCTCGTCCTGACGCACCTCCCGGAGCTCCGCCTGACCGCCGCAACCCTGCCTCCCCTGGCGATCACCCTGGACGCTGCCGAACTCCGGCGCCGGGTGCTCAACTACCTGCAGCACGGGGCCGACGACGGCGCCTTCGCGATGACGCTGCCGCTTCTGGTGGCAGCCGGGGCGGGAACGCTGGCGGGTCTGGCGCGCTGGCGCTCTGCCACACCGCGCGCGCGGGCGCTGCTGCTTGGCGCCATCACCTGGGCCGTCCTGGCCACGGCAGAGCTTGCGGTGGTGGCGTATCGGCCAAGCCGCTACTTCCTTGCCGTGGTGCCGGCGCTCGCCGTGCTGGCGGGGTTCTGCGTCCCGACGCTGCAGGCGGCCGCGGCCAGGCTGCCGAGACCGGTGGCGATTGTGGGCATTGTGAGTGCCATGGTCCTGATGAGTGGGCCCGGCCTGGTGTCGCACGGCCCGCTGTCAGCCGCGCCTCCCAGCACGCTGCCGCAGATCCAGGCCGACGTGGCCTCGGTGATCCCTGGCGGCTCCACCGTCTACGGCGCCTACGCCGCCACATTTGCCATGCGCGTGCGCGGCGCCATCGTCACGCCGTGGGGCGCCGACGGGTTCAACACCAGCGACCTCTATGCCACGGCCGGTGTCCGCTGGCTGATCCTGGCGGACGACGAGCAGCCCGCCTGGATGCACGCGCGGCCCGAGGTCTGGACGGCGCGCCAAGCGGTCCTGTGCTGGCCCTGGGGACCGCACCACATCTGCCTCGTCCACCTGGGGGGCTAGCGGCCTATCGCCCCGTGCCGGTTTGGGGCTGCCGCTTGTAGGATCACGCACATGACGTCCCTTTCCTCGCCGCTCCCAGACGACCTGCTCGCCGGCTACCGGCGCTTCCAGCACGGGCTCAGCACCGCCGAGCACGAGCAGTACGCACGGCTCGCGGCAGACGGCCAGCAGCCGCACGCCATGGTGATCGCCTGCTCGGACTCGCGCTCGGCACCGGAAGCTGTGTTTGACGCTGGTCCGGGCGAGCTCTTTGTGGTGCGGAACGTTGCGGCGCTGGTGCCGGTGTACGCGCCGGATGCCGGCCGCCACGCCGCCAGCGCGGCGCTTGAGTTCGCGGTCCTGGCTCTCGGCGTGGAGTCCATCGTTGTCATGGGCCATGGCGGCTGCGGCGGCGTCAAGGCGGCGTTTGACGACGCCGCCCCTCTGTCGGCCACCGACTTCATCGGCGCCTGGGTTGACGGGCTCCGAGACCTTGAGCCACTGCTGGACCCGGCCGACGCGGCCGACGCCAACGCACGGCCGCGGGCCCTTGAGCACCTTGTCGTGGAGCAGTCACTCGCCAACCTGCGGACGTTCCCGTGGGTGCGCAGGCGCGAGACCACGGGCGCACTGACAATCCACGGGCTCTGGTTTGACGTGGGCCTGCGCGAGCTCCACGTCTTCACGCCGGCTGGCTGGGCCGCCCAGCCACACGACTGAGCGGTCCTTCCAGGCCTAGCCCAGGCTCAGAGCGCCTTCTTCACCACCACGAGCGACGGGTAACCCGTGCCCCAGTCGTTCTTGGCCAGGACCTGGAACTGGTACGACGTGCCGGTCTTGAGCCCGGTCACCACGGCGGTCCGCGCGGTCTTCACGCCGTCCGCGAACGTTGTCCAGGCCACGGCGCCAACCTTGCGGTACTGGATCACGTAGTCCGTCAGCGCGGCGCCGTTGGTCGTGGCCGGTGCCGTCCACGCAAGCGTGACCTTCTTTGCGCCTGCGGTCGCCTTGAGCGCACGGGGTACGGACGGGGCATCCGGCAGGCCAAATGCGGCCAGATCTGCCGTCAGCGCCACACCGTTGACCCCGTTGAACCCGCCGGCGACGTACAGCGTGCGGCCGGAGACGGTCACCTTGTTGGCCGGTGCCTCCGTGCCGGTCAGCCCAAGCTGGATCCACTTCGACCCCGTCCACGCGGCAACGGTGTCCACGGAGTTGAATTGGGCCGCGACGATGACGTTGGTGCCGTACAGCGCGAGCCCCACCGTCCCCCCGTCAACTGCCCCGTCAGTCCCGTTCGCGCTTGCGCCGAGGCTCCTCCACGCCGCGCCGTCCCACATGGCAACCCGGTCAGCCTGCGGTACGCCCCCGGCATTGTCGAAGCTGCCGGCCACATACACGCGGCTCCCGCTGACGGCCAGCGAGAAGACCGTCGCTCCGATGGCGTTGTCCATCGCGCCTGGCCCGCCAAGTGCGTTCCAGCTCTGCAGCGCCGGGTCCCAGTACGCCACGCGGTTGCCCTTGGCGCCAAGTCCTGTGACGTTGGTGAAGGCGCCGCCGATGTAGACGCGCCCGTTGGGCAGTACCTGCAACGCCATAACGGCATTGCTGATCGCGCCGTCAAGCGCCCCGGCGCCGGCCAGCCCGTGCCACGCGTAGCCGTTGAAGACGGCGACGTTGTCGGCCGTGGCGTCGCCGCCCGCATCGGTGAACGCCCCGCCCGCGTAGAGGTAGCCGTTCTGCACTGCCAGCGTCGTGACCATCTCGTTGAAGGCGTTGGGGCCACCCCGGTAACTCCACGAGGTTCCATTCCAGGCGGCCAGATATGACGCACCGGTCACCCCGCCAGCGGCCGTGAAGGATCCGGCGGCGTAGAGCGTCCCGTTGAGCCAGGCGACGTCGTACACCATCCCGTTGAGCGCTCCGCTGCCGGCTCCGTCACTGCCGATGCCCGCCCACGCGCCCGTGATCGGGTCGTACACGGCAAGGTTGTCGGCTGTTGGGTCACCTGACGCGTCCGTGAACTTGCCAACGGCGTAGAGGCGCCCGTCCGGCCCCACGCGCGTGTTGTACACCCACTCGCCGGAGGGCCAGCTCTTGAATGTCGGATAGACGGCCGGGCCAACGGCAGACCATTGCCCGGTGGCGGGCCCCGCCGCGGAGATAGGGGAGACCGCCACAAGCAAGGCGACCCCCGCGGCAACAGCGGCTCGACGAAGGTGCATGGCGAGGGGACCTCTTGGGACGGGTACAGGGCGACACCATAGCCCTAACCGGCAAGGAGCCCCCAAGTCCAATCGGCCCGGCTATGGGTATACGCTCCTCAAACCATGACCAGCACGACATCCGGCACGCCCTCCACCCCCATCGACCAGACCCCCGAATGGGCCGCCCTCGCCGCCCACCATGCCGCCATCGGGAACCGCCATCTGCGCGAGCTGTTTGCGTCCGACCCGACGCGCGCGCAGGCGTTCACCGCTGAGGGCGCGGGGCTATTCCTGGACTACTCCAAGCACCGGATCACGCGCGAGACGCTGCCGCTGCTGCTCGCGCTGGCCAGGGCCGCGGGTGTTGAGGAGCGGCGTGCCGCGATGTTCCGCGGCGACCGCATCAACGTGACGGAGAACCGCTCCGTACTGCACACGGCGCTGCGTCTGCCGCCCGGGGAGCACCTGGTGGTTGAGGGGACAGACGTTGTCCCGGGCGTCAACGCGGTTCTGGACAAGATGGCGGCGTTCGCAGACCGCGTCCGCAGCGGCGCGTGGGCAGGTCACACAGGCTTGCGCATCCGCAATGTTGTCAACATCGGCATCGGCGGTTCTGATCTGGGGCCAGCCATGGCTACCGAGGCGCTGCGGCACTACTCGGAGCGCTCGATGCGCTTTCGCTTCGTGTCCAACGTGGACGGCGCGGACATGCGCGAGGCGCTGATTGATCTGGAGCCCGCCGAGACGTTGTTCATCGTGAGCAGCAAGACGTTCACAACGCTTGAGACGCTGACCAATGCGCGGACCGCGCGCGACTGGCTGGTGACCGGGCTTGACGGCGCAACCGAGGCCGTCGCCAAGCACTTTGTGGCGGTCAGCACCAACGCTGAGCAGGTGCGCGCCTTCGGCATCGACACCGCCAACATGTTTGAGTTCTGGGACTGGGTGGGCGGCCGGTACTCCATGGACGCGGCCATCGGCCTGTCGCTGATGGTGGCCATCGGTCCGGACGACTTCCGCGAGGTGCTCGCGGGCTTCCGCGCCATGGACGCCCACTTTCAGACCGCGCCGCTGGACCAGAACCTGCCGGTGCTGATGGCCCTGCTGGGAATCTGGTACGGCAACTTCCTCGGGTTCGATACCCACGCGGTGCTCCCCTACAGCCAGGAGCTGGCGCGCTTTCCCGCGTACCTGCAGCAGCTGGACATGGAGTCCAACGGCAAGTCCGTGCGTCTGGACGGGTCACGCGTCACGTACGCCACGGGGCCCATCGTCTGGGGCACGGCCGGCACCAACGGCCAGCACGCGTACTACCAGTTGCTCCACCAGGGCACCCGCATCGTGCCCGCGGACCTGATTGGCTTCGTCAACCCCACCACGGAGATTGGCGACCATCACGACCTGCTGGTTGCCAACCTGCTCGCGCAGGCTGAGGCGTTTGCCTTTGGCAAGACGCGCGACGAGGTGGTTGCATCGGGCGTTGTGCCCCAGCAGGTGGACGCGCGCGTCTTCGAGGGCAACCGGCCCACGTCCGTGCTGTTGGCGCCGCGCCTGACGCCCCGCGTGTTGGGCGCGCTTGTCGCGCTGTACGAGCACAAGGTGTTTGTGCAAGGCGTGATCTGGGACATCGACTCGTTTGACCAGTGGGGCGTGGAGCTTGGCAAGGTGCTGGCCACGCGGATCGCCGCGGAGCTCACCAGCCCCGCCGAGCCGGTTGCGAACGCCCACGACAGCTCAACAGCGGCGCTCATTGCCCGCTTCCGTGCAGGGCGCGTGCGGGAGAGCTGAGGCCGCCACACTCGTTCTCGCCATGTGCAGGATTCTGGGCTGGCCGATTCCCGAGTGCCTCTGCTACCATTCGCCGTCGCGCCTCGGGCAGCCTACGCCCCTGCGCGTCTTTGATGACACGAACACACGAAACGGAGATCAGCCACTTTGGCCAGAACGCCCCGGAAATGGCAGGGCGCTCGCAACCCGTCCGGGCTGAAGCGCGTCCGCCAGGCTGAGCGCCGGCACGCGATCCTGCAGCCCCGTCGGTCCGCGGCGAAGACCCTTATTGCCAAGGCCGTCACGGTTGCGACCACCACACCTGAGAGCGCGGAAGTCGCGACCACGCTGGCGGAGGCCATTTCGGCCCTCGACCGCGCGGCAAAGGTTGGTGCAATCCACCCGAACGCCGCAGCGCGCCGCAAGTCGCGCCTGGCCCTGAAGGTCAACGCCGCCGTCGCAGGCTCGTCGGTCGTGAGCGCCGGCCACGTCGCAAAGAGCACCGGCAAGGCTGCCGCGGTCAAGGCCGCAAAGGCCCGCATCGCCGCAGGCAAGGCCGTCAAGGCCAAGGGCGCGCAGACCGCCGCCGGCAAGGCGAAGGCCGCGCTGTCCAAGACCACTCGTACTGAGACGCCGACAGCTGCTGTCGTCGAGGCCCCCAAGGCTGCAGCCGCCAAGGCCGCACCCAAGGGCATCGCCAAGACCACGGCTGCGAAGGCGGCTTCAGTCGCCAAGTCCGCCGCAAAGGCTGCTGCTGCTGCCCCCAAGGCCACGGCCTCGGCCAAGGCTGCTGCTGCTGCCAACGCCGCTGCTGCTGCGCCGAAGGCCGCTCCGGCCAAGGCTGCGGTAAAGGCTCCGGCGAAGGCCAAGGCCGCTGCTGCCCCGAAGGCCCCGAAGGCTGCTGCTGCCCCCAAGGCCGCCGCTGCGCCGAAGGCCGCAAAGGCCGCCGCTGCCCCCAAGGCTGCTGCGAAGCCGGCCGCAAAGGCCGCTCCGAAGACGCCGAAGGCCAAGTAGGCTCTCTCCCCCCGCCTCAACCGCAAAGCGCCTCGGTCCTCGACCGGGGCGTTTTCGATTCCCCGGGGAGACGCGTGCCCGGCGCCGCCCGAGGCAGCTGACCGGGCTGACCCACGTCGCCTGACCCGTCGCCTGACCCAGCTGGCCGACGTTGCCTGAGGCGCCTAACCCGCCTGACCCAGCTGTGGGTCACCAGCGCGGTCC
>CAIYHO010000165.1 GCA_903925955.1 uncultured Chloroflexota bacterium
CGGTTGTCTCGGTCCAGGATGCGGTGTTGGGGCAGTTCTATCTCTCCCCCCAGTGCGGGGCGATGTTTGGCTTCTCGGCGCAGGTGATGGCGGATCCAAGCTTCGGGCGAAGTCGCGGTGTCGACGAGGACCGGGAGCGGGTGTTTGCCGTCTGGGATGACCGATCCGGTGGCGATGCGTATGAGCTCCAGTACCGGATGCGCCGCGCAGATGGCGTGGTTATCTGGGTGCAGGATCGGCAACGCGCGGCCAGGGGCAACGACGGACGGGTCCTTCGGTGGCATGGGGTGATCCTCGATGTCACAGAGCGCCATCGTCTGGCTGGCGCGGAGAAGGAGCGCGACGCCCTCCAGAAGCGACTTGGGCAGATGGTGCAGCTTGCCCGGGACGTTGTCCTGCTCATTGACGGGACCGGCCGCATCGTGGAGGCGAATGACGCCGCCGTGAAGGCATACGGGTACGACCACGACGCGCTCTGCCGGATGTCCATCGCGGATCTCCGCGATCCGGCGTCCCGAGGAGACCTTGGGGCGCAGTTCGCGGCCGCGGCCCGGCCCCAGGGGGTCCTCTTCGAGTCGATTCACGTCCGGAGCGACGGCACAACGTTCCCTGTGGAAGTCAGCAGCCACACGATCGAGATGGACGGCGTCCTGCATTGGCAGAGCGTCATCCGCGACATCACGGACCGTCACGAGGCTGATCGGGCGCTCCGGGCCAGCGAGGCAATGGCGACGGCGGTGATCCAGGGGACCGCGGACGCGGTCTATGTCAAGGATCCCGACGGGCGGATCCTCCTCGCAAACGAGTCCGCGGCAAGGATGTTTGGTCGCGGCGCCGACACGATGATTGGCCATGACGCTGCAGACTGGATGTCGCCGGAGCAGGCGCGGGCGACCGCGGCGATTGAGCGTCAAGTCCTCGGGTACATGAGGGCCCTCAGCACCGAGGGGTCGATGACGGCCGTTGACGGGCAATCGCGCTGGTACCACACCACGACAAGCCCGCTTGCGACATCGGATGGCGGACTTCTGGGTCTGCGTGGTTGCCCGGGACATCACGGACCGCAAGCGCATGGAGGAGTCCCTGCGCGCATCGGATGCGCTGCAGCGAGGCGTGTTTGAGGCTCTTGCAGAAGGCGTGCTTGTCTATGACGCGTCAGGCCGCATTGTTTCCGCAAACCGGCGCGCCGTGGAGATCTTGGGGCTTGGCCGCGCTGAGATGGATCGCCGGCAGGTGGACAGCCCTGGCTGGCCCGTGACCGGCGAAGACGGGCAGCCAGTTTCCCGCGAGGACCTGCCGGCCAATGTGACGCTGCAGACGGGCGAGGCTGTTCGGGGCGCCACGCTCTGTCTCGCCACGCCTGACGGCAGATCAGTCTGGTTGCGCCTGAACACGGTGGCCCAATTCGGCGAAGGCGGGGAGGTCAGCGGTGTTGTCGCCTCCTTTGCCGATATCACCGAGCAGCGGGATCTCGAAGCGCGCCTTCGCCAGGCGCACCGGCTGGAGGCGGTGGGCCAGCTTGCCGGCGGCGTCGCCCACGACTTCAACAATCTGCTGGCAGCGATCATTGGGTTTACCGAGCTTGTGAAGGGGGCGCTCCCGGCCGACAGCGTCACGCTGCACGACATCGAGGAGGCGCTGCGTGCCGCAGAGCGGGCTGCCGCGCTGACGAGACAGCTCCTCGCCTTCAGCCGTCGTCAGGCGCTGCGGCCGCAGGTGGTTGACCCCGCCGTGGTCATTGGAAACCTTGTCCCAATGCTTGAACGCCTGCTGGGCGAGCACATCGCGGTGACGATGTCGTCCACGATCGCGCCCGGGTATGTGGAGGTGGATCCCGGCCAACTTGAGCAGGTGATTGTCAACCTCTCGGTCAACGCGCGGGACGCCATGCCTGATGGCGGCCGGCTGGCCATCGTCCTTGCTGACGCAGAGGTGGCGTCGGGCGACGGCCTGACCTGGCCGGCAGTCGAGATAGCAGTCCGTGACACCGGGACAGGAATGGACGCCACCACGGCGGCCAAGGTCTTTGAGCCGTTCTACTCCACCAAGGGCCCGGGCAAGGGTTCCGGCATGGGTTTGGCAACGGTGCACGGGATCGTCGCGCAGTCCGGCGGGCAGATCAGCGTTGTCTCGCAAGTGGGTGTCGGTACCGTCTTCACCATCCACCTGCCAAAGGTGGCGCCGCCGCCTCTCGTCACAAGCGAGATGGAGGCGCCCACGGTGTCTTCGGCAGGCTCGGAGACCGTGCTCCTCGTTGAGGACGAGCCATCCGTCCGGACGGTGACGACGCGCCTCCTTCGGAGCCTTGGATACGCGGTTGTGGAAGCGGACGGGGCCGCGAGTGCGCTCGCCCTTGATGACACTGTGCTGGGCTCGGTCAGCTTGCTCTTGACCGACGTCGTCATGCCCGGCATGAGCGGCGTCAGGCTTGCGGAGGCGCTCGCCCTGCGGCATCCTGGCGTGCCGGTCGTGCTGATGTCCGGCTTTGCTCCTGAGGATGCCGTGAGCGAGGGGATCGCCGAACCGGGTGCGGCCTTCCTCTCAAAGCCCTTCACGCGTGACCAGCTTGCGAGCGCGATCCGGCAGACCCTCGACCGCGCCCCGACCAGCCTTAGGGTGCGCTGAGCCCCTGCAGCATCGCCATGGTTGCCTCGGCAACCCGGTTCTGCTGCTCGGCACGGGCGATGGTTGCGGGCGGATCGTTGGGCTGCCCTGTGTACCAGCCCATCTGCTCGTGGTTGCCGCCCTCGATCACCACGTAGCTGGTGCCGGCCGGCAGGAGCGCCCGGGTATCGGCAGCCGTGATCCTCGCGGCGCCAGCATCAAGCGATCCGTACACCGACGCCACCCGGAGTCCGGACTCAGCGAGGTTGGCAGCCGAGTACGAGGCCCAGAGCGCCAGCCCGCGAAGCGATGCCGGGTGCGAGCCAGCGGCGTACTGTGCCGCCATTGCGCCGCCCAGCGAGTGACCGCCAACCGCCCAGAACCGGATCTCCGGATGCGCGGCGATTACCCCATCTGCAGCCCCAATGCCCAGGATGGCAAAGTTGAGCGGCATCGGCACCACGACAACAAGGAAGCCGTGACTGGCGATGACCTGCGCGAGTGGACCGTATGCCGCGGCCGAGACCTTGGCGCCCGGATAGACAACGAGACCGGTGCTTGGGACGCCACCCGCGGGGGCCCACTCCAGACGTCCGTCGGCGCTGCTGAAGGTGACGTCCGCAGTGGAGGCAAGCGAGGCTGCGGCCTCCGGCAGGAGCGGTTGCGGCGCCGTGTAGAGGCCAATCGCAAGGCCGCCAAGACACGCCAGCGCCAGCAGCCCAAGCGCCAGGGTGCGCCACCGGGGTCTGCCACGTCGGGGGGTCATTGGCGGCCCGCTGCGGCTTGGCTGCCCGCGGGCATGGTGCCCGCACCCGTGACCGGCTCGTCGTCGGCCAGGTTGCCCAAGGCTGCGCCCCAGTCCCGATCCTGCTCGTCGAGCGGCTGCGGGGGACCGTCGAAGGCTGGGAGTGCGGTCCGTGCTGTGCCGATGTCATACGCGACGCCAGGGTCGCCGGTCTCGAGAAGGACAACTTCCCAGCCGGCGGCGGCCAGTTCCGTGTGCAGGTCAGCGGGCATCCTGTCCGGGGTGAGCGCCCGGACGGCAGGCAGGGCGGCAACGGGCACCAGCAATGGGAAGCCCGCGATGCCCCCGTACGCCGGCACCACCACGGCGTCTGGCCGCTCGCCGTGGCCCGCGATCAGGGTGGTGATGGTCTCAGCGTCTGCCCAGACCTGGCGCGCGGGCCACACAAGCGCCGCGCTGGTGCGGCCGACAAGCCACAGGGCGCTTTCAATCCCGTTTGCAATTTGGGCGGCCGGGCCGCGGGCGGCCGCGACTGGCTCCACGATGGTGACCTCAGACGTTGCGAGAGCCGCGCTTGCACGGCCTTTGGGATCGTGGACACACACCACCACCGGTGTCGCGCCCCCTGCCCAGGCGGTGTCAGCGATGCGGCGGACGGCGGGCGTGCCGTCGGCGTCGGCGAGGGCGCTCGTCTCAGAGGCGGCGAGGATGACGGCTGCGACGGTCACGATGGGCCCTCCTAATGGCACCGGAGTGTAGCCAATGAAGGCGCCAAACCGCCTCAGCGGCCCAACTGCTCAGCATGTGCGACACTTGCACTGCCCATGATTGACACCCCCGGCACTGCCGTGCCCACAGCTACACCTGCCATCTCCATCCGTGCTGATCTGCGTAACGTCGCAATCGTCGCGCACGTTGACCACGGGAAGACCACCCTCGTGGACGCGATGCTGCGCCAGACGGGCGTCTTCCGCGAGAACCAGGCGGTCGTTGACCGCATCATGGACTCGGGCGACCTCGAGCGCGAGAAGGGCATCACTATTCTCGCCAAGCAGACGACGATTGAGCACTCCGGCGTTCGCCTGAGCATCGTGGACACCCCCGGCCACGCCGACTTCGGCGGCGAGGTTGAGCGCGGGCTCATGATGGTGGACAGCGTCCTGCTCCTGGTGGACGCTGCCGAGGGACCGCTCCCGCAGACACGCTACGTGCTGCAGAAGGCGATGGCGCGGCATCTGCCGGTTGTTGTGGCGCTCAACAAGATCGACCGTTCTGACGCCCGCCCCGCGGAAGTGCTTGACGCGGTCTACGAGCTGTTTATGGACCTTGGCGCAGACGCTCACCAGATCGACTTCCCGGTGGTGTACACCAACGCAAAGCTTGGGACCGCAACCCGCGACCTCGCCGTCCCGGGCAAGGATCTCGGACCGCTGCTCGATCTCCTGGTTGCGGTGACGCCGCCCCCGGAGTTTGAAGTGGGGCACCCGCTCCAGCTGCTCGTGACCAACCTCTCGGCCAACGAGTACGTCGGGCGCATGGCCGTGGGCCGCATCCGAAACGGCACCATCCGCGTAGGCCAGCGTGTGGCGATTGTCCGCGAGGAGGCCGAGGACGCCGACGGCGGCGTCGAGCCCGGCCGCATCGTCACGCTGACCGGCACCGTGACAACCCTCCAGACCGCCCGCGGGATGGAGCGCATCGACATCGCCGAGGCGGGCCCGGGCGAGATTGTCAGCGTTGCCGGCCTCCCCGAGGTCACCATCGGCGACACGCTCACCGATCCTGGCAACCCCCGTCCGCTGCCGCGTCTCGATGTGGATGAGCCCACGCTGAGCATGACGTTTGGCGTCAACACGTCGCCCCTGGGCGGTCGTGACGGCAAGTACGTCACGTCCCGCCAGATCAAGGCCCGCCTTGAGAAGGAGATCCTCGGCAACGTCTCCATTGAGGTGTACCCGACTGACTCGGGCGACACGTTTGAAGTGCGTGGCCGCGGGGAGCTCCAACTGGCCATCCTGATTGAGCAGATGCGCCGAGAGGGCTTCGAACTCACCGTCAGCCGCCCGGAGGTCATCCTCCACGACGTTGGCGGCGAGGTTCAGGAGCCGTACGAGCGCGTCACCATCGACATCCCGCCGGAGTACATCGGCGCCGTCCAGCAGGAGATGGCAGGCCGCAAGGGCCGTCTTGAGCAGATGACCACCGATGCGGATGGGCGCGTGCGCTTGGAGTTTGTGCTGCCGGTCCGTGGCCTCATCGGCTACCGCGGCCAGTTGCTCACAGACACACGCGGGACAGCGCTGCTCCACCAGATCGGCGAGGGCTACGGCCCGTGGGCTGGCGAAGTGACCCACCGCACCAACGGCGTGCTGGTGAGCGACCGAACGGGCACGTCCAATGCGTACGGGCTGTTCAACCTTCAGGACCGCTCGGAGCTGTTTATCGGCTCCGGTGTGGATGTCTACGAGGGGATGATCGTGGGCGAGAACGCTCGCCAGGGCGACATGGACGTCAACGCGACGAAAGAGAAGAAGCTCACCAACATCCGGACGCACTCGCACGACGAGGCGCTGCGCCTCACGCCGCCGCGTCCGCTCACCCTTGAAAGCGCCATCGAGTTCATCGGCGTTGACGAGCTGGTCGAGGTGACGCCCACGGCTATCCGCCTGCGCAAGCGCCTGCTGGTCAAGCACGAGCGCGAGCGCGAGCGCGGCCGGGCCTACGACCTCTCGCGGGCCGAGCGGAGCTAGCCAGCAGGGTCTGGCCGGGCGCGGTCGTACAATCGGCGCGCCATGCCCATCTACCTCGACCACGCCGCAACCACACCGGTTCGCCCGGAAGTCATCCAGGCCATGCTGCCCTTGTGGGGCGCTGGCTTTGGGAACCCGTCTTCGGCGCACGTGTTTGGGCGTGTTGCCCGCGAGGCGCTTGATGACGCCCACGAGCGGTTGGCCGCGGCGATCGGTGGCGAGGCCCGCGAGATCGTCATGACCAGCGGCGGCACCGAGGCGATCAATCTTGCGCTCAAGGGGGCGGCGTGGGCGGGCCGCGCCCGCGGCCACCGGATCATCACCAGCTCCGTTGAGCACCACGCCGTCGGCCACGCACTGGCCCATCTCGACAAGTTTGGCTTTGAGATCGTGGAGGTCCCGGTGGACCGCTACGGGCGCGTTGATCCCGATGATGTGGAGCGGGCGCTGACCGACACCACGGTGCTGGTTGCGGTGATGCTGGCCAACAACGAGGTGGGCACGATCCAGCCCATTACAGAGATTGCGGCCCGGGTCCACGCCCGGCGCGGCGCGCTGCTGCATGTTGACGCGGTCCAGGCGGGACCGTGGCTGCCGCTCAACGTGGCAGAGCTTGGCGCTGATCTTGTCTCGCTTGGCGCCCACAAGGTGGAAGGACCCAAGGGCTCGGGCGCCCTCTGGATCCGCCGTGGCACGCACATCCTTGCGCAGCAGCACGGCGGGGGTCAGGAGCGGCACCGGCGCGCGGGGACGGAGAACGTGGCGGGCGCCGTTGGCATGGCGACTGCATTCGAGCTGCGCGCGGCCGAGCGACCGGCTGCGGTGGAGCGCGTGCGCGCGCTGCGCGACCGGCTTGTGGCGGCCGTGCTGGCCGTTGACGGCGTTGAGCTCACGGGCCATCCGGTGGACCGTCTGCCGCACATCGCGTCGTTTGTGGTCCGCTCGGCCGAGGGCGGCGACATCGTGCTGGCTCTGGATCTCGAGGGGATCGCAGCCTCCACCGGTTCCGCGTGCGCCAGCGGCTCCGACGAGGTGAGCCACGTCCTGGCGGCGATGGGCTTCCCCGCAGACGAGGCGCATGGCGCGCTTCGGCTGTCCTTGGGTCGCACAACCACCGAGGCCGAGATTGACGAGGCGCGCCGCGTGGTGCCGGGCGTGGTCCGCCGGATCCGCGACGGCTCCGCAGGGCCCGTGGCCGCGAGATGAGCCGCATCCTCGTCGCGATGTCGGGCGGCGTGGACAGCTCCGTCGCGGCCGCCCTCCTGCACGAGCAGGGCCACGACGTGGTTGGCGTCTGGATGCGTCTGCACGACGTTGCGGACAGCGTCTCCGAAATCAGCCGCTCGTGCTGCTCGCTTGACGCGGCCGATGACGCGCGCCGGGTGGCCGCCAAGCTTGGCATACCGTTCTACGTCATGAACCTGGAGCGCGAGTTCCGGGCGGGCGTGATTGAGCCGTTCATCGCGGACTATGTGGCCGGCCGAACGCCAAGCCCGTGCATCGAGTGCAACACGCTGGTGAAGTTTGGGACGCTGCTGGGCCGCGCCCGCCGGCTGTATGACTGCGAGGCAGTGGCCACCGGTCACTACGCGCGCCGCCTTGTGGAGGAGACGCCGGACGGCCCGGTTGCGCGCCTGGCGATTGCCGCTGACACGGCAAAGGACCAGACGTACTTCCTCTACGGTCTGCGGCAGGACCAGCTGCTGGGAAGCCGCTTTCCGCTTGGCGAGTTGCTCAAGCCGCAGGTCCGCGAGATTGCGCGCGGTCTTGGTCTGGGGACGGCGGACAAGCCCGAGAGCCAGGAGATCTGCTTTGTCCCCGGCGGCGACTACCGCGAGGAACTCCGGTCGCGCGGCGGCTGGCAGCCCGAGGCGGGTCCGCTGGTTGACGTGGACGGGCGCACCGTCGCGCAGCACGGCGGGGCTGCGGGGTTCACGGTGGGCCAGCGCAAGGGGCTGGGCGTGGCACTTGGCGAGGCACGGTTTGTGGCACGGATTGATGCTCCCGCAAACCTTGTGCAGTTGGGCCGCCGCGAGGATCTGGAGACACGGTCAATTGCTGTGGAAGCTGTGAGCTTCATTGCCGGTGACGTCGTCGAGGCGCCGGCGCGTGCCACAGTGCGGATCCGTCATCGCGGCACGCTGGTTCCGGCCACCGTCAGGCGCGACCCCGACAACGCCGACCGCTGGCTGATTGATACGGACGCGCCGGTTTGGGCTGTGGCGCCCGGTCAGGCGGCCGTGCTCTATGACGGCGATGTCTGTCTGGGCGGCGGCCGCATCGTCGATCGCGCGTCTGCGGCATCCGCGGTCTCGGCCCCGGTTCACCCGGCGCTCGCGGGTACGTCGGCATGAGCGTCGATCCCGGGCTGCCCATCGCGCTCCTGGTTGGTCTCGCGTGCACCGCCGCGTACGTGCTGTTGCGGGGCAACGCGGGGAGCCGCCTCCCGCTGATCTATGCGGCGGCGGTCCTTGGAGCGTGGGCGGGCGCGTGGCTGGGCGCCAAGTTGGGGATCCGGTTCCTTGCCCTCGGGGACTTTCCGCTGCTGCCGGCCGTCTTCACGGCTGGCATCGGCATCGGCATCGTCGCCATCCTTGCAACCTTGGGCCCGGCTGGGCGGGAGCCGCGGCCGTGAATGACCTTGATCCGGAAACGGCCCCGCCGCGGATCCCCACCGGACCACGGCCGCTGGGGGGCCTTGCCGACCTTGCCGACCTGTTGGGTGGCGAAACCCGCGGGTCACGCCGCTTTCTCACGGGTCTGATCGCGGGCGCGGTGGTGGGCGCAGTGGTCGCGGGCGGTCAACTGGTTCGCCGCCGCCGCAAGGACCGTGACCGGGGCTGAGACCGGCGTCTCGGCTCCGCACCGGCTCGCTCGGACCGCCGGTACGCCGTTGGGTACCATTGGGGAGATGTCCACCTCCGATCCGACTCCCAACGCCGTCCCGTTCCTCACCGCGGCCACCATCCGCGCCCGCTTTGTTGACTACTTCGCGGAGCGTGGCCACACGGTCGTGCCAAGCGCAAGCCTCGTGCCTGGCGGGGATCAGACGCTGCTGTTTACCAACTCGGGCATGGTCCAGTTCAAGGACGCCCTCACCGGCGTAGAGAAGCGCGACTACGTGCGTGCGGTGGACTACCAGCGTGTCCTGCGGGTGGCCGGCAAGCACAACGACTTTGAGGAGGTGGGCCGCACG
>CAIYHO010000166.1 GCA_903925955.1 uncultured Chloroflexota bacterium
ATGCGGACCGAGCGCTCGTCATCTGCTGAGCGCGTCCGCGTGATGAGACCGGCGGTCTCGAGACGCTTCAGCAGCGGCGAGAGGGTCCCGCTGTCAAGCCACAGTCGTTCGCCGAGATGCCCAACGCTGGCTGACTGCTCCTCCCAGAGAACCAGCATCGCGAGGTACTGCGGGTAGGTCAGCCCGAGCGCGCCCAGGATGGGCCGATAGCGGTCGTTGAGCGCGCGGTGAAGACGGCCAACCAGGAAGCAGAGCTGGTTGTCCAGCAGGAGCGCCGAATCCTCGAGTACCTCCAGGCGCGCCCGCTCCTCGGTCACCGGACAGCCGCGGGGAGCAGCGCGTCGATATCCGCGCGGATGGTCTCAGGCTTTGTCCTGGGCGCGAATTGCTTCACGGTCCGCATGGTCACGCCGCGGTTCGTGGTGAAGGAGAGGGAGAAGACGAAGGACTCAGCTGTCATTGGGTTGTATGGTACACAACTTAGTTGTGTACCGCATATATACACACATCGACCAGCGACGCGCAAGCCGCGCGGGCCGTTGCAGCAGCAATCACACACCGCGGCCATACTGCGTCCCGGCCCCAGATCCCATGCGGTGTCGCGCCAAGTCGAGAGGAGCGTCCCATGTCCTACGTGGTGGATTTCGCAAGCGTCTCGACCATCGGTCTGGAGTCGTCGCCGGTGGCGGACGCGCTCGCCGGACTCCGGGCGAATGAGGCGCGCTACTTCAAGGGCAAGTACGGCCACGACTTCACGACGGAGCCGGCCGACGAGGCGCCGGCCCCAGCGCTGGTTGAGTACGTCGCCCGCATCCTCCGGGACGAGCGCGGCATCGTCTTCGCGTCCCGCCCGCTCGAGGCGACGGAGTTCGTGGTCGAGGGCACCCGCTGGACCTACGTGTTCTACGAGAGCGGCCTGTCGGTCAACGTGCTCTACACGCTTGAGGACGCCGGCAAGCGCGCCGTGGGCTTCAAGCTCTCCGACGGGATGGAGATCCCGGACGAGCTGGCCCCGAAGTTCAAGTTCGTGCGCCAGAAGTCGAAGCTGGCGGGGACCATCCGCGGCTCGTACTTCGTGATCAAGGGCGAGTACTGAGGCGAGCGACAAGCAGCACGAGCAGGGATGCCGCCACAGCGATGATTCGGCCAGATGAGCGTTGTACGCTTGGTCGCGGCCTGGTGTGTGTCGAAGTGGCGGCGGGTTGAGCAGAGGGGGACAGACGGATGACAAACGCTCGCGACAGCGGACCTGCGACCGAGCGCGCGGATTCTGCAACCGACCTGCGACCGCTCGCCGGGATGCGCGTCGTGGACATGTCCCGCCTCATCCCGGGCCCGTGGTGCTCGCAGATCCTGTCCGGCCTCGGGGCCGAGGTCATCAAGATTGAGACGCCGCTCGCCGGCGACTACGCTCGGATGGCACCAGCCGAGCTTGGCTTCGGTGGCATCTTCGAGGCGCTGAACTGCGGCAAGCGCAGTGTCGCGGTCAACCACAGACTGCCGCGCGGCCGCGACATCGTCCTGCGCCTGGCGGCATCGGCCGATGTCTTCCTCGAGTCGTCGATCCCCGGCCAACTTGCCGCCCGCGGTCTTGGTCCGGATGACGTCCGCGCCGCCAACCCGAGACTTGTGTATTGCTCCATCTCGGGTTTCGGCCAGACCGGCCCGTACCGCCACCGCCCGGCCCACGACCTCAACTACCTGGCCCTCGGCGGCCTGCTCACGCTCCTTGGCCCGATGGGGTCTAGGCCGGTGCCGCCCAGGATCCAGATTGCCGATCTGGCGGGCGCGAACGCCGCCGCGCTCCAGATCGTCGCCGCCCTGCTCCGGCGCGAGCGCACCGGGGAAGGCGCAACCCTTGACGTGTCGATCCTCGATGCGGTCGCGGCGATGCGCGGCTCGCTCGGCGACGCCGCCCACACGGCGGACGGCCCAAATGCCGCACCATCGGCGCTTTCGGGCGCCTTCCCGTGCTACGCCGTCTATGCGACGGCCGATGCCAAGTACCTCGCGGTCGGCGCGCTCGAGCCGCCATTCTGGTTTGCTCTGTGCCGGGGGATCGGTCGCGTGGACCTCGTCGAGCGCCAGTTCGACCCAACGGCAATCCCGGATGTCGCCGCAACCCTGGCCACGCGCTCCCGGGCAGACTGGCTCCAGCACTTGGACGAGAACGCATGCGTAGCGCCGGTCAATGAGCCGCCCGAGGTTGGGCTCGACCCGCACCTCATCGCCCGGGGACTTGGCCTGGGCGCGGGCGGACAGGGTGCCGCGTCCGCCGCCCCAGACCTCGGCCAGCACACGCACGAAGTGCTCCGAAACGTCGGGTTCGACACGGACGAGATCGCGAGCCTCGAGCGCGACGGGATCGTTGCCGGGCGAGCGAAGCCGGAAGCCCACGCAAGGCGTGCGCGCGTGGCGTTGATGCTCACCCGGATGACCGATCGCGGCCGCGAACCCGGCCCCGGGGCCAGCATCCAGTAGCGGGGCGCGAAACGCCGCTGGTTGTGGCCCGGCCGTTGGAGCGAGTGCAATACCTGGGGCGGCCCGCGCTGTCGAGGCGCAGGCGCTCCCCGCCGCAGCCCTACCCGATGTTCTTCACGTTGCGCACGACCAGGCCGCCGGCGACCACGACGATGCCCAGCAGGATGTAGAGCACGCGGTATCCGCCCACGGAGACGACTGCGCTCAGGGCGATGACACCCGGCACCAGCAGCGGGCCAATCGCCCGGGGCAGCTGCTCTGCGATAGCGATGACGGACATGTACTTGCCGGTCTCCGCCCGGCTGCCGGGCAGGACGGCCATGACCAGCGCCCCGTCGATGGGCAGGAACGCCCCTGTGGCGAAGGCGATGATGCCCAGGGCAACCATGAACACCAGGATGGACGATGAGGCCGCGGCCAGCAGTCCGCCAACGGCGAAGATCACGCTCACGATGATCACCAGCTTGGGCAGGCGCCGCAGGTTGTCGGCGAGGAAGCCGCCAAGGATGGTGCCGGTGACCGTCCCGAGCAGCGCGACAAGGACGGAGAGGGAGATCATGCCGGGCAGATCCGCGTCCGCCACCCGGAGTTCATCGGTCATGAAGTAGATGGAGAAGCCGCCAAAGGTGTAGCCAAGCGTGATGACGAAGCGGCTGAGCCACACCCACGAGTAGTTGGGCACGGACTTGGGGCTGAAGCGGAACCCGTCGAGGAGCGACGACAGCCGCAGGCTCTGGTGCTCCGGGCCCTTCTCGAGGACGCGGTCCTGCAACAGCACCACGGCGATGCCGGTTGTCACGAGCATGACCAGGCCGCCCACGCCGAAGAGAACAAGTTGGTGGTCGAGGAGCTTCGCGCCGAGTTCGGCAGCGGCAACGCCTGCAAGCACGTAGATGAGGCTCTGGAACCCAAGCACACGGCCACGCCGTATCGGCGCGACATGGTCTGGGATCAGGGCGGCGTAGGAGCCAACATAGATCGCCTGGCCGATGGACGCGACGACAAAGCCAACCGTCAGGAGCGCGGTGCTGGTGGCAAGCCCCTCAACAAGCAGGCCGGCACACACCACCAGCGTCCCGCCAATCAAGCCGGGCCGGCGCATGCCGAGACGACTGGTCGTGTGGTCGCTGAGGGCGCCAAAGATGGGGATGCAAATCAGCAGCGCAACCGCCGCCAGGCCCAAGGCCAGACCCAGCGTTCCGGCCTTGCCCGCCGGGTCAAGCCGCTCGATGTAGACCGGGAGCCCCACCAAGGGCGACATCAGCGTGGCGAACCCGCTGCCAAAGGTGATCACGAGGATCGCCGCAACGCCTCGACGGCTGGTGATCTGCGGCGGCTCCACCGGCACCCGAAACGTGGGATCCGCTTCGAGGACTAGGGTGTCGGCGGTCATCGGGGTCCCTCATCGCGCGCCCGGCGCGCCGACCCTTCGCCGCCACGTCTGCATCGACGCACCTGTTGGTGCGCACCTGCCTGAGCCTACCCTCGGCGCCTGCGCTCGATAAGGGACTGTTCGGGGGGTGTGGCAGTGCCACCGGACGACAAGGAGCGTCTCGCCGTCTGACACGCGACCGAATTGGGCCCTCTTCTTGCCAGCAAGGGGCGCGTTGATCAGGCCCCTACTGGCGCAACGGGAGCAAAGAGACGCGACCTGCGCACGGTGATCGCCATCACGCAGGTCATCAGCGGCAGGAGCCCCAGCGCCACCGGCAGCGTGACGGCTTCCGCAATGTGGCCAATCAGGGGCGGCCCGGCCACGAAGCCGAGCCAGCCGATGGCCGACACCGCCGCGACGGCCGCGCCCGCGTGGATCCCGGGCAGACGCCCGGCCGCGGTGAACGCCGCCGGGATCACCAGCGCCACGCCAAGGCCCAGGGCAGCGAAGCCCACCAGAGACACCAGCGGGTTGCCAACGACCAGCGCCGCAACCATGCCAGCGGTGGCGATGGCGGCCAGGATGGGCAGGATGGTGCGGGGGGCGAACCTCGCCAGGAGCCGGTCGCCGGCGAGCCGCTGCGCAACCATGACCGCCGAATACGCGGCGTACGCGAGAGCGGCAAAACTAGGGGCCGCACCAAGCGACTCGTGGAGGTAGACGGCGGACCAGTCCGCCACAGCGCCCTCACAGAGCATGCCCGCGAGCACGATGGCGCCCAGGGCAAGCACCACCGGATGCAGCCAGGCTTGGAGCCCCGTGGCGGCTGGGCCATCCTCGTGGTGCGGCGGATCCTGCACCATGACCCGCGTGGCGAGACCGGCGGACGCGGCGACAGCCACCCCCAGGCCCACAAGCTGGATCGCCAGCGGGATGCCCACCGCCACGGCGACTGCGCCAATGGCCACGCCCACAAACGCGCCGAGGCTCCACGTGGCATGGAAGCCGGACATGATGGGCTTGCCCATCTGGCGCTCCACAAACACGGCCTGCGCGTTCATGGAGACGTCAAGCGAGCCCTGAAACGCGCCCCAGAGGACCAGCGCCGCAAACAGTGTGAGCTGGGAGTTCGCCAGGCCCACGGTCCAGCCGGTGGCGCAGTAGCCCAGCAGGCACAGCTGCACCATCCGGCGGCTACCCAGCCGCGGCAGCAGCCAGCCGGTGGCGAGCATCGCGGCAAGCGAGCCGATAGGGGCGCCAAACAGGGCCATGCCCAGATCGGCGTCGCCCATGTGGAGTGCCGCTTTGACAAGCGGGATGTGCGCGGTCCACGAGGCAAACAGGAGGCCCTGCGTGGCGAAGACCACCACCGTTGCCCATCTGGCCGCTCGCGCGCTCTGCAGCTCCGCCACGCTCACCTCCACGCCGCGGCTGCGGGTACGGACCGCTGTCGGCGCCCGAGAGCATACCGGCTGACCTTTCGGCGCCCGCCGTTTGCGGGCCAAATGGCGGATGCGGTTGACGCAGTGA